>JBFWZG010000110.1:0-12950 GCA_050185515.1 Reyranellaceae bacterium
CTGAAGCCTGCCGGAACCTTTCTATGCGCCTGCAACAGTAATAGACATCAGCCAAAGCCTAAGCCCTGGCCAACGCCACCACCGCCGCCGGCGCATCCCTTCCTCAGATCAACTATGTCAAAGAACGGTCCGTCCCAATCCGCAGAAAACCGTGGCCGTTAATCGGGTTACCGGCCAAGTTCGTCAGCGGCTCCGGATCGGAGAGCGCGCCTTATACGCTCGGCCCCAAACCCCTGTCAAACGTTGTTTTGTGAAAAAAGAACAGATTTGTTTCCAGGCGTTTACCGCCTGCCGGCGGGCACCGGCACGATCCGCCCTCACGGTCCGTGCCGTCCTGAAATTCACCCGAACTTTTCCCCAGAACCAATTGATTAGACTGGAAATTTCTATTTGACAAAGCGGGACCCCATCCGCATCGTTGCCGACCAGCGGACAACCTCGGTTCAGAAAGGCATGGCATGGCGCTCCCGGATTCCGCCGGCTCCCTGCTCTCCAAGCTCGTGCCCTTTCGGGCACCCAGCGCCAAGGAACTGGTCGTCGGCGGCATCGCGCTGGGAGCGCTCGCCGTGGCACTGGTCACTTTCCAGGGCGCGCCGAGCGCGTCGCGCACCGAAGGGCCGCAGATAGCGACGCGCCATGAGGCGACCGTCAAGCTGACGCCGCTGCCGGCCGCCGACCAGGACGCCGCCAACGCCGAAACGGCCACCATCGCGGCCGTTCCCGACAGCCAGACCCAGGATACGCCGCAAAGCGACCGGCTCGACCTCGTGCTGCGGGTCGATCGCGGCGACACCATGGTCAAGCTGCTGACCGATGTCGGCATCCCGGTTCCCGAGGCGACCAGCGCCGTAGACGCGCTGCGATCGATCTTCAATCCGCGCCGCCTGCAGGTCGGGCAGATCGTCACCGTCAGCGTCACGCCCGGCACCGACTCCGAATCGCCGCAACTGCTGCAGCTGGCCATGCGGCCGGAAGCCGAGCGCGACATCGCCGTCACCCGCGCCGACGACGGCGGCTTCAGCGCCGACGAAACCAAGTACGCGCTCAGCACGACCGTGGCGCGCCATGCCGGGACGATCGACGAATCGCTGTTCGCCAACGGCGTCGCCGCCGGCGTACCCGTGGCCGTGCTCAACAACCTGATCAAGGCGCTGAGCTACGATGTCGACTTCCAGCGCGACATCCATCCCAACGACAAGTTCGAACTGGTGTTCGAGCGGCTCTACACCTCGGACGGCCGGCTGGCGCGCGAAGGCCGACTGCTCTACGGCGAACTCGTTCTGCGCGGCAAGAAACTGGCCTTCTACCGCTACAACCCACCTAGCGGCGAGGAAGACTATTACGGCCTCGACGGCCAGAGCATCGTCAAGGCGCTGCTGCGCACGCCGATCGACGGCGCACGCATTTCCTCCCGCTTCGGCATGCGTTCACATCCAATTCTGGGCTTCTCCCGACTGCATGCCGGAATGGATTTCGCAGCCCCCACCGGCACGCCGATCTATGCCGCCGGCAACGGCACAGTGCAGTTCGCCGGCCGCAAGGGCGGCTACGGCAACTACATCATGGTCCGCCACAACAACGAATTCTCGACCGCGTACGCGCACATGAACGGCTTTGCCCGCGGCATCAAGGTCGGCAGTCGCGTCAGCCAGGGCGAGGTCATCGGCTATGTCGGCACCACCGGCCTGTCGACCGGCGCCCACCTGCACTACGAGGTCCACAAGGGCGGCAAGCCGGTCAATCCGACCTCGATCAGCATGCCGGTCGGGCCGAAGCTGGCGGGCAAGGATCTCGAGAAATTCCGCGCCTTCGTTGCCGACTTCGACGCCAAGCGCAAAGCCATGCCGCTGGGTCAGGGACCGCAGCAGCTGGTCGAAGCCGGCAAATCGTCGACCACGCGCTAGTCCGACGACGAGGCGGCGCCGATCGCCCGCGCCACGCCGAACCAGCCATTGACCGTAAAGCGCCCGTCGGCATATAGGCCGCTGGGGCAGTCCACCGCCTCCACTTCGTGCCAGACGTAGCTGGGAAACAGCACCAGCCGGTTGTCGGCAGGATCGACGCGCGTGTAGCCGCGTTCGCTGAAGGCGTTGCCCGCCTCCATCGAATCGTACAGCCGCAAGCCGCCGCCAGCGAATCCGCGCGGCTGGCGGTGCAAGTAGTACACGAAAGTGAGACGCCGATGCTCGGCGCCACCGGGACCCCAGTCGCAATGGGCCTTATAGAAGTCGCCGCTGTTATGGGCGGTGAACTGGAACTCCTCGCGTTCCACGGCGAAGGGCTCGAGCGCCAGCCGTGCGACTGCCTGGGCGGCCGCCTCGCGCAGCCGCGGCATGATTGCAACGCCCGATCTGTGCAGATTCGAATCGACCTGCGAACGGCGCCAGTTGCTGCGCGGATTGATGCCACCCACCGTTGACGGTTCCAGCGACCGATCATGGCCCAGCGCGAACTCGAGGAGGGCTGCGTGTTCGTTGTCCGGCAGGAAATCGTCGATCACCCAGGCCGGCGCTGGCGACATGAAATCGAGGTCGGGCGGCAACCGCCTGCCATCCAGGGCGGCCTGCAGCCACAGGGCACGACGATCATCTGGCTCCAGCGCCAGGCAATCCGCGCACGCGGCGCGCGCCGCCGGCAGATCGCCTAGCCGGCGATACAGTTCGGCCAGCGCCAGATGACCCGAAGCCTGTTCCGGATGGGATGCGATCGTCCGCACGAGCACAGCGACAGCGCGCCCCTGCATCGGCGTGTCGAGCAGCGAGGCCGCCATGGCGGCCGCCTCCTCGATCGCCGCCACGCCCGCTTCGCGGCGCGCGAAGGCAGCGGCAACGTCGTCACCTGACTCAGCAAGCAGCAATGCCAGTTCCGACCAGGCGCCGACATGGCGCGGCGCTGCTTCCAGCGCGCGACGCAGCAGCGCTTCAGCAGCCGCGTTATCGCCTGCCTGACGGGCGACGCGCGCCCGCTCGAGGAACTGAGGCAGGCTCAGGCCGGGCGGAGACGATGCGATCGCGGCGGGATCCATGCCGCCATGCTGCCGGAGCGGGCTCCGGCAGGCAATGGCGGCAGGGGCATCAGGCCGCCTCGTCCTCGGCGATCTGGCCGGCGATCGCCAGCTTGCCGTCCCGCACCGTGACGTCGACCGGCTGGCCGTCCCGAACGCTGCCTTCCAGCACCATGGTAGCCAGCGGGTTCTGCAGACTACGCTGGATCACCCGCTTCAGCGGACGCGCACCGTAGACCGGGTCGTAGCCGCGATTGGCTAGCCAGGCCACCGCCTTGTCGTCGAGCTTCAGCTCGATCTTGCGCTCCTCCAGCAGCTTGCGCAGCCGGACAAGCTGGATGTCGACGATGCCGGTCATCTGCTCCCGGCTGAGCCGATTGAACAGCAGGATCTCGTCGAGCCGGTTGATGAACTCCGGCTTGAACTTGGCGCGCACGTCGTCCATCACCTGCGCACGCACCGAAGCGACCGAGGCGCCTTCCGGCAGCGAGGCCAGATGATGGCTGCCCAGATTTGAGGTCAGCACGATCAGCGTGTTGCGGAAATCGACCGTGCGGCCCTGACCGTCCGTCAGCCGGCCGTCGTCGAGCACCTGCAGCAGCACATTGAAAACGTCCGGATGCGCCTTCTCGACCTCGTCGAACAGGATCACCTGGTAGGGCCGTCGCCGGACCGCCTCGGTCAGGCTGCCGCCTTCCTCGTAACCGACATAGCCCGGCGGCGCGCCGATCAGCCGCGCCACGGAGTGCTTCTCCATGTATTCCGACATGTCGATTCGGATCATGGCGCCTTCGTCGTCGAACAGGAACTCGGCCAGCGCCTTGGTCAGCTCTGTCTTGCCGACGCCGGTCGGGCCGAGAAACAGGAACGAACCGATCGGCCGGTTGGGATCCTGCAGGCCGGCCCGGGCCCGGCGCACGGCGTTGGACACGGCCTTGATCGCCTCGTCCTGGCCGACCACCCGACGGTGCAGATTGCCTTCCATCTGCAGCAGCTTCTCGCGCTCGCCTTCAAGCATCTTGTCGACCGGAATGCCGGTCCAGCGCGAGACGACGCCCGCGATGTCGGACTCGGTGACCTCCTCCTTCAGCATGGCGTTCTCGCCAGCTTTCTCGGCCTCATCTAGCTTGCGCTCAAGCTCGGGGATGACGCCGTAGCGCAGCTCGCCCGCCTTGGCGAGATCGCCGTTGCGCTGGGCGATCTCCAGATCAGAGCGTGCCTTCTCGAGCTGCTCCTTGATCTTCTGGCCCTGCGCCAGCTTGTCCTTCTCGGCCTTCCACGCGGAAGTCAGCGCGCCGGACTTCTCTTCCAGCCCGGCCAGCTCCTTCTCCAGCTTTTCCAGCCGGTCGACCGAGCCCTGGTCCTTCTCCTTCTTCAGCGCCTCGCGCTCGATCTTGAGCTGCATGATGCGCCGGTCGAGCTCGTCGATTTCCTCCGGCTTGGAATCGACCTCCATACGCAGCCGCGAAGCGGCCTCATCGACCAGGTCGATGGCCTTGTCCGGCAGAAAGCGGTCGGTGATGTAGCGGTTGGACAGGGTCGCCGCCGCCACGATCGCGGCGTCGGTCACCCGCACGCCGTGATGCAGCTCGTATTTCTCCTTCAGCCCGCGCAGAATGGAGATCGTGTCGGCCACGGTCGGTTCGGAGATGAACACCGGCTGGAAGCGGCGTGCCAGAGCGGCGTCCTTCTCGATGTGCTTGCGATATTCGTCGAGCGTGGTGGCGCCGACGCAATGCAGCTCGCCGCGGGCCAGAGCGGGCTTCAGCAGGTTGGAGGCATCCATCGCCCCGTCCGCCTTGCCGGCGCCGACCAGCGTGTGCAGCTCGTCGATGAACAGGACGATTTCGCCGTCCGACGCGGCAATCTCTCCCATCACGGCCTTCAACCGTTCCTCGAACTCGCCGCGAAACTTGGCGCCGGCGATCATGGCGCCGAGATCGAGCGCCATGAGCCGCTTATCACGCAGCGATTCGGGCACGTCGTTATTGACGATGCGCAATGCCAGCCCTTCGGCGATGGCGGTCTTGCCGACGCCGGGCTCGCCGATCAGCACCGGGTTGTTCTTGGTGCGGCGAGACAGCACCTGGATGGTGCGACGGATCTCCTCGTCGCGGCCGATCACCGGATCGAGCTTGCCCTCGCGGGCCGCCTCGGTGAGATCGCGCGCATAGCGCTTCAGCGCATCGTAGGCGCCCTCGGCCGATTCGGTATCCGCCGTGCGACCTTTCCGCAGCTCGTTGATGGCGGCATTCAGTCCCTGGGCCGTCAGCCCGGCATCCGCGAGGATGCGTGCGGCGGGCGAGCCGGCCGCCATGACCAGCGCCAGCAGCAGGCGTTCGACCGTGACGAACTTGTCGCCGGCCTTCTCCGCGATCTTCTCCGCGCTTTCCAGCGCGCGCGCCGTCTCGGGCGCCATGTAAACTTGACCGGCGCCGCCGCCTTCGACCTTGGGCAGCCGCGCCAGCTCGGCCTCAACGCCTTGCAGGGCCCGCGACGGATCGCCGCCGGCCGCCTTGATCAGGTTGGCGCACAGGCCTTCCTTGTCGTCGAGGAGGACTTTCAGCAAATGTTCGGTGGTGAGGCGCTGATGGCCGGCACGCAGCGCCAGCATTTGCGCGGACTGCAGGAAACCGCGCGAGCGTTCGGTATAGATTTCCGGATTCATGTCGTCACTGACCCCTTCTCAGAAGCCCCCAAATCTTGGCGGGCGAAGCAGGCGGACCCCGAAGGCATCCGAAATCTATATGGTTGCGGCTGCGCGCCCTGCAAGCCTGCCCGCCGGCAAAAACATTGCCCGAACAGCGCGTTCCGGGCTTTGATCGCAATCATGACCGCCACCCTCGCCGCGCTGTTCCGCTATCCCGTCAAGAGCCTGTCGGCGCAGCCGATCGAGCGCACGCCGATCGCCGCCAACCGGCCGCTGCCGCACGACCGCCGCTACGCCATCGCCCACGGCGCCTCGCGCTACGATCCGGCCGACCCGCAGTGGCAGCCCAAGGCGTCGTTTCTGGCGCTGGTGCGCAACGCCCGGCTGGCCAAGCTGGAAACCCGTTACGACGCTGAGAACCAGACACTGAGCATTGAACGCGACGGGCGCGAGGTGGTTCGCGGCAGTCTTGCAGATCTCACCGGCCGGGCTCTGATCGAGCAGTTCCTGGCTGCGTTCATGGGCGAGGAGACGCGCGGTCGCGCCCATCTGGCCGCAGCGCCCGGGATCTCTTTCTCCGACGTGCCCGATCCATATGTCTCGATCATCGGCATGGCCTCGATCCGCGACCTCGAACGGGTGACGAAGGCGCCGGTGGACCGGCTGCGGTTTCGCGCCAACCTCTATCTCGAGGGCATTTCGGCCTGGCAGGAGTTCGGCTGGGTCGGCAAGGAGATTCTGGTCAATGGCGTGCGCTTCGGGGTCGAGGAGCGCATCGGACGCTGCGCGGCGACCGAGGTAAATCCGCGCACCGGCGATCGCGATCTAAGCGTCATCGCCGCCCTGCGCTCGGGCTTCGCGCATACGGATATGGGAGTTTATGCGCGACCTCTATCCGACGGCGAAATCGCCGTCGGCGATCAGGTCATGCCGCCGTCCTAGCTGGATTCGGCCTGGGGAAAGGCCGCCGCCGGCAGTTCCGGCTGGTCGCCCTCGGGGTCGATGCCGCCTTCGCGGCCCTGGCGCCGACGCTCGTCGCGGCCCTCGAAGCCGTTCTGGCCGCCATGCCCGTTATTGCCCTGCGGCCGCCCGTCGCGCTGCTGATCGGGCCGGCCTTCGCGGTTCTGGCCGTCGCCGCCATCCTCGAAGTTCTCGTTCTCGTTCCACGGGCCCTGGTTGCGCTGCTGGAACCCGCCGGAGGCATTGATCAGCCGCAGATAGTGCTCGGCATGCTGATAGTAGGATTCAGCCGCGATACGATCCCCGGCCGCCGCGGCTTCCCGCGCCAGCACCTGGTATTTCTCAAAGATCTGGTGAGCGTTGCCACGGACCCTGACTTCAGGGCCGTTGCTGTCGTAGGTCTGGTTGCGTTGGGGCTTGCCGCCCTTGTTGCCGCCACCACCGCCGCCGCCACCGCTGTTACGGCCGCGCGGCCGCCGCTGGTTATTGTTCGGTCTCATCGATTTCTTGTCAAATTGTGATGCCTTTTCAAGGCCTTGGTTTGCACGGCGGGCGGCCTACGGCTGCTCCGGCGTGTCCTCCAGCTATGTTCTCTGGATCTGGCGGCTGATTTCCCCCAAGGATTTCAGCCTGGGCCCCCAAGCCCTTGTCGATCAAACTACCCCCCGGACGGGGTTCTGCCAACCAATTTTTTCCGAGCGATTTCACTCCACTAGCGCCTGGCGGCGATGACGCAACGCTCGATCCCGGCCAGATCCCGGTGGCGTGCGATGGCACCAAAGCCCGCTCCTGCCAGCAGCCCGGCGACCGCCGCTGCCTGCCCGACGCCGACCTCCAGGGCGACGAACCCGTCGGTCTCGACAAGACGGTCGAGATCGCCGATCAGCCGTTTATAGAAGACGAGCCCATCCGGCCCGCCGTCGAGCGCCAACCTCGGCTCGTACTGCGCTACCTCGGGTTCGAGCCCGGCAATGTCGTCGCTCACGATATAGGGTGGATTGGCGATCAGCGCATCGAAGCGGCCGCTAACCGAGGCGCTCCAGTCGCCATGGCGCAATTCGGCCCGGCCCGTGACGCCGAGCATCTGGGCATTGCTCTTTGCCATCTCAAGGGCGGCCGGACTGATATCGATGCCGAGTCCGGTGGCCCTTGGCAGCTCGGCCAGCAGCGTGAGCAGCAGGCAGCCCGAGCCGACGCCGAGCTCCAGCAGACGCAATTCGCCGTCGCGCATCCGCAGCCGCGCCAGCACCGCCTCGACAAGCGTTTCCGAATCGGGGCGCGGCGTCAGCACGTCGCGGCCGACCCTGAAGCGGCGACCGTAGAATTCGCGCCAGCCGAGGATCTGCGCCATCGGCTCGCGCCGCAGCCGTCGCGCCACGAGCGCGGCGATCTTCGCCTCGGCGGCGGTATCGACAATATCCGAATCGCGCGCCAGCACGTTCTCGAGCGACAGGCCCAGCGCATGGCCGACCAGCAGCCGAGCCTCGGCCCGGGCGCGGTCGATGCCGGCCTCGGCCAATCGCCGGGCCGCCTGGTCGACCAGCTGCCGCAGTGACGGCCCGGCCGGCGCGGCCAAGCTCAGCTCACTTCGGCCAGGCGCGCCGCCTGATCGTCGGCGATCAGCGCCTCGATCATTTCGTCCAGCCCCTGCCCGTCGATCACCTGGTCGAGCTTGTAGAGCGTCAGGTTGATGCGGTGGTCGGTGACGCGGTTCTGCGGAAAATTGTAGGTGCGGATGCGCTCGGATCGATCGCCGCTGCCGACCTGGCTGCGCCGGTTGGCCGAGCGTTCGGCGTCCTGGCGCTGGCGCTCGGCTTCGTAAAGGCGCGCGCGCAGCACCTTCATCGCCTTGGCCTTGTTCTTGTGCTGCGACTTCTCGTCCTGCTGGCTGACGACGATGCCGCTCGGTAGATGGGTGATGCGCACCGCGCTGTCGGTGGTGTTGACCGACTGGCCGCCGGGACCGGAGGATCGGAACACGTCGATGCGCAGATCCTTCTCGTCGATCTTGACGTCGACCTCCTCGGCTTCGGGCAGCACCGCCACCGTCGCCGCCGAGGTATGGATGCGGCCCTGCGCCTCGGTCGCCGGCACGCGCTGCACGCGATGCACGCCCGATTCGAACTTCAGCCGCGCAAACACGCCCTTGCCGCTGATCGAGGCGGCGGCGTCCTTGTAGCCGCCCATGCCGGCATCCGAGATGTGCATGACCTCGAACTTCCAGCCGCGCAGATCGGCGTAGCGCTGGTACATGCGGAACAGATCGGCCGCGAACAGTGCAGCCTCTTCGCCGCCGGTCCCGGCGCGAACCTCGAGAATGGCGTTCTTGTCGTCGGCCTCGTCGCGGGGCAGCAGCAGCAGCTTGATATCGTGCTCCAGCGCCGTCAGGCGCGGCTTGAGCTCGGCCTGCTCCTGCTCGGCCATGGCGCGCATCTCGGCATCGGTCAAGGGATCGGCCAGCATGGCCGCCAGATCGGCCACTTCGCGCTCGGCCGCGCGCAGCGCCTGAATGGCCTCCACCAGCGGCGTGATCTCGGCGTATTCCTTCGAATACTGCGTGAAACGCGATGCCTCGAGCCCGCCCTGCGACAGGGCGGCCTGCAGCTCCTCGTGGCGCGACACGACCTGGTCCAGCCTCTCAAGCAGGTTCGTCGACACTGAACGCCTTCCCTTGCCCGCCGGCCGCTAGAGATGCGGCTGCAGATGCGCGACCAGACGATCGAGCGGCACTTCGGCCTGCTCGCCGCTGTCGAGATCGCGCACGCCGGCCGCGCCGCGCGCCAGCTCGTCGTCGCCGAGAATGACGGCGAAGCGGGCGGCAACCTTGTTGGCGCGCTTCATGCGCCGGCCGATATTGCCGCGATAGAAAAGATCGACCGCATGCCCCGCGGCACGCAGTTCCTCGGCGATGGCCAGCGCCCGCCGCTCCGCCACCGGACCGCCCGGTACCAGCGCGATCGGCCGCCGCGGCGCGGGCGGCGCCTGCAGCAGCAACGCCAGCCGCTCGACCCCGGCCGCCCAGCCGACGCCGGCCGTCGCCGGCCCGCCCATGATCTCGACCAGCTGGTCGTAGCGGCCGCCGCCCATCACCGTGCCCTGCGCGCCCAGTGCGGTGGTCGTGAACTCGAAGGCGGTGTGGCAGTAGTAGTCAAGGCCGCGCACCAGCCGGTCGTTCAGCGTAAAGCCGATGCCGATGGCCTGCAGCCCGTCGCAGACGCGGGCGAAGAAATCGCGCGACGCCTCGTTGATGTAGTCGGAGAAGCGCGGCGCGTTCTCGATCAGCCGCCTGTCGCCCTCGTCCTTGGAATCGAGGATGCGCATGGGATTGCGTTCCAGCCGCGAACGGCTGTCGCCCGAAAGCGCATCGACATGGCCGGAGAAGTAGCCGACCAGCGCCTCGCGATAGGCCTTGCGGCTGTCGCTGTCGCCCAGCGTGTTCAGCTCCAGGGTGACCAGCGACTGCAGGCCAAGCGCCCGCAGGATGCGCCAGCCGGCGGCGATCACTTCGATGTCGCCCTGCGGCTCGGGCACGCCCAGCAGCTCGACGCCGATCTGGTGGAACTGGCGCTGGCGCCCCTTCTGCGGCCGCTCGTAGCGGAACATCGGCCCGGCATAGAAGAACTTCAGCGGCAGGTCCTGCGCCAGCCCACCCGAAATCAGCGCCCGCACCACGCCGGCCGTGCCTTCGGGCCGCAAGGTGATGCTCTCGCCGCCGCGATCCTCGAACGTGTACATCTCCTTGGTAACCACGTCGGAAGTGTCGCCGAGGGTGCGCTTGAACACCTCGGTGAACTCGAAGATCGGCGTGACGATTTCCTCGAAGCCGTAACGACCGGCGACCTCGCGCGCGACGTCGATCACCGCGCGATGGCGGCGATGGCCTTCGCCGACGATGTCGTGCGTGCCGCGGACGGGTTGCAGGCGGGAGGAGGTGTCGCTCATGGGATGACGTGGCGGAAACGGTGCGCGTTCGTTGGAAAAAGGCGGAGCAAGGCCGCCGCAAACAGCGGGCTTACCTACGCCGCAGGGGCGATCCTGTCAACGAACGCCCTATTCCGCCGCCGCCCTGGCCTTGGCGGCCTCGATTTCGGCCGCCTTCTTCTCGATCATCTCGGCCAGATGCTCGACGATGTCGGCCTGCTTCAGCCGGTGGTGCGGCACGCCGGCGACGTATACCTGGTGCGTTCCGCCGCCGCCGCCGGTGAAGCCGATATCGGTCTCGCGCGCCTCGCCCGGTCCATTCACCACGCAGCCGATCACCGACACGGTCATCGGCGTGGTGATGTGCGCCACCCGCTTTTCCAGAGCCTCGACCGTCCTGATGACGTCGAACTGCTGGCGGGCGCAGGACGGGCAGGAAATGACGTTGACGCCGCGATGGCGCAGGTTGAGCGACTTCAGCAGATCGAAGCCGACCTTGACCTCCTCGACCGGATCGGCCGACAGCGAGACGCGGATCGTGTCGCCGATGCCCGACCACAGCAGCATGCCAAGCCCGACCGACGACTTCACGGTGCCGGCGCGCAGGCCGCCGGCCTCGGTGATGCCGATATGCAGCGGATAATCGCAGGCCTCGGCCAGCTGCTGGTAGGCAGCCACCGCCAGGAACACATCGGACGCCTTGACGCTGATCTTGAACTCGCGGAAATCGTGGTCCTCGAGGATGCGCGCATGGTTCAGCGCGCTTTCGACCATCGCCTCGGGACAGGGCTCGCCGTATTTCTCCAGCAGGTCCTTCTCCAGCGAACCGGCATTGACGCCGATGCGCATCGAGCAGCCATGGTCGCGCGCGGCCTGCACCACCTCGCGCACCCGGCTGGCGCTGCCGATATTTCCCGGGTTGATGCGCAGGCAGGCCGCGCCCGCCTTCGCCGCCTCGATGCCCCGTTTATAGTGGAAATGAATGTCGGCCACGATCGGCACGGTGGACGCCTTGACGATCTGCGGCAGGGCGGCCGTCGAGGCCTCGTCCGGGCAGGAGACCCGCACGATATCGGCGCCGGCTTCCGCCGCCTGGCGGATCTGCTCGATGGTCGCCGCCGCATCGGCGGTCAGCGTGTTGGTCATGGTCTGAACGGTGATCGGCGCTTCGCCGCCCACCGGGACGGCGCCAACCATGATCTGCCGCGATTTGCGACGCAGAATGTCGCGATAGGGTCTGATGCTCATTGCCAACTCCGCGGCCGGTGACCGCCTCCGCCATCCGCCTAGCCGGACGCCATTCTAGCCGGGTGGATGTGGCCGCGTCATGACGCAGCCGCAACTGCGCGGCCCGCCGTCGTCCTGTCCCTGGCCGGAAAAAGCCGAAAAATCAGTCGATAACGGCGCTGCCGTTGACCAGCCGTTCGCCGTCGAGGCTGAGGGTGCGGTGCGGCTTGTTGTCGTCCACCCCACGCTGGCGCACAGCCACCCCGTCGACCCGCACCTCCAGGCCGCGCACGTCGCCTGTCACCAGCCGGTAGTTGGCGCCCTCCGGAACACGGTAGGAGTCGCCGACCCGCAGGAGCAGCGACACCAGGGGGCTGTTGTTAGAATCGCGGACCTCGATCCAGCTGTCCACCCGGGCAACCACAACCACGTCGCGCGGCTTGGGCGGCGCCTGCAGGGCCGCGCTTTGCGTCGCGTCGGCGGGCGGCGGCGGCTTGGCGGCGGTCGGTGGCGCAGCTGGCGTCGCCGACCTGCCCGTCTCGGTTCTGGCCGTATCAGGTTTGGGGGTCTCGGGCCTGGTGGTTTCGGGCTTCGGCGTCTCGACCCTGGCCGCAGCCTCCGGCCGGGGCGGCTTCGCTTGTGTCGTTACGGAGCTTCTGGCCGGCGGCGCGCCCGCGCTCGCGACGGGCGGCGAAGCTTGGGTGGCATCCGCGACTGCGGGCGGCGGCACCGCGGCGGCGGGAGCCGTATCGACAGGGGTCGCCGGGGCGGTGATGGCCGATTCGGCGGCCGGGACGGCGGGCGTGGCATCCGGCCTGGGCGCAGCGGTCAGCGCCGGGCTGGGCTGGGTCAGCACCGACGAGCCGGCGCCGGCCTCGCTGGGCTGCGGCGTGACGGCGGCGAAGGCGCTCGAGGGATCGCTGCGCGGGGTCAGCCCGGGCGTCGGCGCCGGTCGGGTTTCGGCGATCAGCCGGTCGGGCACCGGCGCCACGCGGTCTACGGTCTGTACCGCCTCGTCGTCGAGATAGCGGGCACCGCCATAGACCGCGCCGGCGGCGAGGACCACGGACAGCAGGAGGATGGCGCCGCGCGGCAGGCGGGTCTCGGGCTCGCGCACGGGAAAATTGAGCGTCGTCTGCGGCAGGCCGCCGTCGTCGAGTTGCCGGCGGTAGCGGGTGACGATGTCGT
>JBFWZG010000111.1:0-12899 GCA_050185515.1 Reyranellaceae bacterium
CCACGATGGGGAACTTGTCGACGACGCGGCGCAGCGTCACGGCTTCCTCGAGATGGGCGACGAAGAACCAGCGGCAGCCTTCGTCCTGCAGCCGTCGCGCCACCTGCGCCGCGCCCAGCCCGTAGCCATCAGCCTTGACCACGGCGGCGCAATCGGCCGGCTTCGCGCGCTGCGCCAGAAGGCGCCAGTTGGCGGCGATGGCGTCGAGGTCGATGGTCAGGGTGCCGGCGGTGCCGCGCAATGCGATGTCTCCCGTTCTCCTCCGTCTCCCCGGCGGGGAGAGGGCCGGGGTGAGGGGGGATACCGCCTGTGCGTTTCCCCCTCACCCGCTCGCTTTCGCTCGCGACCTCTCCCCGTTGGGGAGAGGTAAGGCTGCCCGCTTGCCTCTTGCTCCCTCTCCCCAACGGGGAGAGGGCCGGGGTGAGGGGGCCTTCGACTCAATCCCCGCCGATGGCGCCGTCGTCCTCGAGATTGGAGAAACGCGTGGTCGGGCCGTCGAACTTGAGCTTGACCGTGCCGGTGGGGCCGTGGCGCTGCTTGGCGACGATCACCTCGGCCATGCCGTAAATCTCCTCGCCGCGCGCCATCCACTTGTCCATGCGGTCGTGGAACTTCTCCGGCGGTTCGTCGTCGCGCTGCTGCGGCGGGCGCTGTTTGTGGTAGTACTCCTCGCGATAGACGAACATCACCACGTCGGCGTCCTGCTCGATCGAGCCCGACTCGCGCAGATCGGCGAGCTGCGGCCGCTTGTCCTCGCGCTGCTCGACGGCGCGCGACAGCTGCGACAGCGCCAGCACCGGCACGTTCAGCTCCTTGGCCAGCGTCTTCAGCCCGCGCGTGATCTCGGAGATTTCCTGCACGCGGTTCTCCTGCCGCGAACCGCCCGACGGGCTGAGCAGCTGCAAATAGTCGACGACGATCAGCTGCAGCCCGTGCTGGCGCTTGAGTCGGCGGGCGCGGGTGCGCAGGGCGGCGATCGACAGGCCGGGCGAATCGTCGATGAACAGCGGGATGCGCTCTAGCCGCGCGCTGGTCTCGACCACGCGATGGAATTCCTCGGCATTCAGTTCGCCGCGGCGGATATGCTCGGACGAGACCTCCGCCTGCTCCGACAGGATACGGGTGGCGAGCTGCTCGGACGACATTTCCAGCGAGAAGAAGCCGATATTGCCGCCATCGACCACGATCGGCTTGCCGTGCTCGTCGACGCCTTCGGTGTATGAATTGGCGATGTGGAAGGCGATGTTGGTGGCCAGCGCCGTCTTGCCCATGCCGGGACGCCCGGCGAGGATGATCAGGTCGGATTTGTGCAGGCCGCCCAGCAGCCGGTCGAGCGGATATAGGCCGGAGGCGACGCCGGTCAGCCGGCCCTCGCGCTTGTAGGCCGCTTCCGCCATCTGGATCGCTTCGGTGATGGCGCGCTGGAACGGCACGAAGCCGCCCTCGACCTGGCCGGTCTGCGCCAGATCGTACAGGCGCTTCTCGGTGATCTCGATCTGCGCGATGGCGCTCTCGTCGACTTCGGGCTTGTAGGAATTGTTCACGAGCTGGTCGCCGACGTCGATCAGCTCGCGGCGCAGATAGAGGTCGTGCACCAGCCTTCCGTAGTCGAAGGCGTTGATGATGCCGGCGGCCGCCGAGGCCAGCTTGGCGAGATAGACCGGGCCGCCCAGCGCCGTCAGCCCCTCGTCCTGCTCGAAATAGGGCCGCAGGGTCACCGGCGTGGCGATCTGGTTGCGCTCGATCAGCCGCGCGGCGGCATCGAAGATGCGCCCATGCAGCGGATCGGCGAAATGCTCCGGCCGCAGGAAGTCGGAGACGCGGTTGTACGAAAGGTTGTTGACCAGAATGGCGCCCAGCAGCGCCTGTTCGGCTTCCAGATTGTGCGGCGGCTGGCGGAACAGCGGCCGATCGTCCTCGCGCAGGCGGGCGATCTTCGACGTGTCTTGCTTGGTTTCCATGGCGGCAACCTATCAGGCCGGCCGAAGCGGGCGTTACGGGCGCGTCTGTGGAAGACTGTGTATAGCGTTAATGGAAAAATGTTCAAACGGGCTTGTTGCGCCGCTTTTCCGCTTGCATCCACACCCGCGCCAGCAATCCGCCGACAAGAACGAGTTGCGCCGCTATGGGAACCATGCTGGTCCCCCAGTTCGCCGCCAGCGGCGGCAGAAACAGCGCCCGCACCACATCGGGCGCGCCGGCGAAAATGATGGGCGCCACCAGGCTCAGCACTGCAAGCACGATGAAGGCGGCCATGTCGCCGCGTGCGCTGCCGGCAATGAAATTGCATAGCAGCACGATGCCGACGTTGCGCAGCAGGAACAGGAACGAGGCGATGGCGTAGCGCTGCACCTCGCCATCGTATTCGCGCGCGGTGTCGGGCAGGCGCACGAAAATCAGGATCAGGATGATCGCCACCGCCGTGAGTTTCAGCGTCACCGCCCAGCGCGGCAGATGCAGCCACATCGCCCGCGCATCGCCGCGCCGGAAGGCGTCCCAGCACTGGCGCAGGCCGATCATGCTCTTGGGTTCGGTGAAGATCGCCAGATAGACCAGCCCTGACAGCAGCGTTCCGGCGGCGATCAGCGCCACGGATACCCAGTGCGTGCCGACCAGGGTTGCGTCCAGCGTGTCGCGCACGGCGAGATCGAGGTCGAAACCGGCGCCGGCGATCAGGCCGGTCTGATAGGCGATAAGGAAGACGATGAAGCACAGCCAGGCGGTCGGAGCTGTCGGCTTCTGCAGTTCCAGCCGCATCTGGCGATAGACGCCCAGCACTGCCCAGGCCGAGAACAGCAGCGCCGAGATCAGCGCGAATTCCTCGGAACTGAGCTCGACCAGGAACCAGCGCAGTTCGAAATACGCCGGCAGCTCGTCGCTCCATATCAGGAAGTACGCGAAGGGGAGCACCACGGCCAGCGCCACCAGGTGGAAGAACAGCGTCTTCATGCGGCCGGGCTGACGGCCCTTGCGGATCGATTGCAGGGACAGGGTCAGCGCCACGGCATGGCACAGCACGCCCAACAGCACGTAGGTCGCGGCCCGCCAAAGCCCGTCGCCGATATCCGGTGCGGCGATCACCATCGCCGCCACGGCGGGGATCGAAGCGGCCCAGGCGCAGATCGGCGCGCCGAACAGCTTGCCCCAGCTCATCGCCCAAGGCCCCAACGCCGACATGCGCTGGCTGTCCCAGGTGCGTTCGGCGATCTCTTCGACCACCGAATCCGCCGCCAGCCTGCCGCCCCACAGGAACACCACCAGGGCGAACAGCAGCTCCGCGGCATAGAGGAGGTCGCCGTTGCCGTCGCCGCGCACGCCCGCCAGCGCCAGCAGCGAGACTACGGCCAGCACCGAGACGCCCAGTCGCGCCGGTGTCAGTTCGAGCCACAGGTTGCGGCGGAATTCGGGGTTGGCGAGGTTCATGACCGGCCCTGTCGCGCTTCGCTGACGCTGCGAATGTAGGAATCCTGTAGGCTGGCGCGCTCGCGCGACAGGCCGGACACTTCCACGCCCGCCTCGATCAGCCGCCGCAGCAGGGCGGCGCGGGCCGCCGGCGTGTCGGAGAGCGTGAAGCGCGCCATGCCGGCGTCCAGGCGCAGCCCCTCGACATCGGCGATGCCGCCCATGATCGCCGCAAGGTCCTCGGGCATCGCCGCCAGTTCCAGCACCATGGCGGCGCGCTCGACCGGCCGCGACGGATCGTTTTGCAGCCGTCGGTTCTCGACGATGCGCCCGCCGTCGACGATCACCATGTCCGTCGAATAGTCCTCGAGCTCGGCGAGGATGTGCGACGACACCAGCAGGGTCATGCCGCGGCCGGCCAGCCCGCGCAGCAGGCTCGACAGGTCCTGCCGCGCTTCCGGATCGAGACCGGCCGCCGGCTCGTCGAGCAGCAGCACGCGCGGCTCGTGGACGATGGCCTGGGCGATGGCGAGGCGCTGGCGCAGGCCGCGCGACAGCGTGCCGGCCTTCTCGGACAGGCGCTGCGTCAGCCCCAGCGCCTCGGCGGCGCGCGCAATGCTCTCCTCGCGCCGCGCCCGCGACAGGCCGCGCGAATCGGCGGCATGAACCAGGCACTGTCGTACGCTGAGCTTGTCGTAGAGGCCGAAGAAGTCGGAGAGATAGCCGAGCAGTTCGTGCGCCTTGCGCGGCTGCTCGAACACGTCGACGCCGGCCACGCGGACGCGGCCGGAGTAGGGCGGCTCGAGAGCGGCGATGCAGCGCATCAGGGTCGTCTTGCCGGCGCCGTTGGGCCCGACCAGCGCGGTGATGCTGCCTTCGCGTACCGACAGCGACACGCCATGCAGCGCGCGTTTGGTCGGATAGTCGAAAACCAGGTCCTCGACCTCAATCATGCGCGGTTCCGATCGCGACGGGAGCTGTGACGGGCGGCGATAGGATCACTCCGCCGCGCGCGTGGCAAGGAATTCCCGCTCGATCTCGTACATGTAGTCGCGCGTCAGCGGCACCGCCTGCTCGTGGCGGGTGATCTGCAGCTGGAAAACCATCTGGCGCATGTGGCGGAAGCTCATCTCGCAGGCGGCGAGATAGAATTCCCACATGCGGCAGAAACGCTCGTCGTACAGCGCCTCGACCCGGTCGCGATTGGCCAGGAAGCGCTTGCGCCATTCCCGCAGGGTCAAGGCGTAATGCAGGCGCAGGATTTCGCAGTCGGTCACCCACAGCCCGACGCGCTCGATGGCGGTCAGCACCTCCGACAGGGCAGGGGTGTAGCCGCCGGGGAAGATGTACTTGCGCAGCCAGGGGTTTGTGCCGCCGGGCGGCTCCATGCGGCCGATGGCGTGCAGCAGCATCACGCCGTCGTCCGTCAGAAGGTCGCGCACCTTGCCGAAGAACTCGCCATAGTGCCCTGCGCCGACATGCTCGAACATGCCGACCGAGACGATGCGATCGTACTTGCCCGGCTCCTCGCGATAGTCGCGGAGCGCGAAGCGGGCGCGCTCTGCCAGGCCTTCCTTCTCGGCTCGCGCCTGCGCCACCTTCTGCTGCTCGACCGACAAGGTGACGCCGGTGACCTCCGCGCCGGTGGCGCGCGCCAGGTAAAGCCCCATGCCGCCCCAGCCGCAGCCGATATCGAGCACCTTGTGTCCCGGCTTGATCAGCAGCTTGGCCGCGATGTGCTTCTTCTTCTGGTCCTGGGCCTGTTCCAGCGTGTCGTCGGGGGTGCGGAAATAGGCGCAGGAATACTGGCGGTCCTCGTCGAGGAACAGATCGTAGAGCGCGCCGGACAGGTCGTAATGGTGCGCGACGTTCTTCTGTGCCCGGCCGACCGGGTTGTACTGGCGCAGGCCGCGCAGCAGGTATCCCGCGCGCCCGACTGCCTTGCTCACCGGGTGCTGCTCGAAGGCGTCGATCGAATATCCGATCAGGTCGAGGAAATCGTAGATGTCGCCGTCCTCGACCGTCAGCGTGCCGTCCATGTAGCACTCGCCGACGGCCAGGCGGGGTTCGAGGATCAGTCGGCGGGCGGTTCGCGCGTCGTGGATGCGGATCGTCGCATGCGGGCCGGGCCGGCGGCCTTCGACGCGGTGGCGCGCGCCCTGCGGGTCGATCACGTCGAGGGTGCCCGCCTGAAGGATCTTTCCGACGACTTTAGCCAGCAGCATTTGTCCACTCCGGGGGCCCGTCCGGCGCCTCTTGCTTGCTCGAATTTTGAACGAATCTAACCGCCGTTTGGCCCGGCGCAAAGCCCCGCAACGAAAAAGCCCGGCCGATTGGCCGGGCTTTTCCGCGGATTTGCGCGATTCTCGCCGGCGAAGGCCTACTCCGCCTTCTTGGCCTTGGCCTTCTTGGCGGGCTTGGCTTCGGCGTCGGCCGCTTCGCCCTCGGGCGCGGCGGCCTCTTCCGGCGCCGCCTCGGCGGCTGCGGCCGGCTGGTCGAGCAGGGCCGCCTGCTGTTCGGCGAGACGCTGCTGCTCCTCGGCCTCCATGCGGGCGCGCTCGCTCTCGGCCACCAGCACACCGCCCTGGGCCTGGAACTCGGCCTCCTCGGCGGAGCGGGCGACGTTGACCTTGATCGGCACCGAGACTTCCGGATGCAGCACGATCTCGACGTTGTGCATGCCCAGCGTCTTGATCGCCTTGTCGAGGTTGACCTGCGGCCGCGAGATCGTCGTGCCCGCCTCGGTCGCCGCCTGGGCGATGTCGCGGGCGCTGACCGAGCCGTAGAGCTGCAGCGCCTCGGACGCCTGGCGGATCAGCACCACCGAGAAGTCCTTGAGCTTCTCGGCGACCTTCTCCGCGTCCTGGCGGCGCTCCAGGTTGGTGGCCTCGAGGCGCTTACGCTGCGTCTCGAAGTAGGCCATGTTTTCCTTGGTGGCGCGCAATGCCTTCTTGCGCGGCAGCAGGTAGTTGCGCGCGAAGCCGGGGCGCACGCGCACCACGTCGCCCATCTGGCCGAGTTTCGGCACGCGCTCGAGCAGGACCACTTCCATGTGCATGGCTGTTCTCCCGTCCGGCTACTTGATCAGGTACGGCAGCAGGCCGAGGAAGCGGGCGCGCTTGATGGCCTGGGCCAGCTCGCGCTGCTTCTTCGTCGATACCGCGGTGATGCGACTGGGCACGATCTTGCCGCGCTCGGAAATGAAGCGGCCCAGCAGGCGCACGTCCTTGTAGTCGATCTTCGGCGCGTTGGCGCCGGAGAACGGACAGGTCTTGCGCCGGCGCACGAAGGGGCGACGCGCCCCGCCACTGCCCATGCTCATCGTTCGCCTCCTTCACCGGCGGTTTCGCCGCGATCGGCGAAGCGCGGACGCTCGCCGCGATCACCGCCGCGATCGCCTCGGTCGCCCCGGTCGCCGCGATCGCGGTCGCCACGGTCGCGCCGGGGACGGTCGCCGCGGTCGCCGCGCTCGTCGCGGTCGCGCTTCTGCAGCATCACCGACGGGCCTTCCTCAAGCTCGTCGACGCGGATCGTCAGGTGGCGCAGCACGTCCTCGTTGAGGCGCATGTTGCGTTCCATCTCGATCACCGCCGCCGCCGGCGCGTCGATGTTCAGCAGCAGATAATGGCCCTTGCGGTTCTTCCGCATGCGGAAGGACAGCGAACGCAGGCCCCAGTTTTCCTTCTTGGTCACCTTGCCGCCATTTTGCTCGATAATGGCGGAGAAGGTGTCGGCCAGCGCATCCGCCTGGGTGGCGGCAATGTCCTGGCGCGCAATAAACACGTTCTCGTAGAACGGCATAACAACTCCTTATGGCTGTTATACGGGCCGGCGCCGGCCAGGCCACCATGGCCCGAAAACGGCGGATCGGCCCTAGCCGGCGGAGGCCGGCAAGGAGCGGGCGCGGACTATATAGATTTGCCGCCTGCGCGCAAGCCCGCCGCGCCGGGCCTTTCTGGTGCGGCCCGGCTGGGGGTAAATCCTATGGCCGAAGCTTGCCGGACCGGCCGCAAGCCGCTATTTCTGGCCGATAAATCGCAGGACGGCCACACGATCTAGTTCGCTGCAGGCCGCCATGAGGAAAGTCGTCGAGGAAACCCCCATGAAGCGCGCATTCGTCTTTCCGGGCCAGGGCTCGCAGGCCATCGGCATGGGCCAGGAGCTGGCCGCGGCCTTTCCCGTCGCCCGCCAGGTGTTCGAGGAGGTCGACGAGGCCCTGAAGCAGAAGCTCTCCCGCCTGATGCAGGAGGGGCCCGAAGCCGACCTCACCCTGACCGAGAACGCCCAGCCCGCCCTGATGGCGGTCAGCGTCGCGGTGGTGCGGGTGCTGGAAGGCGAGGGCGGCCGCAGGCTGTCCGACATGGCGTCCTACGTCGCCGGCCATTCGCTGGGCGAGTATTCGGCGCTCTGTGCCGCCGGCGCCTTCAGCCTCGCCGATACCGCCCGCCTGCTGAAGCGGCGCGGCCAGGCCATGCAGCGCGCCGTGCCGGTCGGCGTTGGCGCCATGGCGGCCCTGCTCGGCATCGAGCTCGAGCCGGCGCAGGAAGCCTGCAAGGAGGCCGCCCAGGGCCAGATCGTCGCCGTCGCCAACGACAATGGCGGCGGGCAGGTTGTGATCTCGGGCCACAAGGAAGCCGTCGACCGCGCCATCGAGGCGGCCAAGGCCAAGGGCTGCAAGCGCGGCATGCCGCTGCCGGTCAGCGCCCCCTTCCATTGCCCGCTGATGCAGCCCGCCGCCGACGAGATGGAAGAGGCGCTGCAGTCGGTGACGCTCGCCCCGCCATCGGTGCCGGTGGTGGCCAACGTGCTGGCCGCCGACACGTCGGATCCCGACACGATCCGCGATCTGCTGGTGCGTCAGGTCACCGGCCTGGTGCGCTGGCGCGAATCGGTGCTGTTCATGAAGGGGCAGGGCGTCGAGGGCCTGGTCGAGGTCGGCGCCGGCAAGGTGCTGAGCGGGCTCGTCAAGCGCATCGACAAGGAAATGACCGGCACCGCCGTCAACGGCCCGGCCGACATCGAGGCGCTGCTGAAATCGCTCGGCTGATTACCGGCCTGGGCACTGGAGGAACCATGTTCGATCTTTCCGGCAAGAGCGCGCTGGTCACCGGCGCATCCGGCGGCATCGGCGGCGCCATCGCCCGCGCCCTGCACGCCCAGGGCGCGCAGGTGATGCTGAGCGGCACCCGCGCCGCCGCCCTCGAGACTTTGGCCGGCGAGCTCAAGGAGCGGGCGCATGTCGCCACCGCCAATCTTTCGGAAGCCGGCGCCGCCGACGCGCTGATCAAGGATGCCGAGGCGCGCATGGGGTCGCTCGACATCCTCGTCAACAATGCCGGGCTGACGCGCGACATGCTGGCGCTGCGGCTGAAGGACGAGGACTGGCAGGCGGTGCTCGACGTCAACCTGACCGCCACTTTCCGGCTGTGCCGCGCCGCCATGCGCGGAATGATGAAGCGCCGCTTCGGCCGCATGATCAACATCACCTCGATCGTCGGCGTCACCGGCAATCCCGGCCAGGCCAACTACGCCGCCTCGAAGGCGGGCATGATCGGCATGTCGAAGTCGCTGGCGGCCGAGGTCGCCTCGCGCGGCATTACCGTGAATTGCGTGGCGCCGGGCTTCATCGCCACGCCGATGACCGACGCGCTGAACGAGGAGCAGAAGAAGAAGCTGCTCGCCGCCATTCCCGCCGAACGCCTCGGCGCGCCCGACGATATCGCCGCCGGCGTGGTCTATCTCGCGAGTGCGGAAGCGGCCTATGTCACCGGCCAGACCTTGCACATCAATGGTGGCATGGCCATGATATGACAACGGTTCGGGATGCCGGGCCGGGGTGCAAGCGATTGGAATTACGGCGTTTCTTTGGCTGGCCAAGGTCCGGGAAACGTGTTACGAAACGCCGCTTTTTTGCCGCCGGGCACGAGCAGAACAACGGCTGCCGCGACAGCCATGACAGGAACATCCTGCAACCGAAGGATCAGGAAAGATGAGCGACATTGCCGACCGCGTTAAGAAGATCGTCGTCGAGCACCTCGGCGTCGAGGCCGATACGGTCTCGCCGACTTCCAGCTTTATCGACGATTTGGGCGCCGATTCGCTCGACACGGTCGAGCTGGTGATGGCGTTCGAAGAGGAATTCGGCATCGAGATTCCCGACGACGCGGCCGAGAAGATCGGCACCGTCGGCGATGCGATCAAATTCATCGAAGAACACCAGAAGTAAGCCGACGGCGCCCGCATGATGCGGGCGTTTGCGCGCAACCGGATGGGATTTTCGGCATGAGACGAGTGGTCGTTACGGGCATGGGTATGGTGACGCCGCTCGGGTCTGGCGTCGACGCCACCTGGAAGCGCCTGATCGCGGGGGAATCCGGCATCAGTTCGATCCAGTCGTTCGACGTGTCGGATCTTCCCGCCAAGATCGCCGGCCAGGTCCCCCTGGGCGAAACCGCCGAGGGGCGCTTCAACGCCGACGACTACATGCCGCCCAAGGACCAGCGCAAGGTCGACCGCTTCATCGTGTACGCGATGGCCGCGGCCAGCCAGGCGGTCGACGATTCGGGCTGGCAGGCCGACAGCGAGGAGAAGGCGCACCGCACCGGCGTGCTGATCGGTTCGGGCATCGGCGGGCTGGAGACGATCTACGAAGGCTCGCTGACCCTGAAGGAGAAGGGGCCGCGCCGCATGAGCCCGTTCTTCATTCCCGCCGCCCTGATCAATCTCGGCTCCGGCCAGGTGTCGATCAAGTACGGCTTCAAGGGCCCCAACCATTCCGTCGTCACCGCCTGCTCGACCGGCGCGCACGCCATCGGCGACGCCATGCGCCTGATCCAGCTCGACGATGCGGACGTCATGGTCTGCGGCGGCGCCGAGGCCGCGGTTTGCCGCCTGGGCATCGCCGGCTTCGCCGCCGCGCGCGCCCTGTCGACCAGCTACAACGACACGCCCGAGAAGGCGTCGCGCCCCTGGGACAAGGGCCGCGACGGTTTCGTCATGGGCGAGGGTGCCGGCTGCGTCGTGCTCGAGGAATACGAGCACGCCAAGAAGCGCGGCGCCAAGATCTACGCCGAAGTGGTCGGCTACGGCCTCTCGGGCGACGCCTACCACATCACCGCGCCGCCGGACGACGGCAATGGCGGCTATCGCGCCATGCAGGCGGCGCTGAAGCGGGCGCAGATCGGCACCGACAGCATCGACTACGTCAACGCGCACGGCACCTCGACGCCGCTGGGCGACGAGATCGAGCTCGGCGCCGTCAAGCGCCTGTTCGGCCAGGACGCGTACAAGCTGTCGATGTCCTCGACCAAATCCTCGGTCGGGCATCTGCTGGGCGCCGCCGGCGCCGTCGAGGCGATCTTCTCGATCAAGTCGATCGAGAAGCAGATCGTGCCGCCGACGCTCAACCTCGAAGATCCGTCCGAAGGCTGCGACATCGATCTGGTGCCGCTCAAGGCCAAGGAACGCAAGGTGCGCTACGCCCTTTCGAATTCCTTCGGTTTCGGCGGCACCAACGCTTCGGTGATCTTCGCCGCCGTGTCCTGACGGCGTCCGGCGTTCCCGCCGCATGCTGGGCCGTCTTTTCCGTCTCCTGCTGACGCTTGCCGTGCTCGGCGGACTGGCCGCGGTCGCCGGCTGGTTCTACCTGCAGGATCGCATCGCCGCGCCGGGCCCGCTCGCCGCGCCGCGCGTGGTGGTGATCGAGAAGGGCTCGAGCAGTGCCGCCATCGGCGCCCGGCTCGAGCGCGAGGGCGTGATCGCGGACGATCTGCTGTTCCGGCTCGCCTTGCGCCTCGATGCCGATACGAGGCCGCTGCGCGCCGGCGAATACGAGTTCGCCGCCGGCCAGCCGATTCCCGCCGTCATCGACCAGCTGCGCGCCGGCCGCACCGTCATCCGCCGGTTCACCGTGCCCGAGGGCCTGACCGTCGCCGAGGTGCTGAAGATCGTGCGCGAGGTCGAGGGGCTGGAGGGCGACATCAGCCTGCGCCCGGCGGAGGGCACGCTGCTGCCGGAGACCTACCATTTCAGCCTCGGCGACAGCCGCGACTCGGTGGTCCAGCGCATGCGCCAGGCGATGACCGAGGCGCTCGACGCCGCCTGGGCTGGTCGCCAGCATGACCTGCCGCTGGTCAGCAAGCAGGAGGCCCTGATCCTGGCCTCCATCGTCGAGAAGGAAACCGGCCAGCCCGACGAGCGGCCGCGCGTGGCGGCGGTGTTCGTCAACCGGCTGCGGCTCGGCATGCGGCTGGAATCGGATCCGACCACGATCTACGGCATCACCAAGGGGTCGGGTCCGCTCGACCGCACATTGACGCGCAACGACGTGCAGACGCCGTCGGCCTACAACACCTACAGCATTCCCGGCCTGCCGCCCGGCCCGATCGCCAATCCCGGTCGCGCCGCCATCGAGGCGACGCTGAACCCGATCAAGACCAAGGATCTGTTCTTCGTCGCCGACGGCACCGGCGGCCACGCCTTCGCCGAGACGCTGGAGCAGCACAACCGCAACGTCGCCAACTGGCGGCGGATCCAGCGCGAACGCAGGAATTAACAATCAACACCTCTCCCCGTGTAACGGGGAGAGGGAGGGGCCCGTCGCGTTAGCGACGGGAGGTGCCTGCCCCGGACTTGATCCGGGGTGAGGGGCTTCCTTGCTCCCCCGACATCATTCTGTGCACTGACCACCGCACCCCTCACCCCTCGCTTCGCTCGCCCCTCTCCCCGCACGCGGGGAGAGGAGGACAAAGAGGCCGGCGCGCCTCAACCGCTTCTCCCCCACACCGCCCAGCACAGCAGCAGCACCGCCAGCAATACGCCCGAGCCGAAATACAGCAGGTCGAGCGCGATCAGCCCGGCGCCGAAGCCGGCCAGCAGCGGGCCGATGGCGGCGCCGAGATCGGACCAGCTGGCGTTGGCGGAAATCGCCTGCATGGCATTGCCCTTGATGTTCGCCGCCACGATGATCGGCGCGGCCACCGCCAGGATGCCGCGGCCGACCAGCATCAGCAGGGCGGCAAGGTAGGTCAGGTCCAGCGGCACGATGAGGAAACCCGCCGTCAGGGCCAGGGCCGAGACCAGCATGGTGCGTTCCGCGCCGAAGCGGTCGGCCAGCACCCCGCCGATCGGGCTTACCACCATCACCATCAGATGCCGCAGCGCCATCACTGCGCCGGCCGACAGCATCGCCGCCTGCGCCGAAAGCTCCTGCAGGAACAGCAGGCCGATGGTCACCATGAAGATGCCGTCGCCGGCCAGTCCGACGGCGAAGAAGAACAGGTTGAAGGTCGATGGCCGCGTCAGGCGGAAACGTCGCGCCGGGCTGGCCGCGCTCTCGTCGGCGGCCTGGCGCGGTATGGTCAGCGCCATCGGCACCGCCAGCGCCGTCAGCACGGTCATGGCGATGAAGGCCTCGCGCGGGCCCAGCGACGTCGCGATCCACGCGCCGCCCATCGCCGCCACGATGGGGCCGATCTCGCGCACCGCCCGGCTCAGGC
>JBFWZG010000112.1:0-12514 GCA_050185515.1 Reyranellaceae bacterium
CGCCAGGCCGCCGGCGGCGCGCCGTAGGCGCGGGCGAAGGCGCGCGAGAAGGCGGCTTCGGTGCCGTAGCCCGAATCGTGGGCGATGGCGGCGATCGGCCGGTCGGTGGAACTCAGCGCCACGCTGGCGAGGCACAGCCGCCATGAACGGAGATAGCGCACCGGCGAGGTCCGCATGATGGCCTCGAAGCGTTCCATCAGCGTGCTGCGCGACAGACCGCTGCCGGCGGCGAGTTCGACCACCGACCAGTCGCGATAGGGTTCGGCGTGCATCAGCGACAGGCAGCGGCCGAGGCCGGGATCGGCCAGCGCCGCCAGCCAGCCGACCGAGTCGGGGCGCAGGCGCAGGATCTCCTGGCGCAGCAGTTCGATGAACAGCAGCTCGGTTAGCCGCTCGAGCACCGAGACGCCGCCGCTGCGCGGCCGGTCGACCTCGCCGGTCATCTGGGCGATGGTGGCGCTCAGCCACAGCCCGTCCTCGCCGTCGGCGCGCGCGTGCATCAGCGCGGGCAGCGCGTTGCGCAGCGGCGCGAAGTTGAGCGCGTCGCATTGCAGGAAGCCGCATAGCAGGCGCGCGCCGACCGGCCCGTCGCCGTAGCGCATGACGGGAATGTCGCGCCAGGGGCGCGGCGGCAGATCGCGCGTCGGCGTCACCAGCATGCCGCCGCTGCCCGATCCGAGCTGGTGGCCGGTGCCGAACGGGAAGGCGACGACATGGCCGGCCGACAGCTGCATGTCGATGCCGTCCATCTTCAGCCAGCAGCCGCCCTCGACGACGATATGGAACGGGATGGCGCTGGACGGGCTCGACGACAGGGCGCCCATGGCCGGCGCGGCGTCGGTATGCCAGGCGCCGCTCGGCATGAAGCAGAACTGCAGCGAGCCCGACAGGCGAACGGTGCGCAGCACCTGGGACAGCACGTCGTCGGTCGGGCCGGCGCCCCGCCCGTCCGCTGGATTCACGGTCAAGAGTTTCGGAACCGCAGCCAAAGACTTCGCCACTGCTTCCCAATAAAACGGCGCCGCTAACGCAACCACCTATGGGAGAACATTACAATGCAGAGTGGTACCGATAAACTGGTCATTCTCATGACCAAAGGCATAGATTCCGAGCTTTCCTCGGTCGCCTTCACCATCGCCAATGGCGGCCTGACGGCCGGGTTGAAAGTGTCGGTGTTCCTCACCAGCACGGCGATCGACCTGGTGCGCAAGGGCGGCCAGCGCATGACCCAGGTCATGCCGCTCGATCCGCTGGCGATGCTGATCGAGGATTTCCAGAAGCGCGGCGGCACCATCTGGGCCTGCCCGCCCTGCGTGAAATCGCGCGGCTACGAACAGGCCGACCTGCTCGACGGCGTCACCATCGTCGGCGCCAGCGCCATGCACGCGGAGATCAAGGCCGGGGCGGCGACGCTGTCGTTCTAGAGACGGGGGTTACCGGCTGCAATCGCCCCGGGGCGCAGCGAAGCGTCTTCTCTCGTCGACGACGACCTTGCGGGTCGAGAGAAGATGCTTCGCTGCGCTCAGCATGACGGAGGAGGGGAAGGGCGTCGCCGTGATCTGCCCCTCACCCTCCCACCGCTGCGCGGCGGGCCCCAACCCTCTCCCCGCGCGCGGGGAGAGGGAACAAGAGAGCGGCATTTTTTCCCTCTCCCCGTTCCGACGGGGAGAGGGTGGGGCCCATTGCGCAAGCAATGGGAGGGTGAGGGGCATCGTGCCTTACGACGCGCTCTTCTTCTCCCACCAGGGATAGAGCGGCGGCAGGTCGGTGCTGGCTTTCATGGGGAAGTTGGCGGCGCGCTTTTCGCGGAAGGCGGCGATGCCTTCGGCGACGTCGGCGGAAGCGGCCATGTACTTGATGCACTCCATGTCGATCGCCAGCGCATCGGCGGCGTCCTGGGCGCCGGCCATCTTCCACATCAGCTGGCGGTTGAGCGCCATGGTGATGGCCGAGGTGCCGGTGGCGAACTTGCGCGCCAGCGCCTGGGCCGCCGGCACCAGCTCGTCGGGGGCGTGGACGGAGCGGACGAGGCCGCCCCTGAGCGCCTCGTCGGGGCCGAAGATCTCGGCCGAGGCGACCCATTCCTGGGCCTGCTGCATGCCGACCAGGCGGGGCAGGAACCAGGAGCTGCCGGCCTCCATCACCATGCCGCGGCGGTTGAAGATGAAGCCGATCTTCGCTTCGCTCGACATCATGCGGATGTCCATCGGCAGGCACATGGTGATGCCGACGCCGACGGCGATGCCGTTGATGGCGGCAATCACCGGCTTGCGGCAGTCGTGGATCGACTTGGTGATGGAAGGCCGCGGGCCGCCCTTGGCGTCCTGCCGGCCCCAGACGGCGAAGCCCTCGGCGCCGGCCGAGATGTCGGCGCCGGCGCAGAAGCCGCGGCCGGCGCCGGTGACGACGATGGCGCGCACCGCGTCGTTGGTATTGGCGTCGGTGAACATGGAGATCATGTCGTTCTGCAGCGGCGGGTTGAAGGCGTTGAGCTTGTCCGGCCGGTTCATGGTCACGGTCAGCACGCCGTCGCTGAGATCGGTGATGAGGTTCTCGTAGGTGGGGGCTGCGGTCATGGCTTCACTTTCTTTCTTGTTTGTCCCTTCTCCCGCTTGCGGGAGAAGGTGCCCGAAGGGCGGATGAGGGTGTGCGGCACTGGCGGGCGGAGGACACCCTCACCCGGGCTTTGCCCACCCTCTCCCGCAAGCGGGAGAGGGGCCAATGGAAAGGATGGGCACCGTCATCTGCCCCTCACCCTCCCACCGCTGCGCGGCGGGCCCCAACCCTCTCCCCGCAGGCGGGGAGAGGGAGTATGAGGCGGCGTTTTCTCCCTCTCCCCGTTCCGACGGGGAGAGGGTGGGGCCCATTGCGCAAGCAATGGGAGGGTGAGGGGCTTCGAAGACGGGCGCGGCGCATCTATTGGCCGAACTCGACGCAGATCTTGCCGAAATGGCCGGCGGCCTGCATGGCCTTGAGCGCGTCGCGGACCTGCGAGACCGGCAGCACCTTGTCGATGACCGGCTTCATCCGGTGTTCGGCGATGGCCTTGTTCATGGCCTCGAACTGGGCGCGCGAGCCGACCGAGATGCCGATGACGCGCAGATTCTTGCCGAAGATGACGTTGACCAGCACCTCCTGCTTGACGCCGGTGAGCAGGCCGATGACGACGATGGTGCCGCCGACCCGGGCGCAGGATAGCGACTGGTTGAGCGTGCCGGCACCGCCGACTTCGACCACGATGTCGACGCCCTGGCCGCCGGTCGCCTGCATGGCGGCCTTGGCCCATTCCGGGGTGGTGCGGTAGTTGATGGTGGCGTCGGCGCCTAGTTTTTTCGCGCACTCGAGCTTCTCGTCGCTGCTGGAGGTGACGACGACTTTCGCGCCCAGCATCTTGGCGAATTGCAGGGCGAAGATGGAGACGCCGCCGGTGCCCTGCACCAGCACCCAGTCGTCTTTCTTGATGCGTCCCTCGTCGACCAGCGCCCGCCAGGCGGTGACGGCGGCGCAGGGCAGGGTGGAGGCTTCGAGATACGACAGATGGGCGGGGATCGGCGTCACCGCTTCGGCATCGAGCACCATGAACTCCTGCAAGGTGCCGGGCGCCGAACCGCCCAGCGCCTGCATGCGGCCATAGGCGCTGGGCCCGCCGTCGAGCCAGCCGGGAAAGAAGATCGGGCAGACGCGATCGCCCTTCTTCACCCGCGTTACGCCCTCGCCGGTCTCGACGATGTCGCCGGCGCCGTCGGAGAAGGGGATCAGCGGCAGTTTGGCGCCGCCCTTGCCCAGCACGGTGAGCAGGTCGCGATAGTTCAGCGAACAGGCCTTGATGGCGACGACGACCTGGCCGGGACCGGCTTTCGGCTTCGCGCGCTCGACCTCGACCAGATTGTCGATGCCCCAGTCCTTCTCGATCTCGTAGGCTTTCATCCGGGCATCACTCCTCTTGGCAGGGTTAGAAGGGACTCTTGCCGCATTTTCCCATCCACGCCTTCTCGTAAGCGGGCCAGCCGATGCGCGCGATCTGCGCGGCGTGGGCGGTTTCGACGGCCCTGGTTTCGGCGGCTTCCTCGTGCAGCGGCAGATGCAGCGTTTCCTCGATCTCTATCGCCAGATCGTCCCAGTCGAGCCACAGCTCCTCCGCCTGCTCCGCGGCCGCGCCGTTGCCCGCGCGCTGGAAGCGCTCCAGGCGATTGTAGTGGAAGGTCATGCATTGCAGCGCGTCGCGCAGTTCGGCCAGCTTCTGCTTGCGCGCCGCCGGCGTCAGGGCCTGGGTCTCGCCGGAAGCCGCTCCGGCGCCGGAGACAATGATTGCCAGCGCCGCCAGCGCCGCCAGCGCCGCCAGCATGGCACCGGCGCCGATGCGGCGCGGCGGGGACGTGTCGGGCGATGAAACAGGCAAGCGTCTTCACTCCGGTTGTCGGCGCGAGTCGGATTAGCCTAATGTATGAACGGGCGTTCAGGAAGAACGGCACGCCAATACGGTGCGGTTTCCGCACGGCAGAACGGGGAGAAGCGTTTCCATGTGGCAGCCCAATGCGCTGTCCGGCGTCAAGGTGCTGGATTTCACGCAGTTCATCGCCGGGCCGGTCGTCACGCGGCTGATGGCCGAGCTGGGGGCGGAGGTCGTCAAGGTCGAGCTGGCGCCCGACGGCGACAATTCGCGCAAGCTGCCCAACTTCAAGGACGGCCGCAGCGCCTATTTCATCCAGCACAATCTCGGCAAGAAGAGTCTATGCCTCGATATCTCAAAGCCCGAGGCGAAGGAACTGCTGATGAAGCTGGTCGAGAAGGCCGACGTCATCGTGGAGAATTTCTCGCCCGGCATCATCGGCCGCTTCGGTTTCGGCTGGGACGTGGTGAAGGCGCGCAATCCCTGGGCGATCATGTGTTCGATCTCGGCCTTCGGACAGACCGGCGAGCTCTCGCGCCTGCGCGGCTTCGACTTCATCGCGCAGTCCTATTCGGGCATCACCAGCGTCATCGGCGAGCCCGATCGCGCGCCGTCGGTGGCGGGGGCGGCGATCGGCGATACCGGCACCGGGCTGCTGGCCTACGGCGCCATCCTCACCGCGCTCTACAACCGCGCCAAGCCCGGCGGCACCGGCCAGTTCCTCGACATCGCGCTGATCGATTTCTACATGCAGTGCCACGAGATCAACGTGCAGATGGTCTCGACCTCGGGCGGCTCGATCGTGCCCGGCCGCACCGGCTCGCAGCACAACGTGGTGTGCCCGTTCGGCCTGTTCCCGACCAGCGACGGCGGCTACGCCATGATCACCTGTCTGGGCGAGCACTGGCGGCTTTTGTGCAAGGCGATGGGGCGGCCGGAAATGGCCGACGATGCTCGCTATATCGACAACGCCGCGCGCATGAAGCATCAGGGCGAGGTGGTGGCGGCGGTCTCGGCCTGGACCTCGAGCCTCACCCTGGCGCAGGTGCTCGACGCGCTCGACAAGGGCAAGGTTCCCGCCGCGCCGATGCTGAGCGTCGACCAGGCGATGAAGGAGCCGCATCTGCTCGAACGCCGCACCGTGCGCACCGTCGAGGATCCGGTGTTCGGCTCGTTCCAGGTGCCGGGCATGCCGCTGCGCTTCTCGGCGTTTCCCTTACGCGATCCGGGCATGGCGCCGTTCCTCGGCCAGCACAATCAGGAGGTGCTGGGCGAGGTCGGCGTCTCTGCCGAGCGGGTGAAGGCGCTGACGGATAAGGGCGTGCTGGTGGAGAAGCGGGTTTAGGTCATCTGCTGTCCCCTCTCCCGCTTGCGGGAGAGGGTGGGCGAAGCCCGGGTGAGGGTGTCCTCGAAAGAAGAGTCAGCACACCCTCATCCGCCCTTCGGGCACCTTCTCCCGCAAGCGGGAGAAGGGACAAAAGAGAAACGGCGGGCCGATGCCCGCCGTTGCCGTATTCGATGGCGAGGCGGCTAAGCCGCCAGCGGCTTGAGGCGCTGCTCGATGATCTTGCGGCCCTCGCTGATGAAGCGGTCGATCAGTTCCTTGCAGGTCGGGATGTCGTGGATCAGTCCCTGCACCATGCCGGCCGACCAGACGCCGTGGTCGAGATCGCCGGTCTCGTAGACGACCTTGCCGCGCACGCCGGCGACCAGCGGGCCGATTTCCTGGATGGTCTTGCCCTCGCGCTCCATCTCCAGCACCTGCTTCGAGATGGAGTTCCTGGCGATACGCGAGGTGTTGCGCATGGTGCGGAAGATCAGGTCGGTCTCGCGCTCGTCGGCCTCGACCAGGCGGCGCTTGACGTTGTCGTGGATCGGCGCCTCTTTCGTGGCCATGAAGCGGGTGCCCATGTTGACGCCGTCGGCGCCCAGAGCCAGCGCGGCGACGAACTGGCGCGGATCGCCGATGCCGCCCGAGGCGATCATCGGAATGGAGATCTTGTCGCGCGCGGCCGGCAGCAGGATCAGGTTGGGCACGTCGTCCTCGCCGGGATGGCCGGCGCATTCGAAGCCGTCCATCGAGATGGCGTCGACGCCGATCTTCTGCGCCTTCACGCCGTGGCGCACGGCGGTGCATTTGTGCACGACCTTGATGCCGTTCTGCTTCAGCTTGGGCAGGAAGGGCTCGGGGTTGTTGCCGGCGGTCTCGACGATCTTGACGCCCGAATCGATGATGGCGTCGATGTATTCGCCGTAGGGCCGCGGCACCAGGGTCGGCAGGATGGTGAGGTTGACGCCGAACGGCTTGGAGGTGAGCGTGCGCGCCTTGGCGATCTCCTTGCGCAGATCGTCGGGCGTCGGCTGCGTCAGGGCGGTGATGATGCCCAGCCCGCCGGCCTCGGACACGGCAGCGGCCAGCACCGCATGGCCGACCCATTGCATGCCGCCCTGCACGATCGGGTACTCGATGCCGACCAGTTCGGTGAAAGCCGTCTTGAACATGTCGCCTCCTGAAGGTTTTCGGCCCCCTTCATAGCCCAGCGGCGGCGGCGGCCAAAGCGGTCTTGCGCGTCGCCCGCAGCCGCTTCCGGCAGGCGAAACGCCGGCGTCGCTGGCGTCGGCGACGGCCTGCGCTATGCTGCCGGTCGACGAATCAACGGAGGAAGACGATGACCGATGAGCTGCTGAGCAAGACGAAGGACGGGGTTCTGGTGCTGACCATGAACCGGCCCGACGCGATGAACGCGCTGACGCCGACCATGATGCAGGCGCAGCTCGACGCGCTGTCGGCGGCGGCGGCCGATCCGGAGATCGGCTGCGTGGTCGTCACTGGCGCCGGCCGCGCCTTCTGCGCCGGCGGCGACGTCAAGTCGATGGCCTCGGGCAAGCGGGCCGGCACGCTGGAGGAGAGGGCGCAGGACCTGCGCCGGCGCATGGAGGTCTCGCGCCTGCTGCACGAGATGCCCAAGCCGACCATCGCCATGCTCAACGGCGTGGCGGCCGGCGCCGGCCTGTCGATCGCGCTGGCCTGCGACATGCGGGTGGCGGGCAAGAGCGCGCGCATGACGACGGCGTTCGCCAAGGTCGGCGGCTCGGGCGATTTCGCCGGGCATTATTTCCTGCACCGCATGGTCGGCACGGCCAAGGCGCGCGAGCTCTATTTCACCGCCGAGGTGCTGGGCATCGACCGGATCGAGGCGATGGGGCTGGTCAACCGGGTGGTGGCCGACGACCAGCTCGAGGCGGAGACGATGAAGCTGGCGACGCAGCTGGCCAACGGTCCGCGCGTCGCCTGGGGCTACATGAAGCGCAACATGAAGGCAGCCGAGGAAGGCACCCTGGCCGAGAGCATGGACCTCGAAGCCTGGGGCATGATGCGCTGCTTCGAGACCGAGGATCACAAGGAAGCGGCCAGGGCCTTCGTCGAGAAGCGCGCGCCGGTGTTCAAGGGGCGTTAGAACCAGGGAGGCGAGCATGCGCCTGCGCCAGATCGCCTTCGTGGCGAAGGATCTCGCGGCGACGACGGACGAGCTGTGCTCGGTGCTGGGGCTGGAGGTCGCCTATCGCGACCCCGGCGTCGGCAAATGGGGGCTGGAGAACATCGTCGCGCCGATCGGCGGCGATTTCCTCGAGATCGTCGCGCCGAAAGAGCCCAACACCTCGGCCGGCCGCTACCTCGATCGCCGCAAGGGCGATGGCGGCTACATGGTGATCCTGCAGGTGGCCGACGCGCTGCACTTCCGCAAGAAGCTGGGCGAGATCGGCATCCGCGCCGTCGCCACGCGCGACCAGCGCGACTACACCTATACGCATTTCCATCCGGCCGATGTCGGCGGCTTCCTGCTGTCGATCGACCAGGTCGAGCCGGAAGCCGACTGGCGCGAGCGCCTGTGCTCGTGGGTGCCGGCGGGGCCGGACTGGAAATCGCATCTGCGCCAGGACACGGTGAAGGCGCTGGTCGGCGTCGAGCTGCAGAGCGAAGATCCGGTGGCGACGGCCGAGCTGTGGGGGCGGCTGCTGGAGCGCAAGGTCGAGAGCGGCGGCGGCAAGATCCGCATCGCGCTGGAGCCGGGCGAGATCAGGTTCGTCAAGGCCGAGGACGGGCGCGGGCCGGGCATCTCCGCCCTCGACATCGAGACGACCGACAAGGCGAAAGTGCTGGCGGCGGCCAGCGCACGAGGCCTGCAGCTCGGCCCGAGCCAGGTTCAGGTGGTCGGCTGCCGCATCAACCTGGTGTAGTTCAGTAGCGGTTCAGGAACGTTATCGCGTCCTGCGCCACCGGCGCCTTGCCGTCGAACAGCGGCGCCAGCGCCATGGCGATGTCGACATGGCCGATGCCGGGATAGATCTTCAGCTCGGCGACGGCGCCTTTGGCCTGCAGCGCCTTGGCGAGATTGATGGAGTTCTTCGGCAGCACGGTGCGGTCGGCATCGCCGGTCGCCAGCAGCATCGGCGGCGCGTTGGCATTGGCGTAGGTGGTGGGCCGCATCAGCCGCAGATCGGGCGCGGTGGAGAATATCTCGCGCAGCGTGTCCGTGTTGGGCGTGAAGTCGTAGGGTCCGGCGAGGCCGGCGACGGCGGCGATCCGCGCGGTCCTCAGGCCGACGGCGTCGAGATAGCGCGCATCGAGCGCCAGAAGGGCGGCGGTGTGCGCGCCGGCGGAATGGCCGGCGAGGTAGAGGCGGCTGCCGTCGCCACCGAATCGCGCGGCATTGTCGGCGATCCAGCGCAGTGCCAGCGCGCCGTCCTCGACGAAGGCGGGGAAGCGCACTTCCGGATAGATGCGGTAGTCGGGGATGGCGACGATGTAGCCGGCCTCGACGAAGGGCCTGGCGGCGAAGAGATAGCCGTCCTTCGAGCCCGAATCCCAGCCGCCGCCATAGAAGAACACCAGGACGCGTCGGCCGGCGGCGGCGCCGGTCTCGGGCAGATAGAGGTCGAGCTTGTGGCGCGGATTGTCGCCATAGGCGAGATCGCGCTGCACGATCATGCCGTCGCTGGAGACCGTGGCGCTGAGCAGGTCGGGGCCGGAACAGCCGGCGACGCCGAACGGCAGGGCCAGCATCCGGGCGGCGGATTTCAGGATTCGCAGCAGGCGCATGGGGTTTGTACGCCATGGGCGCGCGAGGGGATCAGCGCCGCGCCCTCATCGTCATCCTCACTCCAAATCCGTCATCCCCGCCTTGAGCGGGGATCTTTCTCCCATGAGCCTGAGCGGCGGAGGGAGGACGCCTCCGTCGACCCTCGCCGCTCGTCTGCCTGAGATCCCCGCTTTCGCGGGGATGACGGAACTGGGAGCGCTCAGCCGAAGGCGGCACTCTTCTGCAGAGCGCCCATGCGGCCGCAGATTTCGTGGAACCCGGCGATGGTCTCGCCGATTATCGCCTCCACCGGCTTGATCTCGTCGATCAACCCGGCGGTCTGGCCCGCCAGTCCGACGCTGGCTTCCATGTCGCCGCCGAAATAGAGATCCAGCACGGTCTTGAACACGTCGCGCGACATGATGCCGGACTCGTAGAAGGCCTTGGTCCGCTCGGTCTTCAGCGCCCGCACGCAGGGCGTGCCCGACTTGTTGAGCATCCAGGTGCCGGTTTCGGGCGCATCGACGATGGCCTGCTTGTAGTTGCGGTGCACCGGGCTCTCGGCAGCCGAGACGAAACGGGTGCCCATCTGGATGCCTTCGGCCCCCAGGGCAAAGGCGGCCGCCATGCCGCGCCCGTCGCAGATGCCGCCGGCGGCGATCAGCGGCACGTCGACCGCCGCCCGCACCGCCTGCAGCAGCACCAGGGTCGACACGTCGTCGGGATTCTTGAAGCCGCCGCCTTCGGCGCCCTCGACGATCAGCCCGTCGACGCCGGCCTCGACGGCCTTGAGCGCGGCCTTCAGGGTCGGCACGACGTGATAGACGACGATGTCCGGGTTGCGGCCCTTCAATATGTCGATCAGCTTCGAGGGGCTGCCGGCCGAGGTCGAGACGAATTTCACGCCGCAATCGGCGACGAACTCGACCATGCGCGGATCGCGCAGGAACAGCAGCGGCAGGTTCACGCCGAAGGGCCGGTCGGTCAGCGTCTTCATTTTTTCGATCTCGGCCATGCAGGCTTCGGTCTCGCCCGACGAGGTCTCGATGATGCCGAGCCCGCCCGCCTTGCACACGGCGGAGGCGAGCTGCGAGCGGGCGATCCAGCCCATCGGCGCCTGCACGATGGGGTATTTGGCGCCGGTATGGGCGAGCACGCGGTTCATTCCTGCCTCCCTCGATCGTTTTGACTTCGGTCAATGCCGAATTGCGGCGCACAGGTTAGCAGTAAACAATCGGGATGGATTTTGCCCAGCGGAAGGGGATCGAGATGAGCGACGTGTGGGACGTGGTGCGGCCGAAGGTCAATGCGGCGCTGGCCGAGGCGGAGAAGGCGTCGATCCCGACCGACGTGGTCGGCCGCGCCCTGCTGGCCTGCGCCATCGAGGTCTACAAGATGAGCCGGTCCGACGCCGACATCTGCTCGGAACTGCAGTTCAAGATCGACACGATCGACGAGACGGAACCGTTCGGGTTCATGCGGCCTTAAGCAAACGAGGCTTGCGCCCGTCGTCGGGGTCACGGTCGTGCTGGTCGAGGCAAGATGCTTCGCTGCGTTCAGCATGACGGGTAGGACAACAAGAATGTCATCCCGGGCGAGGCGAAGCCGAGACCCGGGACCCATGCCGATCGAACTTGAAAACGCAGGCCACTCATCTTGCGCGACGGCGTTATGGGTCCCGGCTCTCCGCTTCGCTACGGCCGGGATGACGAGGGAGGGGATGGCTACAGCTGTGATAACGAGGAAGGGGGCGGCGACGGTCGGATTACGAGAGAGGGGTGGCTATGACCAGAATGGTTGTTCAGCGCAGTGCTGCCTGATCATCTAGCGGCACCATCACCATCCAGCGCATCAGGCAGGAGCGGCGTTCGGAGACGATGGTGCGAACGATGGACTCGGGCAGGGCGGCGAGGTCGGGGCTGGCGGTGGGCAGCGGCTGGTCCTGGTCGAGAATATCGATGCGATGCGTCGCTGCGCAGCGTTGGCGCAGCAGCTCGGTGACGCCGGGGCGGGCGAAGTCGTGCAACTCGACGACCATGGTGGCGCGGCGCAGTTCGGGCAGCGCCTCGGGATCGAGCAGGTCGGCCTCGTAGCCTTCGCAATCGACCAGCAGCAACGAGTCCTGCGCCAGAACCGCGGCCAGCGCGTTGCGGTCGCAATGGCCGGGCAGTTCGGCGCGGTCCGCCATGCCGTTGGCGGCGAGCACCTTGCGCGCCTCTTCATTGGCCTGGTCGCTGGTGTCGAAGCCGATCAGCCGCGCCTGCGGCAGCAGCCGACCCATCGCCACAAGATAGTAGCCGTCGCCGCTGCCGACATTGATGAAGCGTGTCGGGTTGGCGCGCGCGGCCTGTTGCAGCGCTATCGCCACCTGGCGCTCGTATACCCCTAGAACTTTGGCGATGTGGCCGGTGGTGCGCGATGCCTTTAGCAGTTTGAGGCCCGCGAAGGGGCCGGCTTCGACGGTGACGAAGCCGTCGTGCTCGCGTTTCGCCAGCAGACGGGCGATCTCGCCGTCGACGGCGATGTTGATGGCGCTTTCGCGGAACCCGGTCGAGGCCCGGGGCGCCAGGCGACGCAAGGCGGCGAGGACCAGGCGTTCGAGGAATTTCATCGCGCCACTGTGCCGGAATCGGCGGAGGCGGGCCAGAGGGAGCGGGCAAGACGCTTCGCTCCTGAGCTTGTCGAATGGTCTCAGCACGACGGGTCAATAATTGTTGTCATCCCGGGCGAGCGCAGCGAGACCCGGGACCCATGCCGATCGACCTTTGGAACGCAGGCCGCTCATCTTGCGCGACGGCGTTATGGGTCCCGGCTCTCCGCTTCGCTGCGGCCGGGATGACAAGGGTGGGGCGCTGCTTTTTCGTTCAGGGCAAGAGACAGCGTGTCGTTCAAGCGGCTTCTCTCGCCAGCGTCGCCACATGGTCGGCGATGGCGAGGCAGGAGGTGAGGCCGGGGGATTCGATGCCGAAGAGGTTGATGAGGCCTCGGACGCCGTGGTCGGCCGTGGTCTGTATGACGAAGTCCTGGCCGGGCGCGCCTTGCG
>JBFWZG010000113.1:0-12242 GCA_050185515.1 Reyranellaceae bacterium
TCCGACAATGCTGTGTTCGGCATGCCCGAGGTCAAGGTCGGGGTGCCATCGGTGGTCGAGGCGGCGCTGCTGCCGCGACTGATCGGCTGGGGCCGCACGGCGGAGATGCTGCTGGTCGCCGACAACATCGACGCAGCGACCGCCTACGAATGGCGTTTCGTCGAGAAGGTCGTGCCGGCCGCCGAGCTCGACGCGGCGGTGGACAAGTGGCTGCATTCCATTCTCGAAGCCGGCCCGAAGGCGGTGCGGCTGCAGAAGATGCTGATGCGGCGCTGGGAGCAGCTGCCGCTCGATCAGGCGGTGCGCTCGGGCATCGATGCGTTCGCGCAGGCGATGGAAAGCGACGAGCCCAAGCGGCTGATGGGGAATTTCGTCAATCGCGCGCGCTGAAGCAGCGCGGCGCAGGATCGGGAGTAACGGCAATGGCTGGCAAGAAGATCCGCATCGGCGGCAGTTCGGGGTTCTGGGGCGATACGGAAGTGGCAGCGGTGCAGCTCGTGCGCCACGGCGACATCGACTACCTGATCAACGACTACCTGGCCGAAATCACCATGTCGATCATGGCGGCGATGCGCCTGCGCAAGCCGGAAGCGGGCTACGCCACCGATTTCGTGACCCATGTCATGGCGCCGCTGGCGCGCGAGATCGCCGAGAAGAAGATCAAGGTCGTAAGCAACGCCGGCGGCGTCAACCCGCTGGCCTGCCGTGACGCCGTGGCCAAGGCGGCCGAGGCGGCCGGGGTGAAGCTGAAGATCGCCGTCGTGCTGGGCGACGATCTGGTGGCCCGCGCCGACGAACTGCGCACGGCCGGCATCGTCGAAATGGATAGCGGCGACACCCTGCCGGCGAAACTCGTCAGCATGAACGCCTATCTCGGCGCCGTGCCGATCGCCCGCGCCCTGGCCGAAGGCGCTGACGTGGTGATCACCGGGCGCTGCGTCGATTCGGCGCTGGTGCTCGGTCCGCTGATGCACGAGTTCGGCTGGAAGGCAGACGAGTTCGACCGTCTCGCCATGGGATCGCTGGCGGGCCATATCCTCGAATGCGGCGCGCAGTGCAACGGCGGCAACTTCACCGACTGGCACCTGGTGCCCGATTACGACAACATGGGCTTCCCGATCGCCGAAGTGGACGAGAACGGCGTCTTCACCGTGTCCAAGCCTGCCGGCACCGGCGGGCTGATCACGCCGGCGACGGTCGGCGAGCAGATGCTCTACGAGATCGGCGATCCGCGCGCCTATCTGCTGCCCGACGTGGCCTGCGATTTCACGCAGGTGAAGATGGAGCAGGTGGCGAAGGACGTGGTCAGGGTTTCCGGCGCCACGGGCCGGCCGCCGACCGATACCTACAAGACGTCGGCCACCTATGCCGACGGCTTCAAGCTGACGGCCGCCTTCCTGATGGGCGGCATCGAGGCCTCGAAGAAGGGGCATCACATCGCCGACGCCATCGTCAAGCGCGTGCGGCGCATGTTCCGCGAGCGCAACATGGGCGATTTCCGCGACGTCAGCATCGAGACGCTGGGCGCCGAAGCGACCTACGGTCCGCATGCCCGCCACGCCGGCTCCCGGGAAGTGGTGGTGAAGATCGCCGCCCGCCACGACCAGAAGGAAGCGCTGACCATCCTCGGCCGCGAGATCTCGCCCATGGGCACCGGCGGCGTACCGGGCATGACGGGCTTCTTCGGATCGGGCCGCGCCACCCCCAACCCGGTGATCCGGCTGTTCTCCTGCCTGGTGCCGAAGAAGATGGTGCCGGTCGAGATCGACATGGATGGCCGACGCGTCGCGGTCAACGTGCCGACCGCCGGCGGCTTCGATCCGAAGTCCCTGCCGGCCGATCCGGCGATCGCCGGCGCGTCGCCCGGCGCCGATGCCGTGAGTTTGCCGCTGGTGGCGCTTGCCTACGGGCGTAGCGGCGACAAGGGCGACAGCTGCAACATCGGCATCATCGCGCGCAAGCCCGAGTACCTGCCGCTGATCGCGGCCCAGGTGACCGAGCAGAGCGTGGCGCAGTATTTCGCCCATCGCATCAAGGGCAAGGTGACGCGCTGGGCGCTGCCGGGCATCGACGGCTTCAATTTCCTGCTGCGCGGCGCGCTGGGCGGCGGCGGCGTCGCCTCGCTGCAGGCCGACCCGCAAGGCAAGGCCTACGCCCAGATGCTGCTCGACCTGCCGGTCAGGGTGCCGGCGGCGCTGGCGCGCGAGATCGAGGGGCAGAAGGCGGCCTAACGCACTTTCTTCTTCAGCAGCGTCTTCGGCCGGCGCCTGCCGGCCTGCGGGAACAGCGAGAAGGTGCGTTTGACGTAGTTGGTCACCCCGTCGATGCTCTTGGAGAACTCCGCCAGTTCCGGGGTCCATTCCGCCTCGACCAGGCGCACCGGGCGCGAGGCGTCGTCGGCCGGCTCGAAGCGGACGTAGAACATCGGCTCGCCGCGCCGCAGCACCAGCGGTTTCTGCGGCTCCATCCATTCGAAGGCCCACATCATGATGCGCGGCCAGACGTCGAGTTGGAATCGGCCGCCGATCATCAGCCCCGGCCATGGGTCGCGGCGGTAGTGCAGGAACGGCGGCAGCTGGTTGAGATAGCACGGCTCGTCGGCGACGAAGCGGTAGGGCGTGCCGATCTGGATGACCGGCCGCTCCGGGTGGCGCCACTGGCTGGGCGAATTCAGATGCACCAGCTTGCCCAGATGGCTCGACGCCACCGCACTTTGCGCGCCGTCGAGATTGCGCAGCACGATCTTGCCGTCCTTGTCGCGCGCCAGACCGAGATTGAGATCGACGGGGCAGGGAACGACGAAATGCCGCGAGTCGTAGTCCAGCACTGCCGGGCAGTTCTGCACCGCTTTCGACGACGCCGCCTGCGCGCCCTCGCGGCGGAACTGCTGCGGATCGAACCAGATCGCGGTGGCGTTGTCGGGCTGCAGAACCCAGCCGACCTCCAGCGTGCGGCCCTTGCGTTCGGCGGTGCCGTTACCGTTCTTCTTCAGGAAATCGAACATCGCCCCCAAGTCCCGGCCGTATGCGGCGTAGCGCCGGGATTATCCTTCTCTATGGCTGCGAAAACCAGCTTCATTGGCTCTAGCCGCGGTCGAAGGCCGCTACGGCCTGCCTGGCGATGTCTTCGCCCCATTCCTGAACGAAGTGGCCCCCCTCGGGCACGATCATCGGCTCCGGACAATTGGCGATCAAGGTCCGCAGATGCTCCATGACCGGCGGGCCCAGCACGGGGTCTTTGGCGCCGACCGCCATGAAGGTCCGGCCGCGCCATTGCTCCTGCCACCAGATGCGGGCCCGGCGCGAAATCGCCGCCCCCGGCGCATCCGGCGCGTCCGGCACCAGATTGGGGAAGCGCCGGACCCCCGCCTTGTAGGCAATGTCGGGAAAGGGCGCATCGTAGGCGGCAGCCTCGGCATCGGAGAGATGCGGGCAGGCGCGCTTGAGAAGCTTTCCCACCGCCATGTCGGGTTGGCTGTTGGAAAAGGCGCGCCAGTCGAGGAAACCCTTGCCCAACGGCTCGTCGCCGGTTCCCAGCATCGTATTCATGACCAGCAGCCGCTCGAAGCGATCGGGCATTTCCATCGGCAGCGTCAGGCCCAGCAACCCGCCCCAGTCCTGGCAGACCAGCATGACGTTTCGCAGGTTCAGCCGCTCGATGAACAGGCGCAGTGCATCGCGATGGAAGTCGAATGTGTAGACCGCCTCGTCGGTCGGCTTGTCCGAGCGGCCGAAGCCGAACAGGTCGGGCGCAATGACCCGATAACCTGAAGCCGCGAAGACCGGGATCATGCGGCGATAGAGATAGCTCCAGGTCGGCTGCCCATGCAGGCACAAGGCAATCCGCTCGGCCGATCGCGGGCCTTCATCCACGTAGTGCATGCGAAGCCCGGCCAGCGGTCCGCTGACGGCCAGGGTCTCCACATACTGGGGGGCGAAGTCATAGCCGGGCAGGCCGGCGAATCGGTCGTCAGGGGTACGCAACGCCTGGGTCATTTCGGTTCCTCCCGCCGGCAGTTTGCCCTATAGCAGTCGCCGGGGTCATCCCGGGAGAGGCCTGAGTCCGCGAATGACGTCGTCGCCCAAGCCGCCGCGCCCGCCTGACGAGCGCCAGCAACGCCTGGCGGCGGCGCTGCGCGACAATCTGCGCCGGCGCAAGGCCCAGGCCCGCGCCCGGACCGAACCGCGACCCGACGCCGGCCGCGATGGGACCGAAGCGGCCAAATCGACGCCACCGGGGGGCAGGGAACCGCCTCGCGGGCCTTGAGACGGGCGCGCGGCTTGTCTACAAGAACCCGACCGGGAAAGCGCCCGGTTTCGCCCGCAATCCGCCGCCCCGCCGCCGCCGTCTGGGAGAAATCCATGGCCATCATGTCCGACATCTGGATACGCCGCATGGCGCAGGAAAAGGGCATGATCGAGCCGTTCGTCGACGCGCAGAAGCGCGAAGGGGTGATCTCCTACGGACTGTCGTCCTACGGCTACGACGCGCGCGTCGGCAACGAGTTCAAGATATTCACCAATGTCGACAGCGCCGTGGTCGATCCCAAGAATTTCGCCTCCAACAGCTTCGTCGACCGCACCACCGATGTCTGCATCATCCCGCCCAACAGCTTCGCCCTGGCGCGCACCGTCGAGTACTTCCGCGTGCCGCGCGACATACTGGTGATCTGCGTCGGCAAGTCGACCTATGCGCGCTGCGGCATTATCGTCAACGTCACGCCGCTGGAGCCGGAGTGGGAAGGCCACGTGACCCTGGAATTCTCCAACACCACGCCGCTGCCGGCGCGCATCTACGCCAACGAGGGCGCCTGCCAGTTCCTCTTCCTGCAGGGCGACCAGCCCTGCGCCGTGTCCTACGCCGACAAGCAGGGCAAGTACCAGGGCCAGCGCGGCGTCACGCTGCCCCGCATTTGAGACAGTCCAGAACAGGCCACTCGATGGATCGCATTCGCATTCGCGGCGGCAAGCCCCTGATGGGCACGGTGCCGATTTCCGGCGCCAAGAACGCGGCGCTGCCGCTGATGGTCGCCAGCCTGCTCAGCGAGGAGACGCTGACGCTGCACAATCTGCCGGCGCTGGACGACATCGTGACCATGTCGGACCTGCTGGTGAATCACGGCGTCGCCATCGAGGAAGTCCCTGGCGCCAGGCGCGGCCGCAGCCTGAAGCTGACGGCCAGGCCGCCGATTTCTACCGTGGCGCCCTACGAGATCGTCAATCGCATCCGCGCCTCGGTACTGGTGCTGGGCGCGCTGCTGGCCCGCACCGGCGAGGCGCGGGTGTCGATGCCCGGCGGCGACGCCATCGGCATCCGTCCGATCGACCAGCATCTCAACGGGCTGGAGGCGATGGGCGCCAAGATCACGCTCGAGGGCGGCGACGTCATCGCCACGGCGCCCGGCGGGCTGCAGGGCGCCACGATCCGCTTTCCCTTCGTCTCGGTCGGCGCCACCGAGAACCTGCTGATGGCGGCGACCCTGGCCAGGGGCACGACCATCATGGAGAACGCCGCGCGCGAGCCGGAAGTGACCGATCTGGCCAACTGCCTGATCGCCATGGGCGCCGACATCCATGGCGTCGGCACCGAATGCCTGGTGATCCGTGGCGTCGAGGAGCTGCACGGCGCCGAGCACACCGTCATTCCCGACCGCATCGAGGCCGGCACCTACGCCGTCGCCGCCGCCATCACGGGCGGCGAACTGGTGCTCGACGGCGCGCGCATCGACCATCTCGGCGCGGTGTTCGAGGCGCTCGCCAAGGCCGGCGTCAACGTGTCGAACGGTCTTGGCAAGATCCGCGTGTCGCATCCCACCGGGCGCTGCCGCGGCTTCGACGTCATCACCCACCCCTACCCTGGCTTCCCGACCGACATGCAGGCGCAGTTCATGGCGCTGATGGCGGTGGCGGACGGCGCCTCGCTCATCACCGAGACCATCTTCGAGAACCGCTTCATGCACGCGCCGGAGCTGACCCGCATCGGCGCCGACATCGTGGTGCATGGCAGTTCCGCCATGGTGCGCGGCGTCAAGACGCTGCGCGGCGCCGAGGTGATGGCGACCGATTTGCGCGCCTCGGTGTCGCTGGTGCTGGCGGCGCTGGCGGCCGAGGGCGAAACCATCCTGCATCGCGTCTATCATCTCGATCGCGGCTACGAGGGGCTCGAAGCCAAGCTTTCGGCGGTGGGGGCCGATATCGAACGCATCAAGGGCAAGCCATGACGCCTCTGAAGCTGCGCGGACAGGATCTCGAGGATTTGCAGGTCGTCTCATCGACGCTGCAGGACGCGCTGGTCGCAGTGCGCGACATCGGCTTCCTGCCCGATCAGCGCCGTTTCGCCCTGGTGTTCAATCGCTTCTGCTGGGAAGTTCCGGCCGACGCCGACGGCAAGTTCCGCCGCGTGCATTGCGCGCTGGCCTTCGACGCGGTGCGGCGCGTCTCCATGCGCGACATCGATCGCGGCGTCGACGACCGCATCCTGTCGCTGCTGTCGATCGAGGGCCATGCCGACGCCGGCACCGGGGCCTTCGGCATCCAGCTGAACTTCGCCGGCAAGCCGGCGATCCGGCTGGAAGTCGACCGTCTCCTGTGCCATCTAGAGGACGTCGGCGAACCATGGCCCACCGGCTGGCGTCCGGCGCATCGGCTCGACTGAAGCCGTTCGGCGCCGGATTTGCCTGCCAAGGCCTTGATTCGGCCGGTTTTCTTTTTGCGGATCAACCTGCGATGAATGACAACGAGAAGCTCGTACTGGCGCTGCCCAAGGGCCGCATCCTGAAGGAGGCGGCGCCCATCCTGGCCGACGCCGGCATCGTGGCGGAACCGGCTTTCGCCGACCCCGACTCGCGCCAGCTGCGCTTTTCGACCAACCATCCCGAGCTCGACATCATCCGGGTGCGCTCCTTCGACGTCGCCACCTTCGTCGCCTTCGGCGCGGCGCAGCTCGGCATCGCCGGCAACGACGTGCTGATGGAGTTCGACTTCCCCGAGATCTATTCCCCGGTCGATCTCGGCATCGGCCATTGCCGGCTGGCAGTGGCCGAGCCGGCGGATCTGGCGGGCGACGACAATCCGGCGCGCTGGAGCCATGTGCGGGTCGCCACCAAGTATCCGGAAGTGACGCGCCGGCATTTCGCCGCCCGCGGCGTCCAGGCCGAATGCATCAAGCTGAACGGCGCCATGGAGCTGGCGCCCAATCTCGGCCTGTGCCATCGCATCGTCGATCTGGTCGATACCGGCCGCACCCTGCGCGAGAACGGCCTGGTCGAGATCGAGCACATCGCCAACGTCACGTCGCGGCTGATCGTCAACCGCACCGCGCTCAAGACAAGGGCGACGACGGTCAACGCCTGGATCGACCGCTTCCGCGCCGTTTCCCGCGCGGCCTAGGCCGTCAGGCCGGCGTCGGGCCGCGCGGAACGTCGCCGTCGATCTGCACGCGCCGCATGCGGCGCTGCTCGCGGTAGTCGTTCGGCGCGTAGTGCTGGGTGCAGCGATTGTCCCAGATCGCGACGCTGCCGGGCTGCCACTTGAAGCGAACCTGCAGCTCGGGAAGCTGCACGTGGTCGAACAGCATGTTCAGGATATGCCGGCTTTCGACGTCGGGGACTCCGACGATCGAGCGCGTGTAGCTCGAATTGACGTACAGCGCCTTGCGGCCGGTGACCGGATGCACCCGCACCACCGGATGCTTCGATGGCGGCGGCACTTCCGCCGCCTCCTTATTGAGGAAGGCAGTGCCGGCGAAGCGACGCACGACGTCCGAATTGTCGTGCAACGCCCACAGCCCGTCGAGATAGTTGCGCATGCCTTCGGACAGCGTCTCGTACGCCATGTACATGCTGGCGAACAGCGTGTCGCCGCCGAAGCTCGGCGTCTTCTCGCAATAGAGCACCGCGCCCATGGGCGGCGCCGTGAAATCGGTATTGTCGGTGTGCCACTTGCCGCCGACGTTGATGGTGCTGCCGTCGGTCTGGATCAGCGACGCATAGTCCTGCCCGTCATACTTCGGCAGCTTCTTCGAATAGGTCGGCGTGCCGAACCGCGTCGCCAGCGCCAGCTGCTGTTCCATTGTCATCTGCTGGTCGCGGAAGAAAATCACCTGGTACTTCATCAGCGCGTCGTGAATGGCCTCGAAAGTCGCATCGTCAATCGGCGCGCCAAGATCGACCCCACTGACTTCGCCACCCAGCGCCAGGGCCAGCGGCTTCACCTTGATCGGGGATTCGACTTCGTTCGAGACGGCTCGAAGGCTCATGGCAGTTTCCTCGTGCGGTGCAATTTTTTACGAATGTTACACTATTTGTACCCAAACGGCGGAAAATTGATACTGTAATGTATCGAAATCACGGTGGGAGAGCGCCCAAAGGCGCCGGCAGGAGAGGGAACAATGGCATCGCTCAGCATAACGGAAACCGTCGGCGTCAGGCTCGCCGCCCACATGGCCCGCACCACGCTGGCTGACATTCCGGCGACTGCCGTGGCGGCGGCACGTCAGGTCATGCTCGACACCATCGCCGTCGCCTGGGCGGCGACGGATCTGCCCGGCTCCAGACCATTGCGCGATCTGGCCGTGCGCGAGGGCGGGGCGGGCGACGCCACGCTGTTCGCCTATGGCGAACGCGTGCCGGCTCCCGCTGCCGCGCTGGTCAACGGAACCTATGCCGCCGCCCTCGACTACGACTGCCTGCACGAAGCGTCGGTCATGCATTGCGATGCGGTGATCCTTCCGGTGGCGCTGGCCATGGCGGAGCGGGAGGGGGCCAGCGGCGAGGAATTCCTGTGCGCCTTGACGCTGGGCAACGATCTCGCCTGCCGTCTCGGCCTGTCGCATCGCGAGAACCCGCCCGGCTGGTTCGCCTCCTCGGTCTATGGCTGCATTGCGGCTGCGGCCGTGGCAGCGAAACTGCTCAAACTCGATGCCCGCGGCATTCGCAATGCCATGGGCATCGCCTTCAGCAACGCTGGCGGCACGCGCCAGCCGATCGCCGAGCGCAGTTTCACCAAGCGCATGCAAACCGCCTTCGCGGCGCAGACCGGCGTTCAGGCGGCGCTGCTGGCGCAGGCTGGCGTCAACGGGCCGGCAGCCTTTCTGGAAGGCGAGGCGGGCGTGTGGTCCCTGTACGGCAGGGGCGATGCGGACGCCGTGCTCGATGGATTGGGCGCGCAATACAAGAACGCCGAGATCAGCCTGAAGAAGTACCCAAGCTGCGCGGGCAATCACTGCGCCATCGAGGCCGCGAGCCGCATCGTGCACCAGAACGGCCTGAAGCCGGGGGATATCAAGCATGCCCGGCTGACGGTGACTCCGTTCATCGAGAAGATCACCGGCCAGCCATTCGATCCCGGCGACGACCCCCAGGTCGATGCGCAGTTCAACCTGTTCTATTCGGTCGCCTCCGTGCTGCTGCGCGGCCATCTGAACGTCGAGGATATCCAGCCGCCGGCGATCTTCGATCCGGCCGTCCGGCCGATGATCGACCGCATCGAGATGGTCGTCGACCGCAGCCTGAACGCCAAGCTGTCGCCGGTGGTCGTGGAAATATCCACCCAGGACGGCCGCAGTTTCCGCGAGCGCATCGCCCATCTGCCGGGGACGCCCGAGGCGCCGCTGTCGCCGCAGGAGGTCACTGACAAGTTCGACGCCTGCACGTCGCTGGGTGTTGATCCGCTCGAAGCAGATCGCGCCCGGCTGCTGGTCGATCGCATCCGGACGCTCGAGAGCGTTCCTGACATGCGCAATTTCTTCGACGGCATCTCCCGTCGCGCCGCCTGATTTCCCAAACCGGAGGAAGTGTCTTGGATACCATCGCGAAGCCGCAGGAGCGGCACGAAAGCTTCATCGATCCCGTCGCTGCACTGAACGCGCCGGAGATACAGGAACTGGCGCAGCTTGCCGTCACGAAGTTCCGCGAACGCTCCCGGCACTACGAGACCGAATGCCTTATGCCGGAGGAGAACCTGAAGGAGCTCTTCGATCGCGGCTGGCTGACCGCATCCTTGTCGAAGAAATTTGGCGGCAAGGGGACCAATCTGGAGACCGACGATCCCGCCACGTATTTGCAGGCGATCCGCGTCGTGGCGCGCGGCTGCGGTTCGACGGCGCACTGCATGCAGCTCAACAACCACACCAACTGGATGCTGGAGGCGATCGCGACGGAAGACCAGAAGGAGCGGTTTCTGAAGCCGCAGTTCAAGAAGCCGCTGCTGGTCACGGGCGTCGGCAGCGAGCCGAACCGGCGCAACATGTACGTGATGACGACCAAGGCCAAGCCGCAGCCCGACGGCAGCTACATCGTCGACGGCATCAAGAACTACGCCACCAACGCGCCGATGATGGTGGGCGGCGTGATCTTCACGTCCCTGGAGGGCGTCGAGCACTACAACGACAATCACCTGATGGTGCTGGTCGAGCCGGGTCAGGAGGGAATGGAGATCGACTGCGACTGGTATCGCCCCTTCGGCATGAGGGCGGCAATGAGCCCGCTGATCACGCTGAAGAACGTCCGTATTCCGAAAGAGAACGTGCTCGGCAAACCCGGCGACTATCCGCGACAGCGCTGGCAGGGGAAATACCATCTTGGCTTCGCCGCCAACTATTTGGGCGTCGCGGAAGGCGTGTTCGACTGGTTCCGCGACTACATCGTGTCGAAGGGCAAGGCGAAGGATCCCATCACACTGCTGCGGGCCGGCGAGATGAAGATCGCACTTCAGCACGCCGCCGCCACGTTCCACGACGCCATTCGCTCCTGGAAGACCGCGTCCGTCGTCGAGGCGGAACTGCTGTCGATGGGTGCGAAGTTCACGACCGCGAAGGTGGCCATGGAGGTCTGCGAGAAAGTGACCCTGAACGCCGGCTCGACGGCGCTGTTCGAGGAATTTCCTCTGGGCCGCGCCATCGCCAACGTGCAGACCCACATTCAGCACGCCGGCCACGATCGCACGGCGCAGATCGTCGGGCAGGCGGCATTGGGTCAGGATTTCGATTCGACCCTGCAGCGCTAGTCTCTCATCGAGTGCGATAGCGTAGAATGGCAAGCCAAGCACGGGGCGGCGCCACCGCGTCGCCCGACAACCCGTTTCTCGGCAAGAGCTATGCGACGGGGTTGAACGATCTTGTCGCGCGCTTTGCGGAGCGCGATGCGCTGGTGTTCGAGAGCCGGCGCTGGAGCTTTCGCGACGCCAAACGGGAGATCGATTCGGTCTCGGCCCGTCTGGCGTCGCTCGGATTGCGCCAGGGCGAGAAAATCTCGCTGTGGCTGCCCAATCGGCCGGAATTCGTCTGGTTCTGGCTTGGGGCGGTCCAGGCGGGCATCGTTCCTGTGGTGTTGAACAACCGCATGAAGCTCGACGAAGCCGCCTATCAGATCGACCAGTCCGACAGTGTCGCGATCGTCGTTCCAGGTGACGGCGCCTTCCGCGACTTCCTGGCTGACGTGGGGACGCTTCGCAATGAAGGGCGGCTGCCGAAGCTGCAACACGTCGTCGTGCTCGACCACGCCGCGAAGCTGCCGACGTGCGCCGTAGACTGGTCCGATCCGGCGGAAGGCGACCTGCCGATGCCGGAGCTTGTCACCGATCCGGCGGCGCCGGGTTTCATCGTCTACAGTTCGGGCACGACCGCCCTGCCCAAGGGGGCGGTGCTGAACCAGACCGGCCTACGAAAGGCCTGGGACCATGGCGAACGCTTCGGCCAGACGATGGACGATCGCTTCCTCATGGTGGTGCCGCTGTTCGGCATCCTGGCCAACGTGAACGGCGTGCTGACGGCATGGAGCCGAGGCTCCTGCGTCGTGCTCGAAGCCCAGTTCGAGGCCAAGAGCATCATTGAAACCATCGAGCGCGAGCGCTGCACCGTGGCGTATCTCTTTCCGGTGATGATCGAAAGGATTCTCGAACATCCCGCCTACCGGCCCGACCGCACCGCGAGCCTGCGCACCGGCATTCTGGTTGGGACCGATACGGCGGCGATGAAACGAGTGGCCGAGGATCTGCGCATGCCGGGGTATTTCACCAGCTACGGCATGACCGAGACCTCGTCGGCCTGCACCCGTTGCTACAGCACCGATCCAGTCGAGATACGCCAAAATACGCATGGGCGGCCATTGCCGGACATTGAGGTGGAAATCAGGGACGTCGAGTCCGGCGCTAAGCTGGCGCCGCGCGCCGAGGGCGAGATCTGCGTGCGCGGCTACAACATCATGATCGAGTACTACAACAAGCCGGTCGAAACGGCGGCCGCCT
>JBFWZG010000114.1:0-12091 GCA_050185515.1 Reyranellaceae bacterium
CCGAGAGCGGGGAAAAGGCCGGAAATACCTTGATTTTCTTGGCATTCCCGTTGACTCCCATATAGTCCCATGATATCCCATCTAATCCCAATACCCATGGGCGTGGCGAAGGGATGGCCGGTGCGAGGGCGCTCCGGCGACGGCGGGAACCATATGGGGGGATGGGATGGGCATGTTCCTATCCACATTCTTGATGCGCGTGGACAAGAAGGGGCGGGTCTCCGTGCCGGCGTCCTTCCGTGCTGCCCTGTCGTCCGATTCGGCCGGTTCGATCATCGCGTTCAAGACGCTGGGCTTCGATGCCATCGACGCGCGTGGCCGGGCCGAATTCGAATCCCTGCTGCAGACACTGCGCAGCCATAGTGTCGCCCACCTCGGACCCGAACTTGCGATCCTGGGCGGTGCGGCGCCGAGCCCCGATCAAATCGTCGCCGCGTCGGCCGCCGAGATCCCGTTCGACAGCGAGGGGCGCGTCATCCTGCCCGAAGCCTTCATGGCCCATGCCGGAATTTCCGATCAGGTGAAATTCGTCGGTCGCGGCAGCTTCTTCCAGATCTGGTCGCCCGAGAAATTCGCCGAACGCGAAGCCGAGGAACTGCGGCTGATGCGCGAACGCCTGAGCGCGGGCAAGGGGGCGGCTTCGTGAGCGCCGCCGGCGAACGAAACGCCGACCATGCGGCAGCTGCCGTCCACAGCCCGGTTCTGCTGCGCGAAGTGATCGAGGCGATCGGGCCGCGCGATGGCGGTGTCTATGTCGACGGCACGTTCGGCGCCGGCGGCTACAGCAGCGCCATGCTCGACGCCGCCGTCTGCTCGGTGTTCGGCATCGATCGCGATCCCTCCGCCATCGCCTCGGGTCAGGGCCTGGTGCGTCGCTACGACGGCCGGCTGACGCTGATGGAGGGCTGCTACGGCGACATGCACCGGCTGCTGGCCGAACGTGGCGTCGACGGCGTCGACGGGGTGGCGCTGGATCTGGGGGTATCGTCGATGCAGCTCGACCGCGCCGAGCGCGGCTTCTCGTTCCGCTTCGACGGCCCGCTCGACATGCGCATGGGCGACAGCGGCCCGACCGCCGCCGACATCGTCAACACCTGGGAAGAGAAGCGCCTGGCCGACGCCATCTGGCGCTACGGCGAGGAACGCCATTCCCGACGCATCGCCCGCGCCATCGTGCGCGAGCGCGAACAGACGCCGATCCTCACGACCGCCCGTCTTGCCGGGATCGTCCGCAAGGCGATCGGCCGCGGCGACGACCGCATCGATCCGGCGACCCGCACCTTCCAGGCGCTGCGCATCGTGGTCAACGACGAGCTCGGCGAGCTCGAGCGCGGGCTCGAGGCGGCGCAGTCACTGCTGCGCGAGAACGGTCGTCTCGCCGTCGTCTCCTTCCACTCGCTGGAAGATCGCATCGTAAAGGAATTCATGCGCGCGCGATCGGATGCCGCCCCGCGTCTCTCGCGCCACATGCCCGATATCGGCCGCAAGGCCGACGCGCCGTTCCGTCTCGTCTCCCGCCGTCCCATCCTGCCCGGCGAGACGGAAACGGCGCGTAATCCTCGCGCCAGGTCGGCCCGGCTCCGCGTCGCGGAAGCCACCGGCCTCGGCCGCCAGGCTGCGGGAGGTCGCGCATGATCAGCCGTGGCGTCGTGGCCTGGCTCGGGATCGCCATTCTGACCGGCATCGGCCTGTTCCTGGTCAAGTACGAGGTGCGGGCGCTCGAGGAGCAGCTGCTCGACATCAATCGGCGCGTCGTCGCCAACCAGGAGGCGACCCACATCCTCAAGGCGGAATGGGCGCATCTCAACGATGCCTCGCGCATCGAACAGCTGAACGCGCGGTATCTCGATCTCAAGCCGGTAAGTCCGCTGCAGCTGCGCCGCGTCGAGGACCTGCCCATGCGGCCCGAGAAGGTTGCGCCGCCGCTGGTCGCCAACGGCTATGGCAGCATCGACGAGCTCCTGCGTTCGACCGAGGCGCCGCGATGATCGCCCGGCTGTTCCGCCGCAAATCCGCCGGCGCGGCCCCTCTGGCGCCGCTGATCCGCAACCATCGCATCGGCGTCGACGTCACCGGCGACACGATCGAAGTGGCGCGCAACCGGCTGACGCTGGGGGCGGGTCTGTTTGCGCTGGCGTTCGGCGTTATCGCCCTGCGGCTGGTCGACATCACCCTGCTGCGCGACGGCGCCGAGCCGCGCCTGGCGACGGCGGCCGCCGCCGGCGATCTGACGACCGAACGCGCCGAGATCGTCGACCGCAACGGCGTCGTACTGGCCACCTCGGTGCCGACCGCCTCGCTCTACGCCAACCCGCGACTCGTGCTGGAGCCTGCCGATGCCGCCCGCCGTCTCGCCAAGGTTCTGCCCGACGCGACGGAAGCCGATCTGCTCGCCAAGCTGACGGCCGATCGCAGCTTCGTCTGGCTGCGGCGCAATCTGGCTCCACGCGAGCAGCAGCTGGTCAACGCGCTGGGCATTCCCGGCCTCGACTTCCAGCGCGAGGAACGGCGCGTCTATCCGCAGGGCGACCTGACGGCCCATGTCGTTGGCTATGCGGGCATCGACAATGTCGGCCTGGCCGGCGTCGAGCGGCATTTCGATTCGGCGCTGCGGGCCGGCGACCCCGTGACCCTGTCGATCGACATCAGGCTGCAGCGCGCCATGCGCGAGGAGCTTCAGGCCACGGTCGAAAAGTTCAGCGCCATCGGCGCGGCCGGGATCGTGCTCGACTCGCGCACCGGCGAGATACTGGCGATGGTGTCGCTGCCGGGTTTCGATCCCAACACGCCCAAGACGATCGACGAGGTGTCGCTGTTCAACCGCGCCACGCTCGGCGTGTACGAAATGGGCTCGACCTTCAAGATCTTCAACACGGCGATGGCGCTCGACAGCGGTCGGGTCGGCATGGCGTCGAGCTACGACGCGACGCATCCGATCCGCATCGGCGGCTTCACCATCAACGACGATCACCCGCAGAACCGCTGGCTGAACGTGCCCGAGCTGTTCAAGCATTCCTCGAACATCGCTTCCGCCAAGATGGCGCTCGACGTTGGCATCGAGACGCAGAAGGCGTTCTTCGAACGGATGGGATTCCTGAAGCCGGTCAAGCTCGAGCTGCCGGAGAGTGCGGCGCCGCTCTATCCCGCGCCGTGGCGACCGATCAACGCCATGACCATCGCCTACGGCCACGGCATGGCCGTGACGCCGGTGCATCTGGCGATGGGCGTCGCCGGCGTCGTCAATGACGGGGTGATGCACCAGCCGACGCTGGTGCGGCGCGACGGCGTGCGCCAGGGCGACGGCAAGCGCATCGTCGGCAGCGCCACGTCGCGCAACATGCGCTACCTGATGCGGCTGGTGGTCGAGGAAGGCACTGGCCGCAAGGGCGACGTGCCGGGCTACCGGACGGGCGGCAAGACGGGAACGTCGGAGAAGGTCGGCGAACGCGGCGGCTATCGCAAGAAGGCGCTGCTCAGCTCCTTCGCCGGCGCCTTTCCGATGAGCGATCCGCGCTACGTCGTGCTGGTCAGCGTCGACGAGCCCAAAGGCATCAAGGAATCGTTCGGCTACGCCACCGCCGGCTGGGTCGCGGCGCCCGCCTTCGGCAACATCGTGCGCCGCGTGGCGGCGCTCTACGGCATCCTGCCGCTCGAGGACCCCAATCCGCCGAAGACCAAGCCCCAGGCGGCCAAGCCCCAGACGGCCAAGCCGCAGACCACCGCGCCGTCGCCGCGCGTCGTCGAGGGAGGGCGGACCGTTGCGGCTAACTGAACTGATCCGTCGCTCCGGGCTGCAGCCGCCGCCGGCGGTACAGCCGCCGCACGCCGATCCGGAGATCGTCGGGTTGAGCGCCGATTCGCGCGCCGTGCGGCCAGGCTATCTGTTCGCGGCGCTGGCCGGCGCGAAAGCCGACGGCGCCCGCTTCGTTGCCGAAGCCCAGGGGCGCGGCGCCGTCGCCGCATTGGTCGGGGAGAGCGCCGCAGTGGCGGCCGACGATCTGGCGCTGGTGCGGGCGCGGGATGCGCGGCAGGCGCTGGCGCGCTTCGCCGCCGGTTTCTACGGCGTGCAGCCGCGCGTCGTTGCCGCCGTCACCGGCACGAACGGCAAGTCCTCGGTGGCGCATTTCACCCGCAGCCTGTGGCAGGCCATGGGAATGCGGGCGGCGAGCATGGGAACGCTTGGGCTGGTGTCGCCGGTCCTGAACCGCGCCGGCGGGCTGACGACGCCCGATCCCGTCGCCATGCACAGCGACATGGCCGAGCTGGCCAGGGCGGGCGTCGACCACCTGGCGCTCGAAGCCTCCTCGCACGGGCTGGAACAGCGGCGTCTCGACGGCATTCGTTTCGCCGCCGCCGCCTACACCAATCTCTCGCGCGACCATCTCGACTACCACGGCACCATGGAGGCCTACTTCGCCGCCAAGGCGCGGCTCTTCGCCGACCTGCTGCCGTCCGGCGCCACGGCCGTCATCAACGCCGACACGCGGGAAGCCGGCAGGCTCGTCGAAATCTGTCGGGCGCGCGGCCACCGCCTGCTGCGCTACGGCGTGCAGGGTGTCGAGCTGAAATTGGTTTCGACCAGAATGACGGCTCATGGCCAGCATCTGGCGCTCGACGTTCTGGGACGCGCCTGCGAGGTCGAGCTCAATCTCGTTGGCGGCTACCAGGCGGCCAACGCATTGGCCGCTCTCGGCCTGGCGCTGAGCGAGGACATCGATCTCGATCGCGCCGTTTCGGCCCTTGCCTCGCTCGAAGGCGCGCCCGGCCGGCTGCAGCATGTCGGCAGCACGAGCGCTGGCGCGCCCGTCTATGTCGACTATGCCCATACGCCCGACGCGCTGGAAACGGTGATCCGCGCCCTGCGCCCGCATGTGACGGGCCGGCTGGTCGTGGTGTTCGGTTGCGGCGGCGATCGCGATGCCGGCAAGCGGCCGATCATGGGCGGCATCGCCGCGCGCCTGGCCGATCTCGCCATCCTGACCGACGACAATCCGCGCACCGAGGACGCCGCCGCCATTCGCCGGGCGGTGCTGGCCGGCGCGCCCGATGCCGCCAATCTGCGCGAGATCGGCGACCGTCACGAAGCCATAGCCGCGGCGGTGAACGAACTGCGCGCCGGCGACGCGCTGATTGTCGCCGGCAAAGGCCACGAGCCCGGCCAGACGATCGGCACCACTGTGCTGCCATTCGACGACGTCGAGGTGGCGCGGGAAGCCTTGCGGCAGGGAGGCGCGGCATGAACGCCGAACCGCTCTGGACCGCGCGCGAGGCTGCGGCCGCCACCGGCGGGCGACTCAACGGCAATGCCGACTGGCAGGCGACCGGCGCTTCGATCGATTCGCGCACGCTGCAGCCGGGCGACCTCTTCATCGCGCTGCATGGCGCCAACGATGGCCACGAGTTCGTGGGCGCCGCGCTCGATCGCGGCGCGGTCGCGGCCCTGGTCGATCGCGTGCCGCCCGGCGTCGGGGCCGACCGTCCACTGCTGGGCGTCGACGACACGCAGATCGCGCTCGAAGCGCTGGGGGCGGCCGCGCGCAGGCGCAGCGACGCCCGCTTCGTCGCCGTGACCGGCTCTGTCGGCAAGACCAGCACCAAGGAAGCGCTGCGCCATGTGCTGTCGGCGCAGGCGCCGACGTCGGCCAGTGCTGCCTCCTACAACAACCATATCGGCGTGCCGCTGACCCTGGCCCGCGTGCCGCGCTCGGCGCGCTATGCGGTGATCGAAATCGGCACCAACCACCCCGGCGAGATCGAGCCGCTGTCGCGCCAGGCGCAGCCGCATGTCGCCGTCATCACGACGATCGGCGCGGTGCATCTGGAGAATTTCGGGTCGGTCGACGAGATCGCGCGCGAGAAGGCGTCGATCATGGCCGGCATGAAGGGCGGCATCGCCATCTTCAGCCGCGACAACTCCTATTTCGCGCGCCTCGTTGAGCTGGCCGGCCAGTATGGCATCGACACCGTGATCGGTTTCGGCCGCCATCCCGACGCCGACATGCGGCTGATCGATTCCACCGTCGCCGCCGAGGGCAGCGACGTGCGGGCGCGCTATCGCGGCCGCGACCTCGTCTATCGCGTCGGCGCGGCGGGCGCCCACTGGGTCATCAACAGCCTTGCCGTGCTGGCGGCGACCGATGCGCTGGGCGCCGACATCGACGCCGCCGCCCGCTCGCTCGCCACGGTATCGGCCATGGCCGGACGCGGCGCGCGCCATCGCGTCAGGCTGGCCGACGGCGAACTGCAGCTGATCGACGAAAGCTACAACGCGAGCCCGGTCGCCATGCGCGCCGCCTTCGCGGTGCTCGCCGCAACGGCGCCCGGCAAGGGCGGCCGCCGCATCGCGATCCTGGGCGACATGCTCGAGCTGGGGCCGGACGCGCCGGCTCTGCATGCCGGGCTGGCGCCGGATATCGAGCGGGCCGGCATCGATGTCGTGCTGAGCTGCGGGCCGCTGATGGCCAACCTGCATCGCGCCCTGCCTGCCGCCCGCCGCGGCGCGCATGCCGAGACTTCCGTCGCGCTGGTTCCGCTTCTGGGCGCGACCTTGCGGGCCGGCGACGTCGTCACAGTCAAGGGATCGCTGGGTTCGAAAATGAAGCCGATCGTCGAGGCCATCCAGGCGCTGGGCGCGCAGGCGACGGGAGGGCGCGGCTGATGCTGTACCACCTGCTGCTGCCGCTGGCGGACGAGTTCGGGCCGCTCAACCTGGTGCGCTACATCACCTTCCGATCCGGCGCAGCGGTGCTGACCGCCCTGCTGATCTCCTTCCTGTTCGGCACGCGCATCATCTCGATGCTGCGCTCGCGCCAGCAGATGGGCCAGCCGATCCGGGAGGACGGACCGGAGACGCATTTCAGCAAGAAGGGCACGCCGACCATGGGCGGGTTCCTGATCCTGCTGGCGCTGTCGGGCGGCACCCTGCTGTGGGCCGACCTGACCAATCGCTTCGTCTGGATCACCCTTCTGGTCACCACCGGCTTCGGCATGATCGGTTTCGCCGACGACTACATGAAGGTGACCAAGCGCAATTCGAAGGGCGTGCCGGGCAAGATCAAGCTGGTGGCCGCCGTCGTCATCGCCCTGGTCGCGGCATGGCTGATCATGGACGCCTCGCCGGAAGGCCTGCGCAACCAGCTGGCCGTGCCGTTCCTCAAGACGGTGCTGATCAACCTGTCGTTCTTCTTCCTGCCCTTCGCCGTGCTGGTGATGGTCGGCGCCTCCAACGCCGTCAACCTGACCGACGGTCTGGACGGGCTGGCCATCGTGCCGGTGATGATCGCCTCGGGCGTGTTCGGGCTGATCTCCTACTTGGTCGGCAACGCGGTGTTCGCCAATTACCTGCAGCTCCATGCCGTGCCGGGCGCCGGCGAGCTCAGCGTGTTCTGCGCGGCGCTGGTCGGCGCCAGCCTCGGCTTCCTCTGGTACAACGCGCCGCCGGCCATGATCTTCATGGGCGACACCGGTTCGCTGTCGATGGGCGGCGCGCTCGGCTCGGTCGCCGTCATCACCAAGCACGAGCTGGTGCTGGCGATCGTCGGCGGCGTCTTCGTGCTCGAGACTGTCTCGGTCATCGTGCAGGTGATTTCCTTCAAGCTGACTGGCCGCCGCGTCTTTCGCATGGCGCCGCTGCACCACCATTTCGAGAAGAAGGGCTGGGCCGAGCCGACCGTGGTGATCCGCTTCTGGATCATCGCGTCGATTCTGGCGCTGGCCGGCCTCTCGACCTTGAAGCTGAGGTGACGATGATCGATCTCGCGCCGCTGCAGAACTCGCGTTTTGCCGTGCTGGGGCTGGCTCGCTCCGGCCTGGCGACGGCGCGCGCGCTGCAGTCGGCCGGCATCGAGCATCTCGCATGGGACGACAACGCCGACAAGCGACGCGCGGCGCAGGAGGCCGGCCTGCCTGTCGGCGATCCGCTGCAGGCCGACTGGTCGGCGCTGGATGCGCTCGTCATCAGCCCCGGCATCCCCCATACCTGGCCCAGCCCGCATCCGGTGGCGACCCGCGCCCGGCAGGCGCACAAGCCGATCATCGGCGACATCGAATTGCTGGCGCGGGCGGTCGCACAGGGCGGCCAAGGCGCGCGCTTCGTCGGCATCACCGGCACCAACGGCAAGTCGACCACCACGGCGCTGATCGGCCACATGCTGCGCCAGGCCGGCCGCACGGTCGAGGTCGGCGGCAATCTCGGGCAGCCGGTGCTCGACTTCGCCATGCTGGGCGAGGACGGCATCTACGTCCTCGAGATGTCGTCCTACCAGCTCGAACTGGTCGAGCGCCTGCGCTTCGACGTCGCCGTGCTGCTCAACATCACGCCCGACCACCTCGACCGCCATGGCGGCATGGCAGGCTATGTCGCCGCCAAGCGGCGGCTGTTCAACAACCAGCGGCCCCAGGATGCAGCCATCGTCGGCATCGACACCGCGCCGACCCGGGCCGTCGCCGAAGAACTGGCGAACGGGGGACGCAGCAATCTCGTGTGCATCGCCGTCGGCCACAGGGTCGAGGACGGCGTCTACGCCCTGGACGGCGTGCTGCACGACGCGCGCGACGGATTCGCGCTGGACCTGCGGCCTATCCTGACCCTGCCCGGCGCCCATAACTGGCAAAACGCCTGCGCCGCCTACGCCGCATGCCGCGCGCTGGGCCTGGCGCGGGAGGATCTGGTCGAGGGGCTGCGCTCCTATCCCGGTCTGGCGCATCGCCAGGAGCGGGTCGCCGAGATCGGTGGGGTGGTTTACGTCAACGACAGCAAGGCGACCAATGCCGACGCCACCGAGAAGGCGCTGTCGAGTTACGACACGATCTACTGGATCGCCGGCGGCCGCGCCAAGGAAGGCGGCATCGAATCCCTGCGCGGTCTGTTTCCGCGCGTGACCCACGCCTTCCTGATCGGCGAGGCGGCAGACGCTTTTGCCGCGACGCTGGACGGCAGCGTCGCCCATACGCGATGCGGCACCATGGCGGCCGCTCTGCAGGCGGCGCATGCAATGGCGCAGCGCGAGAAGCGGTCGCACGCGGTGGTGCTGCTGTCGCCGGCCTGCGCCTCGTTCGACCAGTGGCCCAGCTTCGAGGCGCGCGGCGACGCCTTCCGCCGCCAGGCGCAGGATCTGGCAAAGGCAGGTGCGGCATGATCGCTCTGTCCCGCGCCGATACCTCCGTCGTCGGCCGCTGGTGGTGGACCGTCGATCGCTGGATGCTGGCGGCGATCGTCGGTATCGTCATGTTCGGCGCCATGCTGACCATGGCGGCCAGCCCGCCGGTCGCCGACCGCCTGGGCATCGATTCCTTCCATTTCGCGCGCCGGCAGCTGTTCTTCTTCCTGCCGGTGGCGCTGGCCGCCGCCATCGCGATCTCGGTGATGACGCCGCAGCAGGTGCGCCGTTTCGCCATGCTGGCCTTTCTCGCCAGCCTGGCGCTGCTGGCGCTGACCCTGCTGATCGGGCCGGAGATCAAGGGATCGCGCCGCTGGCTGGCGCTGGGCCCGTTGACCATCCAGCCGTCGGAATTCGTCAAGCCGACCTTCGCCGTCGTCACCGCCTGGCTGTTCACGCGCAAGAAGCTGGACCGCCGCTTTCCCGGCAACCTCGCGGCGATGGGTCTCTACGGCGTCGTCATGGCGCTGCTGATGATGCAGCCCGATCTCGGCATGGCGGTTGTGGTGTCGGCCGTGTGGTTCGCGCAGTTCTTCCTCGCGGGCCTGCCGATGTACTGGGTGGTCGCCGGCGGTCTCGCCGGAATTGGCGGGCTGATCGGCGCCTATCTTACCTTGAGCCACGTGCAGTCGCGCATCGACCGCTTCCTCGATCCGACCTCGGGCGATTCCTACCAGGTCAGCACCGCGCTCGAGGCGTTCCTCAACGGCGGCCTGTTCGGCCGCGGACCGGGCGAAGGCACCGTCAAGGCGCTGCTGCCCGACGCCCATACCGATTTCGTGATGGCGGTGGCGGGCGAGGAGTTCGGCCTGATCGTCTGCCTGATCATTGTCGGGCTCTACGCTTTCATCGTGCTGCGCGGCATGAGCCGGGCGCTGCAGGAAAGCAGCCTGTTCCTCATGCTCGCCTCGAGCGGATTGCTGGTGCAGTTCGGCCTGCAGGCCATCATCAACATGGGCTCGACGGTGCAACTCATGCCGACCAAGGGCATGACCCTGCCGTTCATTTCCTATGGCGGCTCCTCGGCGCTGGCTAGCGCCATGGCCATCGGCATGCTGCTGGCGCTGACCCGCCGGCGCGGCAGCATCGGAGAAGTCGAATGAGCGCCGGCGGCGAAAATCCGATCGTGCTGGCGACTGGCGGCACCGGCGGCCATGTTTTCCCCGCCGAGGCGCTGGCGGGCGAACTGGCGCGCCGCGGCCACGCGCTGGCGCTGGTCACCGACGCCCGCGGCCGGCGCTGGAAAGGCGCGCTGGCGCAGCATCCGATCCATTACATTCGCGCCGCCAGCCCGTCGGGCGGTCTGGTCGGTCGCCTGTCCGGCGCGCTGCGCCTTGGTCTGGGCTTCTTCGATGCGCGCCGCGTGCTGCGCCGGCTGCATCCGGCGGCGGTGGTCGGTTTCGGCGGCTATGCCTCGGTGCCGACGGTGATGGCCGCCTCGACCGGCGGCGTGCCGACCGTGATCCACGAGCAGAACGCGGTGCTTGGCCGCGCCAACCGCATGCTGGTCGGGCGCGCCCGCCGCATCGCCACGTCCTTCCCGCGCGTGCGGTTCCTGAACGACGGCGAGCGCGCGGTGCTGACCGGCAACCCGGTGCGCGACGACATTCGCGCGCTGGGCGCCAATGCCTATGCCGCGCCGCAGGCGGACGGCGAGTTCCGTATGCTGGTTACCGGCGGCAGTCAGGGCACGCGCGCCTTCGCCGACGTGATCCCGGCTGCGGTGGAAACCCTGCCGACGGAATTGCGCAGCCGTCTGCGCATCGAACAGCAATGCCGATCAGAAGATCTCGAGCGCGTGCGCGCGGCCTACGCCCGGTTGGGCGTCGCCGCCGAAACGGCCGATTTCTTCGCCGATATCCCGGCCCGGTTGGCCGGGGCCCACCTCGTCGTCGCACGTGCAGGGGCGTCTACGGTAGCGGAACTGACCGCTTCAGGTCGTCCGTCGATCCTCGTCCCCTATCCCCACGCCACGGACGACCACCAAACCGCCAATGCGCGGGCGCTCGACGAGGTGGGCGCGTCAATTCTGCTGCCGACGGCGCAGTTCACTCCGGCCGCGCTGGCCCGGCATCTGCAGGCGCTGATGGGCGATCCGCAGGGACTGGCCGCGATGGCGGCCGCCGCCCGGTCGCAGGCGCGCCTCGATGCGGCGCAGCGCCTCGCTGATGCGGTCGAGGCGGTGATCGCGCCGACAGCGGCGAAAGGAGAAGCCGCATGAGGGCTCTGCCACTCACCATCGGCACGATCCATTTCGTCGGCATCGGCGGCATCGGCATGAGCGGCATCGCCGAGGTGCTGCACAATCTCGGCTACGTCGTGCAGGGTTCCGACATCGCCGACAACTACAATACGAAGCGTCTGGCCGAGCTCGGCATGAAGGTGATGATCGGCCATCGCGCGGAGAACGTCGGCGCGGCGCAGGTCGTCGTGGTGTCGACGGCGGTCAGGGCCGACAATCCCGAAGTGCTGGCGGCGCGCGCCCGGCTGGTCCCGGTAGTGCGACGCGCCGAAATGCTGGGCGAGCTGATGCGGCTGAAATGGTCGATCGCCATCGGCGGCACGCACGGCAAGACCACCACGACCTCGATGATCGCCCAGCTGCTGACCGCGGCGAAATACGACCCCACCGTCATCAATGGCGGCATCATCAACGCCTACGGCACCAACGCGCGGCTGGGCCAGGGCGACTGGATGGTGGTCGAGGCCGACGAATCGGACGGCTCGTTCCTGCGCCTGCCGCACACGATCGCGGTCGTCACCAATATCGATCCCGAGCATCTCGACCATTACGGCTCGTTCGACCGGCTGCGGACGGCCTTCACGCAATTCGTCGAGAACGTGCCGTTCTACGGCTTCGCCTGCCTGTGCGCCGATCATGCCGAGGTGCAGGCGCTGATCCCGCGCGTTTCCGACCGCAAGGTCGTCACCTA
>JBFWZG010000115.1:0-11895 GCA_050185515.1 Reyranellaceae bacterium
GCAGGCGGCGCGCTATCAGGAAACCGCCGGCAGCAGATGCGTCGCCGGGCTACGCGAGCGCGAGGCGATGGCCAATATTGTCATTCTGGTCGGCACCGAATCGGGCAACGCCCAGATGGTGGCCGACGTCCTCAAGGACGAGCTGGAAGGCCAGGGCCACAGCGTCACGGTCAACGACCGGGCGCAGGCGGCCGAAGACGTCGCGGGCCATGAGGTGGCACTGATCTGCTGCTCGACGCATGGCAACGGCGACATTCCGAGCAACATCCTGCAGCTCGCCGAAACGCTGGACAGCGGCAAGCCCGACCTGTCGGCGCTGCGCTACGGGGTGATCGCGCTGGGCGACCAGACCTATTCCGAGACCTTCTGCTTCGGCGGCAAGAAGCTCGACGCCATATTCGCCGCCTGCGGCGCGCAGAAGCTCGGAGAGCGGCTGGAAATCGACGCCTGCACCCAGCCCCTGCCCGACGAGGAGGCGCTGCAATGGTCGAAGGAATGGGTCGGTCTGCTGTAGGTCGCGTCGGCTTCGGGCGGCGCACCACGACAGCGACAGCTGCGACTTTCAGAAGCTGAAATTCCGCCGTCCTTGCGCGCCCCTCAGGCTCGTCCTAGAGCAAATCATGTTTGGACGGGCGATTCCGTCCAAACATGTGAATTTGCTCTAGATTAAAATAAAAAGAGCGGATTCACACGATCAGACGGAAGCGGAATCGCTTCCGTCAGATCGTGATCCGCTCTAGCCTGTCGCCAATTCCGAAAAGCCTGTGCAGGAGGACACCATGCCCGACGGCGACATCCTGATTGGCGGCGACTGGCGCCGCACCAGCGACGGCCAGACCCTGCCCGTTTTCAACCCGTCGGACGGCAGCGAGTTCGCCAAGATCGCGCGCGGCGGCGAGCGCGACATAGACGCGGCGGTGAAGGAAGCTCACAAGGCGATGGACGGGGCCTGGGGCCGCATGCCGGCGGCCGAGCGCGGCCGGCTGATGAACAAGCTGGCCTTGAAGATCGCCGAGCACGCCGAGGAACTCTCGGTGCTGGAATGCAAGGACACCGGCAAGCCGCTGTCGCAGGGCAAGGCCGATGCCACCGCGCTGGCGCGCTATTTCGAGTTCTATGGCGGCGCCGCCGACAAGGTGCACGGGGAGACAATCCCGTACCAGCCTGGCTACACGGTGATGACGATCCGCGAACCGCACGGGGTCTGCGGCCAGATCATCCCGTGGAACTACCCGATGCAGATTTTCGGCCGCGCCGCCGCCGGTGCGCTGGCCATGGGCAACGCCATCGTCGTCAAGCCGGCGGAGGAAGCCTGCCTGTCGATCCTGCGCGTCGGCCAGCTGATGCTGGAAGTCGGCTTTCCGCCGGGCGCGGTCAATATCGTGCCCGGCCTGGGCGAGGAAGCGGGCGCCGCGCTTTCGGCCCATCCCGGCCTCGACCACATCTCCTTCACCGGCTCGCGCCAGGTCGGCACCTTGGTGCAGGCGGCGGCGGCGAAGTTCAACCGGCCGGTGACGATGGAACTGGGCGGCAAGTCGCCCCAGGTCGTGTTCGCCGACGCCGATTTCGACGCCGCCCTGCCCTTCATCACCCGCGCCATCATCCAGAACGCCGGCCAGACCTGCTCCGCCGGCTCGCGCCTGCTGGTCGAGGATCGCGCCTACGACGAGTTCGTCGGCCGCGTGGCGGAGAAATTCAAGGCGCTGCGCGCGGGCCCGTGGGACCGCGATCTCGACGTCGGCCCGCTGATCTCCAGGAAGCAGAAGGAGCGGGTCGAAAAATTCATCGGCGATGCCGGCAAGGACGGCATCAAGCTGCTGGCCTCGGGCGAGGTCGCCGCCAACGCGCCGTCGGGCGGCTACTACGTGCCGCCGCAGATTTTCGGCGACGTACCGGTCAATCATCTGCTGGCGCAGGAGGAAGTGTTCGGCCCGGTGCTGGCCGCGATCCGCTTCAAGGACGAGGACGATGCCGTCCGCATCGCCAACGCCACGCCCTACGGTCTGGTGGCCGGCATCTGGACGCGCGACGGCGCCAAGCAGATGCGGCTGGCGCGCAAGGTCAAGGCGGGCCAGGTCTTCATCAACAACTACGGCGCGGGCGGCGGCATCGAGCTGCCGTTCGGCGGCTTCAAGGGTTCGGGCTTCGGCCGCGAGAAGGGCTTCGCCGCCCTGTTCGAGTTCTCGGCCATCAAGACCGTCGCCATCAATCACGGCTGATCCAAACAGACCCAGGAACACGGACGGGGAGAGAATCGCAATGCGTCTCAAGGGCAAGGTCGCCATCGTCACGGGCGCCGGTCAGGGCATCGGCGAGGGCATCGCCCGCAGCCTGGCCAAAGAAGGCGCGGCGGTCGTGATCAACGACATGAACGCGGAAACCGGCGCCAAGGTCGCCAAGTCGATCGTCGAGGGCGGCGGCAAGGCGGTCTACGAAGGCGGCGACGTTTCCACGCTGGCGGCCAACCAGAAGCTGGTCGAGGCGGCCAAGAAGAGTTTTGGCCGGCTCGACGTGATCGTGTGCAATGCCGGCGTGGCGCACTGGAACAAGCCGATCCTCGACGTCACCGAGGAGGAGTTCGACAAGATCATGGCGGTCAACGTCAAGGGCCTGTTCCAGGCCGCGCGCGCCACCATCCCGGTGTTCGAAGCGCAGAAGAGCGGCAACATCATCGTCATTGCCTCGACCGCCGGCATCCGCCCGCGTCCCGGCCTGTGCTGGTACAACGCTTCGAAGGGCGCGGCGATCACCGCCACCAAATCGATGGCGGTGGAGCTGGGACCGAAAGGCATCCGTGTCAACGCCATCTGCCCGGTGGCGACCGAAACGCCGCTGCTGCCGCAGTTCATGGGCGGCGACAACGCCAACAACCGCGCCAAGTTCGAGAGCACCGTGCCGCTGGGCCGTCTCGCCCAGCCGCAGGATCACGCCAACGCCGCGGTGTTCCTGGCGTCCGACGAGTCGAGCTTCATCACCGGCGTGGCGCTCGAGGTCGACGGCGGCCGCTGCATCTGAGGCTATTTGCGCAGCGGATCCTCGCCGGGCGCCGGACCGCCCGGCGGGTCGGCCGGCGCCAGGGTCGCCCAGTTGCGGCCGGCGCCGCCGGGACGCGGCGGCGACTGCGCGTCGTGATGGCGCAGGATATGGGCCTTGGCGATCATGAAGGCGGTCACCGGCGCGGTCAGGAACAGGAACAGCGTGATCAGCAGCTCGTGCACCGACAGCGTGCCGCGCACCAGCAGGAAATAGACGAGCGAAGCGATCAGCAGCGCGCCGATGCCCAGCGTCGTCGATTTGGTCGGCGCGTGCAGACGGCGCATCAGGTCCGACAGCTTCGCCAGCCCGTAGGAACCGACCAGCAGGAAGAAGGCGCCAATCACGATAAGCGCCGATACCAGGATTTCCGCCGCGAGGTGCATGGCCGCCTACTCGATCACGTTGCCGCGCAGGCGGAACTTGCAGAACGCGACGGTGGACAGGAAACCCACCATGGCGAACAGCATCGCGGCCTCGAAGTACATGCCGGTGCCGTACCAGATGCCGAGCAGCACGATCAGCGCGATGGCGTTGATGGCCAGCGTATCGAGCGCAAGGACGCGGTCGGCCAGATCGGGACCGCGCGCCAGCCGGTAGACGCTGAGCGCGGCGGCGAGCGAAACGGCGGCGATGGCGATGAGACAGGCGGTGGCGATCATTCGAATATCTCCATCAGGCGCTTCTCGTAACGCGATTTGATCGAGGCGACTATGTCGTCGGGGTCCGCGGCGTCGAGGCAGTGGACCAGCAGGGAACGGCCGTCCGACGACAGATCGGCGCTCACCGTGCCCGGCGTCATGGTGATGGTGCCGGCCAGCACGGCGATCGCCTCGGGCGTGCGCAGATCGAGCGGGATCTCGACGAAGCAGGATCGCAGCCTGTCATTGCGACGGAACAGCACCAGCAAGGCGACCTGCCCGTTGGCGACGACGATGTCCCACAGCACCACCAGCCCGTAGCCGACGATCGCCGGCACATTGCGAATGCGCGGCCGGTCGGGCCAGTAGCGCGCCGTCAGCAGCGGCACGACGATGCCGATCGCCGAGCCCAGCACCATGTGACCGGCGGAAAAGTCGTTGACCAGCAGCAGCCAGACCACGAGCAGCAGCAGGCTGAGCAGCGGGTGGGGAAAGGCCCGGCGCAACATGGTCCTCACCTCCCCTTGTCGCCGGCGCCGAGCACGGCATCGACATAGCCGCGCACGTCGGCGATCTGCGCCGCCGCGGCGTCGAAATATTCGGCCGCCGGGCCGGCGAACCCGGCCAGTGCGGCCGGCAGCAGCAGCAGGGCCAGAAGCGGCAGCGCGGTCCGTCGCAGCGCCGGGATCGCCGGCGCCGCGGGCGCCTCTGCGGCAACCGACACGACCTCCGACTTCCAGAACAGCAGGCTGCCTGCACGGGCGAAAGCGATGATCACCGCAAGGCTGGTGAGGAGAATGCCGCCCCAGATCCAGATTGCCAGCGGGCCGCGCGTGGCATCGAGGATCAGCAGCTTGCCGACGAATCCGGATAGCGGCGGCAGCCCGCACATGGCGATGGCGGCGACGAAGAAGGCGATCGACAGCGGCGTCGCCTGCGTCGGCGGCGGCGCCAGCACCAGCGCATCGCCGTGACCCGGACGGCGCTGGGCGACGGCGTCGGCGACCAGGAACAAGGCAGCGCCGGCGATGGTCGAATGCGCCGCGTAGTAGAGCGCGGCCGCTATGGCGCCGGGCTCGAACATGCCGATCGCCACCAGCAGCGAGCCCATCGACCAGACGACGGCGAAAGCCGCCAGATCGCCCAGCCGCCGCGTCGCCAGCGCGCCCAACGCCCCGATCGCCATGCTGGCCAGCGCCCCGCCAACGATCCACGGCGCCGCCGCCGCAGCTGCATCGCCGAACACCATGTAGTGGACGCGGATGATGGCGTAGGCGCCGACCTTGGTCATGATGGCGAACAACGCCGCGACGGGCGCCGATGCCGCCCCGTAGGCGGTTGGGAGCCACCAGTGCAGCGGCACCAGCGCCGCCTTGAGCGCGAACACCAGCAGCAGCATGAAGATGCCGGCGCTGAGCAGGGCGGCGTCGCCCTCGGCCACCTGAGCGGCCTTCACCGCGAGATCGGCCATATTGAGCGTGCCGGTGACGGCGTAGATCAGGCCGACGGCGAACAGGAACAGCGTCGAGCCGATCAGGTTGATGGCGACATACTGGAAGCCGGCGCGCAGCCGCCGCCCGCCGCCGCCATGCAGCATCAGCCCGTAGGACGCGATCAGCATGACTTCGAAGAATACGAACAGGTTGAAGACGTCGCCCGTCAGGAAGGCGCCGCCGATCCCCATGAGCTGGAACTGGAACAGGGCGTGGAAATGTCGGCCGCGCGTGTCCCAGCCGCCGCTGGCGTAGATCGCCACGGCAAGACCCAGCGCCGCGGTCAGCGCCAGCATCATCGCCGACAGCCGGTCCAGCACCAGGATGATGCCGAACGGCGCCGGCCAGTCGCCGACCGCATAGGGCCGCGTCTGCCCGTCATCCGCCAGCACGACCAGCGCGATCGCCACGGCCAGCAGCGCCGCCGTCGAGGCGATCGACACGAGGCGCTGGCGCAGCAGATCGTGGCGCAGCGCCAGCACGAGGAACGCCGCGGTCAGCGCCGGCAGGACGATGGGAACGATGATCCAGTGGTTCATGGCCGGTCCGGACCCGGGCTTTCGCCCTCTGGCGGCGGCTCGACGAGCGACGGGGCGGCCACCGTGTCGTCGCCGGTTTCCAGGAAGGCGCGCAGCGCCAGCACGACGATCAGGGCCGTCATGCCGAAGGAAATGACGATGGCGGTCAGCACCAGCGCCTGCGGCAGCGGGTCGGTGTAGCCCGCCGCGTCGGGACTGATGATCGGCGGCCTGTCGATGGCCAGCCGGCCGGTGACGAACAGGAACAGGTTGACGGCGTAGGTCAGGAAGGCCAGCCCGACGATGACGGGAAAAGTCTGGCCGCGCAGCGTCAGGTAGATGCCGGTGGCGGTAAGCGCGCCGATGGCGGTGGCGACGAGGAACTCCATGGCGCGCCCCCTACTCGCCGGCCGGCGCCGCGTCGCGCGCCGGCTTCAGCACGGGATCCATCGGCCCTTCCGGGACCGGCGTGCGCTCGGCCCGCGCCTCGATGCGCGAGATCTGCGACAGCGCCAGCAGCACGGTCCCGACCACGGCGAGGAACACGCCGAGGTCGAAAGCCATGGCCGAGGCGAGCTCGAACGTGCCGACCACGGGCAGGGTGACATAGCCGAAGGTGCTGGTCAGGAACGGCGCGTCGAACGCCCAGGCGGCGACCCCCGTCAGGCCGGCCACGAGCACGCCGCCGCCGATCATGCTCTGCGCGTCGATGCGGCCCTGGCTGGCGGCCCAGACATAGCCGCTGGCCATGTACTGGGTGATCAGGGCGACGGCAACCACGAGGCCGGCGATGAAGCCGCCACCGGGCTGGTTGTGGCCGCGCAGGAAGATGAAGATGCCGACCGTGACGGTCAGCGGCAGCAGCACGCGGGTCGACACCACCAGCAGCAAGGGGTGGGCGTCGCCCGATTCGACCTTCTGCCGCATGGCGTCGAGACGACGCGCAGCGGCGCCGCGCAAGGCCGAATCGAGCAGCGCGAATATCGCGAGGGCGGCGATGCCCAGCACGATGATCTCGCCGAACGTATCGAAGCCGCGGAAATCGACCAGGATCACGTTGACCACGTTGGTGCCGCCGCCGCCCGGCTTGGACTGCGCCAGATGGAAGTCGGAGATCGAGGCCGGCAGGCTGCGCGTCATCATGGCGAAAGCCAGCAGCGCGACGCCGATGCCGCCCGCCACCGCCACCGCGCCGCTCCAGGCGCGCGGCAGCAGACCCGGTTCGGCCTCGCTGCGGCGCGGCAGCAGATTGATCGCCAGCAGCAGCAGGATCGTGGTCACGACCTCGACCGAAATCTGCGTCAGCGCCAGGTCCGGCGCGGAAAACTGCAGGAAGCACAGCGACACGATAAGGCCGACGACCGAGGTGACGATAAGCGCCAGCAGGCGATCTGCATGCAGCCAGGCGGCCCCGGCGCAGGCGGTCAGCAGCACCAGCCAGACGACCGCTGCCGGCAGACTTACGGGCAGCATCTCGCGCCCGCCGGGCGAATAGGGATGCGAGAGATAGGCTGCGGCGGCGACCACCACGATCGTCAGGATGATGAAGCCGGCATAGCGGCGCAGCGATTCGGTGTGGAGCGCGCCGACGACCGAGCGCGAGAAGGCGACAATTGCCGCGACGGCGGCGTCGAACAGGCGCTTGGCCTCGGGGCGCGGCAGCGACAGGCGCAGTCGCAGCAGCGGCGCATAACGCCACAGCAGCAGCAGGCCGACAGCCGTGGCGGTGAGGCTCAGGCCCAGCGCTGGCGTCAGGCCATGCCAGATCGCCAGCTTGCCGGCCGGCAGCGCCGCGGGCCCCGCCACGGCCTGCGCCGTAAGCCTGACAAGCGGCTCCGCGATGGTTGGCACTATGCCGATCGCCAGCACGGGGACGACGAGAATCGCGACAGGCAGCCACATGCCGACGGGCGGATCGTGCGGCTTATGCGGATAATCGTCGCGCGCCGGCCCGAAATAGACGTGAAAAGCCAGTCGCGCCGAGTAGGCGACCGAGAAGGCGGCTGCAAGCGTGGCAAGGCCCGGAACGAGCCAGGGTACGCCGGCGTAGACGGTGACCACCGCGGCGTCGAGCATCATCTCCTTCGACAGGAAGCCGTTGGACAGCGGAATGCCCGCCATCGATGCGATGGCGATGAGGGCCAGCGTGGCGCTTATCGGCATGAGATGGATCAGTCCGCCAAGCCGTCGCGCATCGCGCGTGCCGGCCTCGTGGTCGACGATGCCGGCGCCCATGAACAGCGCCGCCTTGAACGTGGCGTGGTTCAGCATATGGAAAACGGCGGCCATGGCGCCAAGCGGCGTGCCGAAGCCCAGCAGCATGGTCATCATGCCGAGATGGCTTACGGTCGAGAACGCCAGCAGCGCCTTGAGGTCGTCCTTGAAGATGGCGATCCAGGCGGCGATCGCCATGGTGGCCAGGCCGACCGGGGCGACGATCAGGAACCATTCCTCCGTGCCAGCCAGCGCCGGCCACAGCCGCGCCAGCAGGAACACGCCGGCCTTCACCATGGTCGCCGAGTGCAGATAGGCCGAGACCGGCGTCGGCGCGGCCATGGCGTGCGGCAGCCAGAAATGGAACGGAAACTGCGCCGACTTGGTGAAGGCCCCGGCCAGCACCAGCAGCAGCATCGGCAGATAGAGCGGATGGGCCTTGATCGCCTCGCCGCGGGCGAGGATCTCGGTCAGCTGATATGAGCCGGCGATCTCGCCCAGCATCAGCATGCCGGCGATCAGCAGCAGCCCGCCGCCGCCCGTCACGATCAGCGCCATGCGCGCGCCCTGGCGACCCTCGGGCAGGTGTCGCCAGTAGCCGATCAGCAGGAACGAGCTGAGGCTGGTCAGTTCCCAGAACACCAGGAACAGCAGCACGTTCTCGCTCAGCGCCACGCCGACCATGGCGCTCTGGAACAGCAGCAGATAGGCGAAGAAGCGCCCCATCGGATCCTGCCGCCCGAGATAGAAGCGGGCGTAGAGAATGATGAGCAGACCGATGACCAGGATCAGCCCGGCGAAGAACAGGCCCAGCCCGTCGACGAAGAAGCTGAAGGACAGGCCGATCTGCGGCAGCCAGTCGATCTGCGTGCGCACGACCTCGCCGGCGAAGACGGCGGGCGCATGCGACAGCAGCAGCGCCAGAGCCAGCGCCGTGGCGCCGCCGGCGGTGGCGGCGCAGACGTTGCGGCCGGAACGGATGGTGAGGGACGCCAGCAGGGCGCCGGCCAGCGGCAGCAGGGCGACAAGGGCGATGCTCATGGCAGGGCTTGTCCGCTTCCTCGACTGATGACGACGATGGCCGCGACCGGCGGCCGGCTGACGCTAAAACGCCCGGGCCAGCGATGGCCCGGGCGTATGCCGGAACCCTATGGAAGGGCTGGAACTATTCCCTGTTGCCGAGGAACATCAACAGGAACTGGAACAGGTTGATGAAGTTCAGGTACAGCGCCAGGGCGGCCATGATGGCTACCTTGGTCTGCGCCGTGCCGTCCCAGTTCGCGGCGTACTGCTCCTTGATGCGCTGCGTGTCATAGGCGATCAGCCCCGAGAAGATCAGCACACCGAGCGCCGAGATGACGAACAGCATCATCTCGCTCTGCAGGAAGATGTTGACGACCATGGCGATCACCAGGCCGATCAGGCCCATGATCAGGAAGCTGCCGAACGCCGACAGGCTGCGCTTGGTGGTGTAGCCGTACAGGCTCAGCCCGGCGAAGGCGGCAGCGGTGATGAAGAACACCCGCACCACGCTCTCGCCCGTGTAGCGATAGAGCAGGATCGACAGGCCGATGCCCTGCAGCGCGACGAAGCCCCAGTAGAAGGCCTGCGCCATGCCGGCGGACATGCGGTTGTAGGTGAACATGGCCAGGAACAGCAGGCCAAGCGGCGCGAACATGCCGACCATGCCCAGCATGGTGAAGCCCATGCGGCCGGTCTGCGGGTTGACGCCGTAGAACAGCGCGTTGATCCCGGGCACCGTGTAGATCAGCAGAGCCACGATGCCGCTCACCGCCAGGCCCGAGGCCATGTAGTTGTAGACGGTGAGCATGTGCTTGCGCAGGCCGGCATCGAACGTCGCCTGGTCGGCCGGGCGCGCGATGGTGCCTTGCGCGTTCAAGCGGGTGAAATTGTCAGCCATGTTGCGGTAAGCCTCCGGTTGGATATTTTTCTGCCCCTATATTGGGGTATTTCCCACAGGTTTCAACTGCTTGGCAGGCAAAATCGACGCCGGGCGCGATTTCGCACCCGCGACGAAAACCGAGATTCCAAAGGCAGTTAGCCCTACTCGTTGCGGAGCAGAGACAGCGGACGCTGTCGCAGCGCCCCAAGCGTGCCGGCCAGCCCGAGCGCCAGGGTCAGGGTTACGGCCCCAAAAGCGGTCAGCGCGGCCACGGAGAACGGGAAGCTCCACTGCAGGTTCATGACCTCGGTGATGACCAGCCAGGCGGCCAGGCTGCCGATCAGGATCGCGGCAATGGCGGTGATCAGGCCAAGGGCGGCGAATTCGTAAATGAAGGCCTCGAGGATGCGTCGGCGCGTGGCGCCCAGCACCTTCATGACGACCGTATCGTGCACCCGCCGCCGCTGGCTCGCCGCCATGGCGCCGGCCAGCACCATGAGCCCGGTGGCGATGCTGACCGCGCCTACCACCCGCGCCGCCAGGCCGATATTGCCCAGCAGGCCGGCCAGCGTGTCCAGCGCATCCTTGACCCGGATCACGGTGACGTTGGCGAAACGGTCGGTGATGGCGCGATAGACCTTTTCCTCTTCTTCCGGCCGTGCCTTGACCGTCGCGATCCAGGTCTGAGGCGCCGCCTCGAGCACGCCGGGCGCGAAGACGAATGTGAAGTTCAGGTTCAGCGTGGTCCAGTCGATGGTGCGCAGATTGGCGATGCGCGCCTCGATCTCGCGCCCGAGAATGTTGACGGTGATGGTGTCGCCGATGCCAACCCCGAAGCCGCGCGCCAGGGCGGCGTCGAACGACACCAGCGGCGCGCCGCGATAGTCCGATGGCCACCACTGGCCGGCCACGAGACGGGTGCCGTCGGGCGGCGTCGGCGCATAGGTCAGGCCGCGGTCGCTGTCGACGGCCCAGCGGGCTTCCGGCGCGATCTCGACCCGAGCGACCGGCACGCCGTCGATGCGGCTGATGCGCCCGCGCAGCGACGGCGTGCGCTCCAGCCCGTAGCCGCCCGCCTCCCGCACCGCCGCGTCGAAGGCCATGACCTGGTCGGGCTGTATGTCGACGAAGAAGAAAGCCGGCGCGTCCTGCGGCAGGCGCTGCTGCACCTGGCGCTGCAGATTGTTCTCGATCAGTGCGGTGGCGACCAGCACGGTCAGGCCCAGGCCCAGCGACAGCATGACGGTGACGGTCGCGGCGCCGGGCCGGTGCAGATTGGCCAAAGCCAGCCGCAGGGTCGGATGCGGCGGATGCTTGATGCGACGGGCAGCCGCCATGGCGAGGCGTGCCAGGGCGGGAAAAGCGATGAAGGCGCCCAGCGCGCCGACGATGAACCAGACGGCGACGTTGCGTTGCGGTGCGGTCAGCACGACCACGGAGGCCAGCACGAGGCCGACGCCCGTCATGGCCAGCAGATCGCGCAGGCGCGGCGAGATGTCGTCGCTGGCCGACAAGCCGCGCATCAGGGTGGCGGCCGGCACCGCACGGGCTCGCGCCAGTGGCCACAGCGCGAAGAGCAGCGCCACCATCATCCCGAACAGCGCCGCCAAGGCCAGCGGCTGCATGTAGAGATCGACCCGGGCATTGACCGGCAGGCGGTCGCCGATCAGCGCGTCGGCGACGAACGGCAGCATGATGCCGAACACGAGGCCGATGCCGACGCCGAGCAGCGCCAGCACCGCGATCTGCGCCATGTAGAGCCGCCAGATCAGCCCGGCCGGCGCACCCTGGCTCTTGAGCGAGGCGATGGTGCGCCGCCGGCCGATCAGGAAGCTGTCGACGGCGTTGCCGATGCCGACCCCGCCGACCAGCAGCGCCGCCAGCCCGATCAGGCTGAGATAGAGCGTCAGCCGGTCGATCCACACCCGCAGCCCGCCGCCCGCCTCGTCCAGCCCGCGCACCCGCCAGCCGGCGCTGGGGAACTGACGGTTGATGGTGGCGATGGTGTTGCGGAAATTCGTGCCCGGCTGGAGCGCCAGCCGATATTCGTAACTCAGCAGCGCGCCAGGCTGCAGCAGGCCGGTGCGCGCCAT
>JBFWZG010000116.1:0-11874 GCA_050185515.1 Reyranellaceae bacterium
CGCCAGCTTCGGCGTGCCGGTGGTGCCGCCGGTATGGAACAGCGCCGCCACGTCCTCGAAACGCGAATTGCGCGGACTGGGCGGCGCGCCGGCGTCGTATTTGCCGATCTCCTCCTCGTAGCGCAGCGCCTCGGGCGCCGGCTTGCCGCCGATGACGACGATATGCTGCAGGCTCGGCACCTTGGCCCTGATGTCGGCCAGCTTGGGCCAGATATCGGGCACGATCGAAGGATCGCAGGTCACCAGGATCTTCGCCCTGGCTTCGGCCATGATGCCGACGATCTGCGCCGCTTCGAGGAAATGGTTGATCGGGTTGGCGATGCAGGCGGTCTCCGCCCCCCACAGGCAGAAGAAAGTCTCGGGCAGGATCGGCATGACCAGCGAGACGACGTCGTCGGGTCCGGCGCCGAGGGCGCGGAAAAAATTGGCGCTCTGGGTGATCCGATCGATGAACTGGCGGTAGCTGTAGGTGACGGCCTCGTCGTCCGCCGTGCCCTTCGGCAGATAGTGGATGGCCGGCTTGTCGGGCTGCTTCAGCGCGGTCTGCCGCAGCAGGTCATAGACGTTGCTGGCCGTGATGCGCTGCCGGTACGGCGTCTTCTCGAACTGCACGACATCGGCCAGGCTGGCGAACGGCATGGGCGCTTCCTCTGCTTTTCCATAAACGTCTGTTCATAGTGATAAGGATGCGGCAGGCTTCGCGCAACCGCATCGGCAGGAGCCCGCCATGGAACGCACCGCCCTCATCACCTGCGCCACCCGTTTCGCCGGCCGGCCGGCCGCTCGCGCGCTTCTGGCGCAGGGCGTCAGGGTGGTGATGCACGACGAGGCTTTCGCCGACGATAGCGCCCGCCGCGCTTTCGAACAGGAGGTGCCGGGAGTGACGGCGTTCGCGGCCCAGGGCTACGACGACATCGCCGCCAGGGCCGTGGCTGTCCATGGCGGCATCGATATCTTCGTCAGCAACGACGCCTATCCCGCTACACGGGCGCCGCTGGAAGAAGCGTCGGCTGCCGCCTATCGAGAGGCGCTCGAGGCGTTGACGGTGCGGCCGCTGGCCATCGCCCGCGGTCTGGTGCCCGGCATGAAGGCGCGCGGCTGGGGCCGCATCGTGCTGGTGTCGTCGGCCGCGCCACTGCGCGGCCTGGCCAACTATTCGATGTACGTTTCCGCCCGCGCCGCCTGCAATGGGCTGGTGTCGTCCTGGGCGAAGGAGCTGGGACGCAAGGGCATCACGGTAAATGCCGTGGGCTCGAACTATGTCGAGAACCCCGATTATTTTCCGCCGGAACTGCTGGCCGACAAGGCGGCGATGGTCAAGATGACGGCCGGCATCCCGCTGGGCCGGCTGGGCAAGCCCGAGGAGATCGCCGCCGCCATCGCCTTCCTGGCGTCAGACGGGGCGGGCTTCATCACCGGCCATGTCCTGCCGCATGCCGGCGGCTGGGCGTGAGGCCGACGACCGAACCAGGCTAGCGACGGCCGGCTCCCGGAAACCATCCGCTCGTCCGGTTGGCGAAGGCGACCAGCGACAGCATGACCGGCACCTCGACCAGTACGCCGACCACGGTGACCAGCGCTGCGCCCGAGTTCAGCCCGAACAGGCCGATCGCGACCGCGACGGCCAGTTCGAAGAAGTTCGACGTGCCGATCAGGGCGCAGGGCGCGGCGACGTTGAAGGGCACGCGCCAAAGGTAGGCCGCGCCATAGCCGATGGCGAAAATGCCGTAGGACTGGACCAGCAGCGGAACGGCGATCAGGGCGATCAGCGCCGGCTGATCGAGAATGATCTGTCCCTGAAAACCGAACAGCAGCACTACGGTGGCGAGCAGGCCGAGCACCGACAGCGGCTTGATGCGTCCGGTGAAGCGGGCGACTTCGGCTTCGCCTGCGGCCGCCGATTGGGCCGCGCCGGCCTTGTGGGTCAGGCGCCAGCGCGTCAGCGCCCCTGCGGCCAGCGGGATGACGACATAAAGCAACACCGACAGGAGCAACGTCTCCCACGGCACCACGATGTCGGTGACGCCGAGCAGCAGCGCGACGATCGGAGCGAAGGCGAAGATCATCACCACGTCGTTGAGCGAGACCTGGACCAGCGTGTAGGTCGGGTCGCCACGCGTCATCTGCGACCAGACGAATACCATTGCCGTGCAGGGCGCGGCGCCGAGCAGGATCAGGCCGGCGATGTACTGATCAGTGTTGGCGGGATCGATCAGCCCGGCGAAGACGTTCTCGAAGAACAACACGCCGAGCGCCGCCATCGTGAAGGGCTTTATCAGCCAGTTGACCGCCAGTGTGATGATCAGGCCCTTGGGACGTTCATGGACGCGGCGCAGGCTGGTGAAATCCACGGCCACCATCATCGGGTAGACCATGAACCAGATCAGGATGGCGACAAGGAAGTTGACCGAGCCGTATTCGAGGCGGGCAAGATCGGCGAAGACGCCCGGCAGGAGATTGCCGAGTGCGATCCCTGCGGCGATGCACATCGCCACCCAGAGCGACAGATAACGTTCGAAAGAGGACATCAGGCGGCCGCTCCGGCCGCCGTCGCGGCGAGAAGGATGCCCGGCGCGACGGCGAGTTTGACAGGCATTGTAGTCAGGCTGCGATGGTGTCGCCGGCCAGGGTGACCTTGCCGATCTCGTCGAGCTTGTTCTTCAGGCTCATGCGGTCGAGCGTCGCCAGCGGCAGGGAGGTGAAGATCCGGATGCGGTTTTCCAGCTGGCGGAAGGCCTCGCGGAACGCCTGGCGTTTCTGCAGTTCGGTGCCGGTGGCGGCCGCCGGATCGGGCACGCCCCAATGCGCCGTCATCGGCTGTCCCGGCCACACCGGGCAGGGTTCGTTGGCGGCGCTGTCGCAGACGGTGAAGACGAAATCCAGCGGCGGCGCTCCGGCCTGCGCGAACTCTTCCCAGCTCTTGGACCGGAAGCCCTCGCTCGGCAATTTCAGCGAGCGCAGCAGGTCGACGGCGTAGGGATGCACCTCGCCCTTGGGCTGGCTGCCGGCGCTGTGCGAGGCGAAGCGCCCGTGCGACCAGTGTTGCAGCAGCGACTCGGCCAGGATCGAGCGCGCCGAATTGCCGGTGCACAGGAACAGCACGTTGAATTGCCGGTCGTTCATTCTGCGCTCCTAGCCACAGCTCTTGGCGCCGCAGGAGCCGGCTGTCTTCGCAGCTTCAGGAACGGCGACCATCTGCGGTGCGCAGCAGGCGGATGCCGCCTTGGTCGGACCGGGTTGCGCGGCCTTGGCCGTGTCTTCGCCGTAGGTGGTGATCTGGCCCGAGGTGTGGAACGTCTCCCAGCTCAGGCCGGACGGGTCCTGCACCCAGGCCTTGTCGGAACGGGCATAGCAGCAAGCCGCTTCCTTCTGCTCGAACACGGCCGTGTCGGCCGCCTTCAGCCGCGTGGCGATCTCCTGCAGTTCCTCGCCGGTGTCGGCCTGGATGCCGAGATGGTCGAGGCCCGGCGCCCCGCGCGTCGAGATGGCGAAGTTGACGCGCGGATCGTCCAGCATCCATTTGGCATAGTCGTCGTGGCGTACGCTGGGCTCGGCGCCGAACAGGGTGGAATAGAACCGGATCGACTGATCGAGATCGGCGACGCCGACATTGACGTGCAGACGCTTCATGACGCCCTCCTGGCGGTCTTGCGGGGTACGGATTCAGGGGCGCAGGCGCTGGCCGGCGCGCATTGCTCGGGCTGGCCGCCGCAGCAATTCTCGGTCAGGTAGCCCAGCAGCTCGTTCATCGCCGCGTAGTTCGCCGTGTAGATCAGCGAGCGGCTTTCGCGCCGGCACTGCACCAGGCCGGCGCTCTTCAATTGCGACAGGTGGAAGGAAAGGGTCGGGCCGGGCAGTTCCAGACGGGCGGCCAGTTCGCCGGCCGACAAGCCCTCGGCGCCGGCCTGCACAAGCAGGCGGAACACGCCAAGGCGGGATTCCTGGGCAAGGGCAGCGAGGTGATTGACGGCGGTCGTTGCTTCCATAATTCCAGAATAATGGAAATAATGTTGGCGTCAAGACGGGAAACGAAAAAGGCCGGCGCTCTGGCCGGCCTCTCGCGATCCGTTATTCGGCTTAGCGCACGTCCTCGGTGTGGTGGCTGCGGGTCCAGGCGTTGATGGCCTCGACCACGACAAGCTCCAAAACCGGATGGTTCGGCGACGAATCGAGGTTGCGGATGGCGATCTCCTCGAATTCGAAGCCGCTGGCCGCGCCGCGACCGGCGAAGACCGAGCGGCAGGACGGCATCGGGCCGGTCGGCTTTTCCATCTGCACCGACAGGACGCGGCCCTTCAGCGGCACCCGGCTGGCGAAGTTGGGACGATTGGTGCAGCCGGCGATGATGATGTAGTTGACGCGCGGGTCGTAGACTTCCTGGGCGACGTCGATCAGCCCCTGGACCGCATCGCCGACCGCAAGCACGGAGATGTTCTCCGGCTGCACGCCGCCGGCGATGACGCGCCGCACGCCCTCGGCCATGCTGCGCGGGGTCGCCTTGCGTTCATGCACCATGCGGAACCCCTGCCGCTCGAGCGCATCGTGGATGCGCTGGGCCTCGGCCGGATCCGGCGCTTTCTCCGTCGAGCCGGGCACGACGAACAGATAGCGCGCCGCCGGGTCGATCCGCACCGGCAGCGGCCGCTCGGCCTGCGCCATGGCCAGGGCGTTGCCGGTCGCGGCGGCGGCGCGATCCTGGCACAGCGCCGGCACCGCCAGCGCACCGGAGGAAAGGGCAAGGACGCCCGCGGCCAGCGCGGTGCGGAGACGGGAGGTGGTCATGTTGATAATACGCCTTCATCAGGATGGCGGATGTCCCCACTGACAGCCGCCGGCAACGAGGGCGCGGAAACTAGTACAGGCTACGCCAGCGCGTCGAGCCCGATCATTGCCTGATTGTAGGTAAGCGCTGCACGGGAGATATCAATGGCAAGCAGGTCTTCGCCGATGACGATCGGCCCGGCGTAGTCGCGCCGAACCTCGGCCAGCAGGGCCGCGCGGTCGAACTGGGTCGGCACGAAATGGTTCAGCACCAGGCATTTGACCCCGGCCTGCGCCGCCACCTTGCCGACTTCGCTGCTCAACGTGTGGTAGGAGGCGACGGCGTCGGTCCCTTCCTTGGTGCGGACGCCGGGAATGATCGCCATCTCGCGATGGATAAAGCATTCGTGAACCAGCACGTCGGCGCCGCGCGCCGCCTCGATCAGAGCCGGGCAGAAGGCGGTGTCGCCGGAGAAAGCCAGTTTCCGCCCGTCGGCCTCGAACACGTAGCCGAAGGCGTTCTTGATCGGCGAATGCTCGACCCGCACGGCGCGCACGACCATGTCGTCGTGGCGGATGATCTCGCCGTCCTCGATCTCCTGCACCTCGACCTGCAGGGCGACGGTCGAGGGCCGGCGCTCATGGGCGATGCGCTGCTCGAACTCCGGCTGCCAGAACGCCATCAGCCCGTCGACGAAGCGCTTAGTGCCTTTGGGGCCGAAGATGCGCTGCGGCCGCTGCCGCGCCTGGTGCCAGCTCGACATGATGAGCTGCAGCAGATCGACCGTGTGGTCGGAATGCAGATGGGTCAGCAGCAGCGCCTCGATGTCGCGCCCGGGCGTGCCCGCCTGGACCAGCCGCTGCGTCACGCCCGAACCGCAATCGACCAGGAAGGCATGCTTTCCGTGGCGCACCAGGTTGGACGGTCCCAGCCGCAGCGGATCGCAATTCGGGCAGCCGGTGCCCAGCAGGACGAAATCCATCGACGCGCCTCTCCCTTGGTCGGCGCGATCATAATCGGCCGCTCGCGACGGCGCGAGCCGGAGGGCCGTCGTTCTGGATTGCAGAACGGATTCAGTCGGTTCGTCCCTGGAGACAAGGTTGCAAATAGAGATTTTCGGAACGTCTCGTGAACATAGGTGCTGATACACACATTTTGCGAATGCCGCCATAAGCGGTCCGCATGATCTGAGGCGAAAACGAAGCGCCCCGCGACGGGGCGCGGGGCGGTCAAGGTGGGGAGGAACCTGAGCGAGACGGCAGGAAGAGGGAAGCAGACCTGCCGGTGGGACGGGTTACTCGAAGGCTTCCTCCCAGGTGCCGCGGGTTGCGGCTTTTGAGTATTCGGTGGCGCGGTTCTCGAAGAAGTTGGTGTGCTCGACCGCGTTCAGCATGGTGTCGAGCCAGGGCAGCGGGTTCTTCTCGATGCGGTAGATGGCCTGCAGGCCGAGCTGGCCCAGCCGCCGGTCGGCGATGAAGCGGATGTAGCGTTTGACGTCGTCCGGCGTCATGCCCTCGATCGCGCCGAGCTCGAAGGCGAGATCGATGAAGGCGTCCTCGTGGTCGACGATGGTCGAGCACGCGACGTAGAGCTCGCGCTGCAGCGCGTCCGTCCAGACTTCCGGATTCTCGGCGATGAAGGTGCGGAACAGGCGGATGATCGAGTTGGTGTGCAGGGTCTCGTCGCGCACCGACCACGACACGATCTGGCCCATCCCCTTCATCTTGTTGAATCGTGGGAAGTTCAGCAGCATCGCGAAGGAGGCGAAAAGCTGCAGGCCCTCGGTGAAGGCGCCGAACACCGCCAGGGTCTTGGCGATGTCGGCCTTGGAATCGACGTTGAAGCCCTGCATGTAGTCGTACTTGTCCTTCATCTCCTTGTAGCGGAGGAAGGCGGAGTACTCGGCCTCGGGAATGCCCAGCGTGTCGAGCAGGTGCGAGTAGGCGGCGATGTGCACCGTCTCCATGGCGGAGAAGGCCGACAGCATCATCTGCACTTCGGTCGGCTTGAACACCCGCGAATAGTGCTTCATGTAGCAGTTGTTCACTTCCACGTCCGACTGCGTGAAGAAGCGGAAGATGTGCATCAGCAGATGCCGCTCCGAATCGCTGAGCTTGTTGCGCCAGTCCTTCAGATCGTCGGCCAGCGGCACTTCCTCGGGCAGCCAGTGGATGCGCTGCTGCATCAGCCACGCGTCATAGGCCCAAGGATAGTTGAAGGGCTTGTAGATGGGTTTGGAATCGAGGAGGGACATATCAGATCTTCCTGCGGAGGCTTCCTGGTCGGCCTATTGGCACGACAGGCACTCTTCGTAGTTATTGGTGTTTTCCTGTTCGCGGTCGGCGTTGAGCGCGCGCATGGCGGCCAGCGGCAGTTCCGCGCCGGGCGCGGTCGGCATGGCGACGGTGGCGGAGGCCTCCGAGACCACGTCGGCGCGCTGGATCGACATCGAGCGAAGGTAGTAGAGGCTCTTCACGCCGCGCTTCCAGGCCATCATGTGGATCTGGTGCAGGTCGCGCTTGTGCACGTCGGCCGGCAGGAAGATGTTCAGCGACTGCGCCTGGCAGATGAAGGGCGCGCGGTCGGCGGCATGCTCGATCAGCCAGCGCTGGTCGATCTCGAAGGCGGTCTTGTAGGTCGCCTTCTCGTGCTCGTCGAGGAAGTCGAGATGCTGCACCGAGCCGTTGTTGACGGTGATCGAAGTCCAGGTGTCCTCGTCGTTGCGGCCTTTCTCCTCCAGCAGCTTCGCGAGGTACGGGTTGCGCACGTTGAACGAGCCCGACAGCGTCTTGTGGGTGAAGGAATTGGCCGCCGCCGGCTCGATGCCGGGCGAGGCGCCGCCGGCGATGATCGAGATCGAGGCGGTGGGCGCGATCGCCAGCTTGTTGGAGAAGCGCTCCATGACGCCGAAATCGGCGGCGTCCGGGCAGGGGCCGCGCTCCTGCGCCAGCTTGCGCGAGGCGGCGTCGGCATGCTCGCGCACGTGCTTGAACATCTTCTTGTTCCACACCTTGGCCATCACCGATTCCAGCGGAATGCCGTTGGCCTGCAGGAAGGAGTGGAAGCCCATGACGCCCAGGCCGACCGAGCGCTCGCGCATGGCCGAATAGGTGGCGCGGGCGAATTCCGGCGGCGCCTTGTCGATGAAGTCCTGCATCACGTTGTCGAGGAAGCGCAGCACGTCTTCCATGAACAGCGGATGGTCGTGCCACTGGAAATAGGTCTCGAGATTGAGCGAGGACAGGCAGCACACGGCGGTGCGCTGCTTGCCGTCGCGGTCGATGCCGGTCGGCAGCGTGATTTCGCTGCACAGATTGGAGGTCTTCACCGACAGGCCGGCCAGCTTGTGGTGCTCGGGCAGGGCGCGGTTCACGTGATCGATGTAGACGATGTACGGCTCGCCGGTCTCGACGCGGGCGGTCAGGATGCGGATCCACAATTCGCGGGCCGACACCTTGCGCTGCACGGCGCCGTCCTTGGGGCTGGTCAGCGCCCATTCCTCGTCGTTCTCGACCGCGCGCATGAAGGCGTCGGGAATGAGGATCCCGTGATGCAGGTTGAGCGCCTTGCGGTTGGGATCGCCGCCCGAGGCGCGGCGCATCTCGATGAATTCCTCGATCTCGGGATGGCTGACCGGCAGGTAGCAGGCCGCCGAGCCGCGCCGCAGCGAGCCCTGCGAGATCGCCAGGGTCAGCGAATCCATGACGCGGATGAAGGGCACGACGCCGGAGGTCTTGCCGTTCATGCCGACCTTCTCGCCGATCGACCGCAGATTGCCCCAGTACGAGCCGATGCCGCCGCCGCGGGCGGCCAGCCAGACGTTCTCGTTCCACAGGCCGACGATGCCTTCCAGCGAATCGGTGGCCTCGTTCAGGAAGCAGGAGATCGGCAGGCCGCGCGTGGTGCCGCCATTGGACAGCACCGGTGTTGCCGGCATGAACCACAGATTCGAAATGTAGTCGTAGAGCCGCTGGGCGTGGGCGTCGTCGTCGGCGAAAGCGGAGGCGACCCGGGCGAACATCTGCTGGATCGATTCGCCAGGCAGAAGATACCGGTCTTCCAGTGTCGCCTTGCCGAAATTGGTGAGTTTGGCATCACGGCTCGGATCGATAACAACCCGGCTGCCTTCCTGGAGCTGAATGACGTCAAACACTTGCGGCCCCCTTAGACTTTCTTGTCCACACCTGTGCAAAGGACAGGGTGGGGATTGATGCTAGATGTTGGGTTGCTGCCCCCAAGGCGGCTACCAGATGTCGATGATAGTCAGCGAGGTTTTCGAGTCACGCCTGATATTTTCTCATGATTATGAGAATGAACTTGACAGTCTAATTCGTTGTTTTTTATTAATTATTTGCCACTACTGGTCATCGAAACATAATTGCGGAACGAGCGCAGAATTAACGAACTGGTCTTGTATATTTCAGAAATGTTTTGCGATAGAGGCGCTTACGACGAGTTGCGCGCGCCGATCCCCTAAAACAGGGCATCCTCTTCCTTATCCCCGCAATCACCCCGACCAACAGCCCTGAAGGGGGCGGTTGCGGAACCGACACGGCACGGTAAAGGCCAACGGCCTATAATTGCGACCGTGTCGTCGCGGGAGGCGCGAACGCGGGGCCGGCCGTGGCGTTGCGTCCACATTGCCACCGCATTCCTCGGCGACAGGAATGTGATGCGGGCCATAGTCGCTCGCCGATGGCGGCGCCTAGGCTGGCGTCCAACGCGACCAGGGGGTCGAGCAGGTCCGGCGCAACGGGCCGGGGAGAAACGATGGATACGCGAGCGGCAGCGGCAGACAAGGCGGGTGCGGAGGCGCGCCGGCGGCAGGCGGCGGAAGCGATCGTGGCGGCGGCGCGGGTCCGGCTGGCCGATGGCATGGCCGAGGAAGCCGCGCGCTTCGTTCGACGCCTTTTCGCCGGCGTCGACGAAGCCGATCTGGCCGCCGCGCCGGCCGACGAAAGACTGGGGGCCGCGTTGTCGCTGCTGGCGCGCGCGCGCACGCGCCGCCCGGGACAGGCGGAAATCGTCGTTTTCAATCCGGCGGCCAGCGAGCATGGCTGGTCCTCGCCCCATACGGCGGTGCTGATCGTCAACGACGACATGCCGTTCATCGTCGATTCGGTGCTGGCCGAGCTGGTGACGCGCGAGATCGGCGCCCATCTGATCGCCCATCCCATCGTGCCGGTGTTGCGCGATGGCTCGGGCTCGCTGCTGGAATTCGGCGAGCCGGCCGGCGCCGACGCAAAACGAGAATCGATGATGCTGATCGAGATCGACCGCCAGCCGGCGACGGCGCTCGACGAACTGGCGCAGGCGCTCGCCCGGGTGCTGGAGGACGTGCGCGCCGCGGTCGGCGACTGGCGCGCCATGCGTGGGGCCATCGGCACCGCCCTCGCCGGACTGGCCGCGCCGGGGCCGCTCTGCGATCCCGCCGATGTTGCGGAGACACGCGATTTCCTCGAATGGATCGCCGCCGACCATTTCACCTTCCTCGGCTACCGGCGCTATCGCTACGTCGCGCCGGAAAGCGACGAGGGCGGCGCCTACGAGCTGATGCCGGGGTCGGCGCTGGGCGTTCTGCGCGACGACGCGACATTGCTGTTCGAGCCGGCGCCGGGCGTCAGCGGCCTGCCGGCTGCGGTCCGCGCCTTCCTGCACGGACCGGCGGTGCTGCTGATCGCCAAGGCCGATCGCCAGGCCACAGTTCATCGGCGCGCGCCGATGGACGTGCTCATCGTCAAGCATTTCGGCCCCGATGGCCGGCTCGAGGGCGAGCATCGGTTCGCCGGGCTCTTCACGTCGGCGGCCTATAATCGCTCGCCCCGCGTCATTCCGCTGCTGCGCCGCAAGGTGGAGCGCATCATCGAGCAGACCGGCTTCGAGCCGACCAGCCATGACGGCAAGGCCACGCTCAACATTCTCGAAACCTTCCCGCGCGACGAGCTGCTGCAGTACGACGATCCCACCTTGCTGCAGACGGTGCTGGGCATTCTGCATCTGCAGGAACGGCCGCGTACGGCGCTGTTCGTGCGGCCCGACGCGCTCGGCCGATCCGTCGCCTGCCTCGTGTTCACCCCGCGCGAGCGTTACGACAGTTCGCTGCGCCAGCGCTTCGCGCAGGTACTTCAAAACGCGTTTGGCGGCCCGGTGCTGGCCTTCGCCGTGACCCTGGCCGAGGAATCGCCGCTGGCCCGCGTGCTGTTCAACGTCAGGCTCGGCGCAGCGACGCAGGAATGGCAGACGGCGGCGATCGAGGCCGAGCTGGCGCAGGCGGCCCGCACCTGGCGCGACCGGCTGCGGGAACGGCTGGTCGCCAATCTGGGCGAGCAGCGCGGCCTGACCCTGGCGCGGCGCTATGCCCATGGCTTTCCGGCCGGCTATCAGGAGTCCGTGCCGCCGGCCACGGCTCTGGACGACATCGAGCGGGCGGAGAAGGCGCTCGAAACCGGCCAGCTGCAGATCTCGCTCTATCGCGAGAACGGCGACCGGCCGCAGGAACTGCGGCTGAAGCTGGTGCGCGAGGGCGGGCCTATTCCGCTGTCCGACGTGCTGCCGCTGCTGGAGAACATGGGCCTGCGGGTGCTGACCGAAGTGCCGCACACGCTGCGGCCGTTGCGCCAGCAGGGCGACGAGGCCGTCACCCTGCACCTGCACGATTTCACCCTCGCCACCGCCAGCGGTGACGCCGTCGAGCTCGACCGGGTGCGCGAGGCGTTCCAGACGGCTCTGGGCCGCGTCTGGACCGGCGAGATGGAGAGCGACGGCTTCAATCGTCTGGTGCTGCTGGCCGGGCTGCAGTGGCGCGAGGTCAAGCTGCTGCGCGCCTATTGCAAGTATCTGCGCCAGGCCGGCATCGCCTTCAGTCAGGCCTACATGGAGGCCGCGCTGGCGGCGCATCCGGACATCGCCGCGCTGCTGGTGCGCCGCTTCTGCGCCCGCTTCGATCCGCAGCATCAGGCCGATGCCGAGGCGCTCTGCGCCGGCATAGACGCCGAGATCGCCACCGCGCTCGACGGAGTGTCGAGCCTCGACGACGATCGCATGCTGCGCCGGTTCCTCAACGCCATGACCGCGACCCTGCGCACCAACTATTTCCAGCCGGGCGAGGACGG
>JBFWZG010000117.1:0-11860 GCA_050185515.1 Reyranellaceae bacterium
ATGCCTGGCGGGACTGCCGCCGCCTCGGCCAGACGACTTGCGATCATCCCCTCGACGATGTCGAAACGCATGCGCCAGTCCGGCGCCTGGAACAGCCTGTCCGCCAGCCGATCGGCATCGCGACCCAATACCTCGTCAAAGCCCACGACACGGCGCGCCAGCGTCTGCATCCCGATACCGAAAAAGCGTCGGGCGCCCAAGGGCGTCAGATTGACCTGCAGGCAGTGCGCGGGTCCAGCGGCGCCGACCACCGAGGCGAAATCGTCGATTCCGGCGACGAAACTACCGAACGAAGATGCGGCGTGGCCGGGACGCGGTACGCTAACATGCCAGCGGGCGCCGAAATTGACGATAAGCACCACGCCGCCATGCGGCAGTTCGCGTCGCAGGATGGGCTGGGCCGCACTCTCGCGATAGCCCTGATAGTCTCGAACCACGCCCCGCAATGCGGCACATGGCGTCCGCGAGTGCAGCTCCCATGCGCCATCGGGTGCCCGGGCGACCTGCAGGGCGGCGGCCGATGCCCTCTGCGATCCGTCGGTGGTCATGGCTCATGTTACCAGCGGCGGGATGTAACGAAAACCTCGGAACGTGCCGTGACGGCGGCCGTTTACGGCGGTGGTGCCTTTCTGATCCGATGGACCCATGTCCCGCCAGTCCAAAAACGTTGCGCGTTCGTTTGTCCATGGTGCGCGAGTTCTGCCGCCGGTGCTGGTCGATTCCTTCAACGTGGAGCTGCGCGATGGTGAGGCGTTCCTTGGTGATCGCGCCAGCAGCGGTGCGTTCTTCGAGATTCTCGCTGATCTCCGTCAGTCATTGCGGGCACGCGGCGACGATCCGCTGGGCGAAGACGATATCGACGAGTTCGGGAAAGCAGAACTGGATGCAATCCTGCTGGGACACGATCTCGAGGCTGCCGCGCTGGTTCAGGCGGCGATCGAACGATTCGCGTCGGAACTGTTCGCGGTAATTCGCCGATTTCTGCAGCGCGACGACTGGAAGGGCACCGAGCGGATCGTCGTCGGCGGCGGTTTTCGGCGTGGGCGAATCGGCGAACTGGCGATCGGACGCGCTGAGATCGCGCTCAAAGAGGACGGGGCGCGGATCGAACTCGTGCCGATCTCGCATCATCCCGACGAGGCGGCCCTCATTGGGGCGGCCTACCTGCCGCCGGCGCGATTGCTGAAGGGCCACAGCGCGATTCTTGGCGTCGACATCGGCGGCTCCAACATCAGGGCGGGCCTTGTGCGCGTCGGATCGAAGAAGAATCCCGATCCCGCCAGGGCGAAAGTCATCAGGAAACAGCACTGGCGTCATGCCGAAGATGCCCCCGACCGCGACGAGGCGGTTGAGCGGCTGATCGACATGCTCCGTCGGCTCATCGATCGCGCCGAGAAGGAGGAGCTCGCGCTCGCGCCGGTCGTAGGTATCGGCTGCCCGGGTCTCATCGAGGAGGATGGCCGTATCGCCCGGGGCGGCCAGAATCTACCCGGCGACTGGGAGAGCTCGCGCTTCAACTTGCCGGAAGTCCTGCGCCGGTCGATTCCCGAAATCGCCGGACGGCAGACCACCGTCCTGATGCACAACGACGCGGTAGTTCAGGGCCTGAGCGAAGCGCCGGCGATGGCCGATATCCGGCGCTGGGGCGTATTGACCATCGGCACGGGCCTTGGCAATGCGCGATTCACCAACCGCATGGCGGACTGAGTCTAGGGACTGTCTCAGTCCTCGGCCCAGAGCCGGAGCAGATTGGAGGCCGTCTTAGCCAGCAGGTCTGTCTCCGTCGTCTTGCCGTCTCGTACGAACAGAGCGTCCTGCACGCGGTCGAGGTCGAACAGGATCTCGCGTCGGCTGGCATCTCGGATAAGGCTGCGTACCCAGGTAACGGCCGCCAGTCGCTCGCCGCGCGTGACGGGCGCCACCCGGTGAAGTGTGGTGGCGGGATACAGCACGGCGCTGCCGGCCGGCAACTTGATGTCCTGTTCTCCGGAGGGGCTGTCAATGACGAGTTCGCCACCGTCGTAGCTGTCAGGGTCCGAAAGGAACAACGTGAACGATAGATCCATCCGCATGCCGCCCATGATCGCGTCGTCGACGTGATTGCCGTACTCCATGCCGGGCACATAGCGCGAGAACAGCGGCGGCTGCACGTGCTTCGGCCTCGCGGCGCTATGGAAGATATCGCTTTCTTGCAACGCCTGGAGAACGGTCTCTCGCATTCGCGGTAGCGAATCGTCGTCGCGCTCGACCTGGTCGTTGCGTTTGACCAGGCGGGCCTGCGCACCGGCCGTCGCGCGACCGTCGACGAAGCGGGCCTGGCCCAACATTTGCCGCAATTGCCCGACGGCGACGCTGTCAATCAACTGGCCGATAAGGACGATCATCGGAACCTCCACCTATGCGATGCGTTTTTAGATATACCGTCGAAGTCATGTCTTTCAGGAGCTTTAACGAGGGGATGGCCTTGATCGTCTCAGCGTATGAGTGCTGAACGGCAGAGAAGGAGTTGAGCATGCGCAGTAAACTTTGGCTTGGCATCGGTGCTTTCGCGCTTGTCCAGACGGGCAATGTGGCGGTCGGTGACAGGGGCCTGGAAATTTCCGCCAAGCCGCAGGCGGCGAAGGCCGACTGGTGGGGGGAACGGGGCTGGCAAAAGGGTCCATGCGGCCCGAACCAGCGCTGGGTGGTGCGCAACGGGAAGGGAGAGTGCCACGACATTCGCCGCGACTGGAACGAGCGCGGCGACAGGAACGAGCGCGGTGATCATAACTGGCATGGGCGCGGTGACTGGAACGAACGCGGCGAGCGCAACTGGAACCGTGGCAATGACCATGGACGTGGAGAGAGGGGGAGGGGCAACTGGGAACGTGGCGAGCGAGGCAACGACAACAAGTGGGAACGCGGTGAACGCGGCTAGTCGACAGCATCGTTAGCGAGGAAGGCCGCCGGACGGTCCGGCGGCCTTCTTGCTGTTCAGCTACTGTTTCGTCTTCCGGCCTTCGCCCTTGGCGATTTGACCGTCGCTGTTGACGTCGAGGCGGGCGAACAATTTCTCGCCAGCGGCATCAAATTCGGCCTTGGTGATACGACCGTCCTTGTCGGTGTCGAGATCGTTGAACATCTTCTCGCCGCGCGCCTTGTGCTTGGCTTCGCGGTCGGGGGAAACGGTCTTGCCGGTCTCGGCAGCCTTCTTGCGCCAGGCTTCGGCGGAAGCGGAGGCCTCTTCGCGCGTGAACGTCCCGTCGCTGTTGGCGTCGAGCTTTTGGAACAGCTTGTCGCGGCCGGTCTCGAACTCGGCCTTGCTGATCACGCTGTCGCCGTTGGTATCGGCCATCGAGAAGCCGCGATCGCCGTGGCGGCCGGCGCCGGCGTCACCCGAGCGGGCCAGGGCCACGCCCGATCCGATGGCGAGCGCCGAGACCAGTACGGTGCCGAAAATTGCCTTGTGCATTGAGTACTCCTGTCGTGAACCGCCGACCGAAGCGGGCCGGCACTGTCCAGATCTACGGGGCCGTCCGTGGCGTCATCCCCGTCGCAATTGAGGTCATTCCGGGGCGGTTGGCGGGCTTTCGCCGCGTGATGCCTCGCCGTTATACTGCCGTCGGCGGGAGCTCCAGATATCAAGGATGGCAATGGCTTACGACTATGATCTCTATATCATCGGCGCCGGCTCCGGAGGCGTGCGGTGCAGCCGGATCGCCGCTGCTGCCGGCGCGCGGGTGGCGATCTGCGAGGACGACAGGGTGGGCGGCACCTGCGTGATCCGCGGCTGCGTGCCCAAGAAGCTCCTGGTCTATGGCTCGCACTTTGCCGAGGAATTCGAGGATGCCGCCGGTTATGGTTGGTCGCTTGAGGATCCAAAGTTCGACTGGCCGACCCTGATCGCGCGCAAGGACAACGAGATCGACAGGCTCAACGGCATCTACAAGAAACTGCTGTCGGACGCCGGCGTCACCTTGCACGAGGGCCGCGGACGACTGATCGATGCGCACACGGTCGAGGTCGCTGGCAAGCAGTACACGGCCGAACGAATCGTCATCGCCACTGGTGGCCGCGCCGTGCGTCCTGGCATCGAAGGCGCCGAGCACGGCATCACCTCGAACGAGGCGTTCCACCTTAAGGCGTTGCCTGCGCGAGTCCTGGTGGTTGGCGGCGGGTACATTGCGGTCGAGTTCGCCGGCATCTTCAATGGTCTGGGTGCCGAGACCACCATGGCAGTTCGGCGCGATCTCATTTTGCGCGGCTTCGATCAGGAGGTGCGGGAGACGCTGCAACGGGAAATGACGCGCAAAGGCGTCGTGTTCCGCACCGGCACCGAGATCGTCGCCATCGAGAAATCGGGCGAGCAGTACCGCTGCAAGACGGCCGCCAGCGAAACCATAGAGACCGATCTGGTGATGTTCGCTACCGGTCGGGCGCCTAACACCCACGATCTCGGGTTGGAACGCCTGGGTGTCACGCTGAACAAGGTGGGCGCCATCGCCGTCGATGAATGGTCGCAGAGCACGGTGCCTGGAATCTACGCTATCGGCGACGTGACCGATCGCATCAACCTGACCCCGGTCGCCATCATGGAAGGGCATTTTCTCGCCAACACGCTATTCGGCAAGCGGCCGATGAAGCCCGACCACGCCAACGTCCCGTCGGCGGTGTTCAGCCAGCCGCCGGTCGCTACGGTCGGCCTGACCGAAGAGGAGGCGCGGCGCGCCTACGGCGAAATCGACGTCTACGCCGCGCAGTTCCGGCCGATGAAATACACCATGTCCGGCCGCCAGCAGCAGACGTTCATGAAGTTGCTGGTCGACGCCGCCTCTGATCGCGTCGTCGGCGCACACATGGTGGGAGACGACGCGGCGGAGATCATTCAGGGCGTCGCCATTGCAGTGAAGGCGGGTGCGACAAAGGCGCATTTCGACGCCACCGTCGGGATCCATCCCACCGCGGCCGAGGAGTTCGTGACCATGCGGTCGAAGCGTCCGCCGGTGCAGGCCAAAGCGGCCGAGTGAGTGTGGCGTTGGACCGGCCTGCGCATTACGCCGGTCTCGACAGCATTCGTTTTTTCGCGGCGCTGTGGGTGGCGATTGCCCATGGCGCGGCCTTTCCCCTGCGCGACACCCTGATCGCAATCGGCTTCGGCGAATGGCTGCCGCGCAGCCTCGACTACCTCGCCTTCAACGGCAAGGCGGCGGTGATCGTGTTCTTCGTCGTGTCCGGGTTCTGCATCCACCTGCCGCAGGCGCGCGGCGAGAAACTGGTGCTGCCTGTCTATCTCGTGCGCCGCTTCGTGCGCGTCGGCCTGCCCCTGGCCGTCGCCACCGCGGCCTATTCCGCGATCGGCGGCGAGGTGGCGTTTCTCGGCCGCTTCGTGCTGTGGACGCTTTACTGCGAGATGCTCTACTACGCGCTCTACCCTCTGGCGCTGGTCGCAATTCGCCGCGTCGGCCTGCTCGTCATCGTGTCGCTCTCCTATCTGGTGGCGGCAACGGTTGTGGCGATAGTGGATTTCGAGGCTCTGACCCCAAGACCTTTTGGCTTCTGGGACTGGCTTGTCTGCTATCCCGCCTGGCTGCTCGGCTGTCTGCTGGCCGCCCGGGTAGACCGCGACGCGCCGGCAATCGCGGGCGCCACGATCTGGGCCTGGCGTATCGGGCTGTGGCTGCTGTCGGTGTTGGCGATCTGGCTGGCGCATCACTCGGATTTTCGGATCGGCTATCCGATCTCCTTGCCGGTTTTCGCCATTGCAGCGACCGCCTGGCTCGATATTGAAGTACGCTACTACCGGCGTCACCGCCCTTCTCGTCTCGCTGAGCAGGGCGGTCAGGGCGCCTACTCGATCTATCTGATGCACCCCATCGTGCTCGTTCTCGTCGGGGCTACGACGGGCAGCCTGCCGCCGCTTGTCGCCTGGGCGTCGAAAGCCGTTGCGCTACTGGCTGGGGTCTGGCTGTTTTACTGGCTGATAGAGCGGCCCTCGCACAGGCTGGCTCGTCGGGCGGCTGGTCGTCTCCGTCCGAGTCGAGTTCTGGCAGCAGCCGGCGGACCGGATATTGAGCAAAAACAGAATCTTAGGGTCTAGACGCTTGTCCTGAACGGCAAGCTCGTGCCCTAGGCCCTTGCCGGCAAGGCAGGCGAGCGGTACCGGCGCTGGCGTTCGCCGGGAAAAAATCGTATAGCGGTGACCCCCGTTTCGGGATTTGCGAGGAAAGGACGGAACAATGGTACTCGGGCTTGGACCGGCAAAGGCAACCGCTGCAGCGGCGCAGGCGACGCGCGCGCGCAACTGGTCGCCGGAGAGCTGGCGCACCAGGCCGATCCAGCAGTTTCCGGACTATCCCGACAAGGCAGCGCTGGCGGCGGCCGAGGAACGGCTGCGCCGCTATCCGCCGCTGGTTTTTGCAGGCGAGGCGCGCCGGCTGACGGCCGGTCTGGCGCGCGTGGCCGAGGGCAAGGCCTTCCTGCTGCAAGGCGGCGACTGCGCCGAAAGCTTCGCCGAGTTCTCTGCCAACAACATTCGCGACATGTTCCGGGTGCTGCTGCAGATGGCGGTGGTGCTGACCTACGGCGCCGGCCTGCCCGTGGTGAAACTCGGCCGCATGGCCGGCCAGTTCGCCAAGCCGCGTTCGGCGCCGACCGAGAAGATCGGCGACGTCGAACTGCCGGCCTATCGCGGCGATATCGTCAACGGTTTCGAGTTCGAGAAGTCGGTGCGCCAGCCCGATCCGGAGCGAATGGTGCAGGCCTACAATCAGTCGGCCGCGACCCTGAACCTGCTGCGTGCCTTCGCCCAGGGCGGCTATGCCGACTTGCACCAGGTGCATCGCTGGACCCTGGGCTTCGTCGCCAGCTCGCCGGCCGGCGAGCGTTACGTCGATCTCGCCAACCGTCTCGACGAGACGCTGGCGTTCATGGCCGCCTGCGGGCTGACGTCGGAGACGACGCCGCAGATCGCCGAGACCGACTTCTTCACCAGCCATGAGGCGCTGCTGCTGCCCTACGAGCAGTCGCTGACGCGCGTCGATTCGACGACGGGCGAATGGTACGACTGTTCGGCGCACATGCTGTGGATCGGCGATCGCACGCGACAGCTCGACGGAGCGCATGTCGAGTTCCTGCGCGGCGTGCGCAATCCGCTGGGCTTCAAGGCCGGACCCAGCCTCACGGTCGACGACTTCAATCGTCTGCTCGATACCCTGAACCCCGACAACGCACCCGGTCGAATCACGGTGATCAGCCGCATGGGCGCCGGCAACGTCGCCGGCAAGCTGCCGGGGCTGGTACGGGCTGCGCAGCGCGAAGGCCGCTCGGTGGTATGGGCCTGCGATCCCATGCACGGCAACACGATCAAGTCGGCCAACGGCTACAAGACGCGCCGGTTCGACCAGATCCTCTCGGAAGTGCACGACTTCTTCGGCGTTCACCGCGCCGAGGGCACTCATGCGGGCGGCGTGCATTTCGAGATGACCGGCCAGGAGGTTACCGAGTGCGTCGGCGGCGCCCAGGCCATCACCGAGGAAGGGCTGGCCGATCGCTACCACACGCATTGCGATCCGCGGCTCAACGCCAGTCAGGCGCTCGAACTCGCATTCCTGATTGCCGAGCACCTCAAGACCGAGCGCCTCGATCTCGAACGCCGGGCTGTCGCCGGCGGCATGTAACTCCTTGTGGCGGAGCGCGCGATGCATCCCGACAACGATAGCGTCGCGCGCTTCACCGACAGCTATTTCAACCGCACCAAGAAGGTGATCGGCCGCTTCGGCGACAGCCGGGTGACCTACGCCGTGTTCATGCGCCGCCCGGTCGTCAGCGCGCCGCGCCTGGCGATCGACTGGTTGAACGAGATGGCGCGCCAGCGCGGCGTCGAGTTCGCCATAGAGTTGCGCTATCCCGAGGGGAAGTGGGTTGGCGCCGGCGAGCCGATTTTCTACGTCACCGGTCCGTTCTTCCATCTGGTAGATCTCGAGACCGTGCTGCTGCAGAAGCTCGGTCCGGCCTGCGTTGCCGCCTACAACGCGTTTCAGATGTGCTCGGAACTGCCGAACGTCGCGTTCCTCGCCATGGATGCACGCCATTGCGCCGGCAGCGAGATGTCGGAGCTGATGGCCTATGCCGCTTCCGTCGGCTCCGCCCGCGCCAAGCGCAAGGCCGACGCGGTCGGCTTCGTCGGCACCTCGATAGATTCCGCCGCCGGCTTCTTCGGCCAGGAGAAGGGGCTGGGGACCATGCCGCATGCCCTGATCGGCTATGCCGGCTCGACGCTGCGGGCGGCGGAGATGTTCAACGACACCTTCAGCGACGAGCCGATGACCGTGCTGGTCGACTATTTCGCGCGCGAGGTTTCCGATTCGCTGGAAGTCTGCCGCCGTTTCGCCGACCTCGCGGGGGCTGGCAAACTGTCGGTGCGGATCGACACGCCGGGCGGTCGCTTTGTCGAGGGGTTGGATCCACCGGCCTCCTACGCGGTGCTCGAGCGCAATGCCCCGCGCGCCATTCGCGGCTATCGCTCGGAAGAGGAGCTGCGTTACCTGGTCGGCACCGGCGTCTCGGCTGCTGCCGTGTTCCATCTGCGCGAGGCGCTCGATCGTTCCGGCTTCAACAAGGTCAAGATCGTCGCTTCCTCCGGTTTTGGTCCAGCAAAGTGCCGTGTCATGGCGCAGGCCGCAGCACCGATCGACGTGATCGGCACCGGTTCCTACCTGCCGACCTACTGGAACGAGACCTACGCCACGGCCGACATCGTCGAGTATGACGGCGTCCAGCGCGTCAAGGTCGGGCGCGAGTTCCTGCATCGCAAGCCGCGATAACGGCGGGCGACGCTGGCCGCGGCCGGTGAACGCATGAAAGCCGTCGCACTGGCCGTGATTGCGCTCTGCGCGGCATTCTTTCTCGCTGCCCTCGGCACGCGGCTGCTGCACTACGGCTACTACGGCGATTCTCTGATGGACGACGCTTTCTTCTTCGTCCGCTACGCCGACAACCTGCTCGATTCCGGTGCCTTTTCCTGGAACATCGGTGAGCAGCCGGTGCATGGCAACACTTCGCAGCTCTACCAGGCGATCGTCACCGTAATGCATGCGCTGACGGGGCGTGATGCGGTGCTGACGCCGACGGTCGCGGCCGCGCTCGGCGCTCTGGCCTATCTCGTTCTTCTGCCGCTCGCCTATGCCGTTTCGCGCCCGCTGACCGATCCGACGTTGCGGTATCTGGTCTGCGCCGTCGCCGTTGCCCTGATCGCTTTCGACGGACAGCTGTTCCTGCTGCTTGGCACGGGCATGGAAACGACCTGGGCGATGGCGCTTGTAGCGCTGTCGCTGCTCGCCGCGTTCCGGCTGCAGAACGGCACGTCGACGCGCGGCGCCGTTGCCGCTTGCGGCCTGTCGATCGCCGCCGTCTATGCCGTGCGTCCCGATGCGCTGCTGCTGGCGCTGGCAGCGCCGGCCGGGCTCGCGCTCTTTGCTCGGGATCGCGGACTGCGTTGGGCGGGACTGGGCGCGATCGTCGCAGCGCTCGGTTCGGTCGGCGCCTTCATCGGCCTGTGCTGGATCTGCTACGGCGAGCCGCTGCCGCTGGCTTTCTTCGCCAAGACGATACCCTTCAGCGCCCTGCCGCCGGACGGCCGCTACGAGACGCTTGGCTATCCGTTCTCCCATCTGCGCGACACGGCGATCCTGCACATGCCGGAAACGTTGCTGGCCGCCGCCGCGCTGCTCGGCTTCACGCGCCTCTCTCCCGTGCTGCGGGGGGCGGCGCTCGGCATGCTGGCCTATGTCGCCTATCACCTGTTTCTGGTGCTGCCGATCATGGGTTACTTCGGACGCTTCTATGCCCCGGCCCTGCCGGTCCTCAGTCTGCTGGCGCTGGTCGTGGTCGAAGCGCTGCTGCGCCACAGCCGCCTGCCGCAGGGGCTACGGCATCTGACGGCAAGCGGCGTCATCCTGCTGGCAGGACTGGGCCTGCTGATCGCCAGCAAGACGGCGCTGACCGGCCTGCGGGTGATTGCCACGCACGTCCCGGCGTTCGATTCGGATCCTGCCCTCAACACCAGGGCAGGGGCGGTGGCGCATGTCGCCGACCAGTTCCCGTTCTTCCGCGGCCGCATGTCGGCCATGATCGAGGCGCTCGAACCGGGATGCTCCATCGCCGCGACCGAAGACGGTCTGCTATCCGCCTACGCGCGCGGCCGTCGCATCGTCGATCTTTCCGGTCTGCACGATGCGCGCATGGCGCATGAGGGTTTTTCCGCCGAGCGACTACTGAACGAGCAGAAGCCGGATGTTCTGGCGATGCCCCATCCCTGGTACGGCGACTGGACGCGGGCCATCGAGGCGCATCCGTCCTTTGCGCGCGACTACGTCGTCGAACCGTCCTTCTCCGATGCCGGCATGCCGATGGCCTTCCGGCGCGACAGCGCCTGTGCGCAGAAGGTGCGGCGCGCCATATATGGCGGGTAAGGGGTGGCCTGCAATTGACAGGAAACCGCCCGGCCCCTAGCTTGCCCCTGCCGTAAGGCTCTGGTTTTCCGCAATTTTGCAGCTTTTACGATGACCGACGCGCTTGCCCTCGCCCTGGCCCAGATCAATCCCGTGGTAGGGGACGTCGCGGGCAATCTCGAGCGCGTGCGGAAGGCACGCGCCGAGGCGGCCTCTCTTGGCGCCGATCTCGTTCTGCTGTCGGAACTGGTGCTTTCGGGCTATCCCCCGGAGGACCTCGTTCTCAAGCCCGCCTTCCAACGCACCCTGCGTCAGGCGGCGGAAGAACTGGCCAGGGATACCGCCGACGGCGGCCCGGCCATGCTGCTGCCGACTCCCTGGGTGGAGGAAGGCAGGCTTCACAATGCGGTGCTGCTGCTGGAAGAGGGTCGCATCGCCGCCAAACGATTCAAGGTCGATCTGCCGAATTACGGCGTGTTCGACGAGAAGCGCGTTTTCCAGCCCGGCCCGATGCCGGGGCCGATCGTGTTTCGCGGCATCAGGCTGGGTGTGCCGATCTGCGAGGACATCTGGACCCCCGACGTGGTCGAATGCCTGGCCGAAACCGGCGCCGAAATCCTGCTGGTGCCCAACGGCTCGCCTTTCGAGGTCGACAAGGACGACGTACGGCTCGATCTGGTGCGCGCGCGCGTCAGCGAAAGCAGGCTGCCCCTCGTCTATGTCAACCAGGTCGGCGGCCAGGACGAGTTGGTGTTCGACGGCGGCTCGTTCGTGGTAAGCGCCGATGGCGAGGTCAAGGTCGCCATGCCGGCCTATCGCGAGCAGGTGGTGTTGACGCGCTGGCGTCGGGGCGACGACGGCTGGACCTGCGAGCCAGGCCGTATCGAGCCGCCGCTCGATCGCAGCGACGCGATCTACCAGGCGATGATGCTGGGCCTGCGCGACTACGTGAACAAGAACCGCTTTCCCGGCGTGGTCATCGGCCTATCCGGCGGCATCGATTCCGCGTTGACCGCGGCCGTGGCGGCGGACGCGCTGGGGCCGGAGCGGGTGCACACTGTGATGATGCCGTCCCCTTTCACCAGCCGCGACAGCCTCGAGGATGCGGAAGCCTGCGCCGGCGCGCTGAACATCCGCCTCGATACGGTGTCGATCGGCCCGGCGATGGAGGCGTTCGACGCGATGCTGGCCGATCTGTTCGCCGGCCGGAACCGCGATGTCGCCGAAGAGAATATCCAGGCGCGCGCCCGCGGCATCACGCTGATGGCGATCTCCAACAAGTTCGGCTCGATGGTGGTCTCGACCGGCAACAAGTCGGAAATGTCGGTCGGCTATTCGACGCTCTACGGCGACATGTGCGGCGGCTATTCCGTGCTCAAGGACGTCTACAAGACCTCGGTCTACGAGGTATCGCGCTGGCGCAATGCCAACCT
>JBFWZG010000118.1:0-11857 GCA_050185515.1 Reyranellaceae bacterium
CGGCCGCTGACCGCCGTGCTGGTCGGCGCCCAGACCCGCCCGTTCCGCTTCGGTCCACGCGATGCGCGCGCCATGATGCAACGCGTCGCCCGCGCTACGCGCGCCGAGGGATCGCTTTTCGTCACCACCAGCCGGCGCACCCCGCCGGAAGTCGCCGACGCCATCGCCGCAACATTGTCGCCGGCCGACCGGCTCTATCGCTGGCAGCCGGAAGCGACGCGCAATCCCTATCTGGCGCTGCTGGGCATGGCCGACCGTTTCGTCGTTACCGGCGACAGCGCCTCGATGATGGTGGAGGTCGCAAGGCTCGGCCGACCGCTGGCCATATACGAGCTGCCGCCCGATCTGCGGCCCGGCCGCTGGCGACGCCATGCGAAGCGGGCGCTTGCCGGCGCGATCCGCACCGTCATGGGCGACGCGGACGCGTTGCTGCGGCGGCTGGGGCTTGCCGGCAATCGGGACATGACCGCACTGCATCGCAGGCTCTATGCCGCCGGCCGCGCCGTCCAGCTTGGCCGGCCCTGGCCGGCCGCGACGCAAACCGGCCTCGACGACGAAATGGCCGAAGTGGCGCGCCGGGTGCGGGCGCTGCTGCCGGAGAGCTAGGCTTTCGAGGCAAGCACGCAGGTCGCGGCCATCACCGCCTTCTGCGGAAAATCGGCGGTGGCCCATTCAACTTTCAGGCCGTAGCCGGCGAGATCGGCGATGCGGGCGCGCAGATAGTCGCGCGAGGCGACGTAGCGGCGCCGCAGGGCTTCGTCGTTGCCGTCGGCGAAGGGCTCGATCATCAGCACGTGCCGGCGCGCCACGCGGGCGATCTCGCGCATGGCATCGCCGCGGATGACTTCCATCTGTTCCAACGCCAGCACCGTCAGCACGAGATCGAAGCTGGAATCGGCGAAGGGCAGTTTCTGCGCCGAGCCCTGGGTGAAGGTCACCCGACGGAAGGCGGTGTCGTCCTCCACGGGCAGCGGCGAATAGGCTGCGTTCTGCGGCGGAAAATTCTCGTGCGCCGCCTGGAACCCCTGCCCGGCCCGCACGCCCTGTTCCGTAAGTTCCAGGCCCTCGAAACGGATGCCGGGAAAGCGCCCGGCCAGAAACAGCAGGTTGACGCCGTTGCCCGAACCGACTTCGAGGACGTTCTGCGGATTGGTCAGTTCGATCACGCGCATCGCCAGCAGCAGCTTGACGCGCGCGCCGCCGAAGCGGCTGGCGATCCAGCGTTTCTGGCGCCAGCGCCACGGCGCACCGTCGGTCGGCGGCGGCTCGAGGCGGTAATTCTCGAATCCGACGCCGTCCCACACCTCGGCATATTCGCGCTCGATCTCCGGCTTGTTGCGACGGAACTGCGGCAGCAGCCAGCCGAGGCGGCGCCGCCACAGGTTGCGGCGCAGCCGGCGATCGCGCTTGGCGACTTCGGCGTCCCATCGCGCATCGCCAGCGCCGGCGTCGTGAACCACGAAGGGGGTGAAGCTGCGTTCGATCTCGGCCGCCGAAAGGCCCAGCGGCGTCTGCTCCAACGCTTTGATTTCACTCATCGATTCCGTTCCCTGCAATACCGGAGCCGGCGTGGCCGGGCGCGACGATAAAAGGCCTTTTTCCCCGGGCGGGAACGTGCCAAATCTCCGGTGCCACCGGCCGGCGCGGCGCGCCGTCCGCAGCCCGACGCCTTACTACAGACAGCTTCACCGACCAGCAAGATGCAATCGGCACGCCTCGACAGACTGGATTCGCTGCGCCTGCGTGCGGCGGTGCGGCTGCGCAAGCTGCTGGTCAAGGGCGCCGGGCTGCTGCCGGACGAGACCCGCCGGCGGCTGGAGCGGCGGCTGCGCGGGCGCGAGGAGGCTTTGCAGATCGCAGGCTCGCGCGCCTTCGTCGTTTCCTGCGCCAAGAGCGGCCGCACCTGGCTGCACGTCATGCTCGACGCCTACGAGGAAGCCAGCGGCCGCGATCTCGGGGTTTTCTTCACCCACGACAACTACATTCGCGACGTCACCGGCGGCGACGGGCGGCCCTGGCATGCCGGGAAGCGCACGGTGGTGCTGGCGCGCCATCCGGCCGACATCGCGGTGTCGATGTTCCATCACTGGCGCCATCGCATGACGCCGCGCAAGCGCTGGATCAACCGCTACCCGGATCCGGCGCGCGACATCGCCATGTTCGACTTCGTGCTGCGCGAGGCGGCCGGCATGAAGCATGCCATCGCCCTGCTCAATCGTTGGGCCGACGAGATTCGCGATCGCGACGATGCGCTGATGGTGCGCTACGAGGACATGCGGGCCGATCCGCGGCGCGAGCTAGCCCGCATCGTGCGCTTCCTCGACGGCGCCGCCGACGAGGCGGCGATCGCCAGCGCCGTCGAGTACGGCTCGTTCGAGAACATGCAGCGGCGCGAACGCGAAGCGGCCGTAGCCCCCGACGCCCCGCGCCAGCTGCGGCCGGGCGACGTCAGCAATCCGCAATCGTTCAAGGCGCGCAGCGGCGAGGCCGGCGGCTGGCGGCGCCAGTTCGATGCCGACCAAGTGTCGCAGATCGATGCGCTTGTGGCGGCGAATCTCGACCCCTACTATGGCTATGCGCCGTCCGCGGCACCCGCCGCCGGCGCTGCAGGCAGGTGATCCCATGAGCGAGACCGGCACCGTTTTCGTCCACACCAACGAAAAGCAGATCGTCGGCGCCATCGTTTCGGCCTACTCGATGAAGCGCAATTCGCGCCATCCGGACAGCTTCGACGTCCGCATCATCCACTTCAAGGACCACCCCTTCCTCGCGGCGCGCGACGGCCAGGGCTTCCTGCGCGACGGCGTCACGCGCATCTGGAAGAACGACGACCTGCAGTCCTTCACGCCGTTGCGCTTCATGCCGCCCAAGCTGATGGGCTACCAGGGCCGCGCCGTGGTGGTCGACCCGGACGTCTTCGCCGTCGGCGACGTGCACGAGCTGCTGACCCGGGACATGCAGGGCAAGGCGATCCTGTGCAAGGCGCGCGGCGCCACCAAGCGCTTCGCCTCGAGCGTCATGCTGCTGGACTGCGCCAGGCTGCGACACTGGGACTGCGAGCGCGAGTTCGACGAACTGTTCGCGTACAAGCGCGACTACATGGACTGGATTTCGCTGCGCTGCGAGGACGAGGCGACGATCGGCACGTTCGAGGAGGAATGGAACCACTTCGACACGCTGAACGAGAACACGCGCATGCTGCACAACACGCGGCGCAAGACGCAGCCGTGGAAGACCGGCCTGCCGGTCGATTTCCAGGATGCCGAGCGCAAGAAGACGCAGGGCGGCGTGCTCAAGCGCATCCGGCGCGGACTGTTCGGCGAGGCGCCGGCGGAGCAGCGGGCCTACGTGCCGCATCCCGATCCCAATCAGGTGGCGTTCTTCTTCGGACTGGTCCGCGAATGCATGGAACGGGGACTGATCAGCGAAGCGATGCTGCGCGAGCAGATGCGGCTGAACCACGTCCGGCACGATGCGTTCGAGGTCATCGCCTCGCTCGACCGGCGCGCCGCCGAATAGCGCTCAATCGCCGGTCGCGGCCGGGGCCCCGGCCAGCAGCGCCTTCTGGTCGCGATTGACGCGACGGAACAATCGTATCGCCCAGCCGATCTCCAGCGCCAGTATCGCCAGCGGCAGAAGCACGAACAGACCACGCATGGCGTCGTCGGCCGTGTCCGTCTCGAAATCGGCCAGGAACAGCGGCGTGTTGTAGAGCCCGTGCAGGGTTATCGGCACGGCCAGCGCCAGGAACCACCACAGCATCGCGCGCCGCTTCTCGAAATGCGCCAAGGCGGCGAAGAAGCCCATGATGGCGCCATCGAGCCCGTGACTAGGCACCGACAGGAAGGCGCGCAGCAGCGCCACGTCGACCCAGGCGTCGCCGGCGTCGATCAGATAGGCGATGTTCTCCAGCGCGGCGAACCCCAGCGAGGCGGTCATGCCGTAGACCCGCCCGTCCATCGGTTCGTCGAAATGCGAGTGCCGCATGCAGAACAACGTCAGGACGGCGAACTTCGCCAGTTCCTCCGGCAGGGCGGCCGCCAGAAACGCGAAGCCGGCGGCGCTCCAGAACGGGTCCTCGACGGTCTCCAGCGCCGCGACGATGAACTCGCCCGCCAGCAGCACCGGCACGATCGACGCCATGCCCCAAAGAAAGGTGGCGACGATCATGCCGGTCGGTTCGGGAAACCTGTCCCAGGCGATGAACAGCCGCAGCACGATGAGCGCCGGAGCGACGGCGGCGGCGACGATGAGAACGTCAAGCATGCGGCACCCAGCATAGCACGCGCGGCGCGCCTTGGCCCTTGGCCGCGCCCAACGCGCTTGATACCGTCGCCGCATGCACGACATCGACGACCGGCTTACCCCCGAAGAATCAGCGATCGTGGCCCGGGCCGCGCGCTTCGCCGAAACAAGGATCGCCCCGCGTTCCCAGGCATGGCAGGACGCGTGGGCGTTTCCGCGAGAGGCGCTGGTCGAGGCCTGCGGCGAAGGCCTGGCCGAGGTCGAGCTCGCGCGCGAACATGGCGGCAGGGGCATGGGGTTTGTCGCCAAGCTGCGCACCTACGAGGCCATTGCGCGGCACGACATGGCCTTCGCCTTCTCGCTGATCAACCACCACAACGCCATGACGCGCATCGCCCGCGACGCCAAGGGCGATGTGCGCGAACTCATTGCCGCCATGCGGCGCGGCGAGGTGATCGGCTGCACGGCCCTGACCGAGCCGGGCGCCGGCAGCGACTTCGCAGCCATCAGGACGACGGCGCGTAAGGACGGCGAGGCCTGGGTTATCGATGGCGCCAAGGCGTGGATCACCAACGCCGCCGTCGCTGGCGCCGTTATCTGCTACGCCCAGACCGAGCCCGGCGCCGGCTGGAAAGGCATCGCCGCCTTCCTGGTGCGCGACGACCGGCCGGGATTCGTGCGCGAGGAGCCTTTCCGTTTCCATGGTGGCTCGGCCATCGGCGCCGGCGGTTTCCGTCTCGAAGGATACAGGGCGCGCGCCGACGAGATGCTGCAACCGCCCGGCGCCGGCTTCAAGGCGGCGATGACCGGCATCAATGGCGCCCGCACCTACGTCGCCGGCTTCTGCTGCGCCATGCTCGATGCCGGCATCGAGGCTGCGGCGCGCTATGGCATGAGGCGCCGCATCTTCGGCCAGCCGGTGCTGGAGCACGAGGGCCAGCGCTGGGCGCTGGCCGATGCCGCGACCGATCTCGAGGCGGCGCGGCTGCTGACCGACAAGGCGGCGCTGATCGTCGCGGCGGGCGGCGATGCGGTGCTGGCGGCGGCGCATGCCAAGAAATTCGCCGTGCGGGTGGCGCTGAAGGGACTGGCCGACTGCGTGCAGCTGATGGGCGCGGAGGGCCTCAAGAGCAAGTATCCGCTCGGCCGCCACCTGACCAACGCCAAGCTCTGCGCCTTCACCGACGGCTCGACGGAAATCCAGAACGAGCGCATCGGCCGGCATCTGATGCAGCGCTACGGCGGGGACTGAATCCCGATCATCCCCAGGGCCCGCGCCGGCGCGGGCGCTCGCGGCGGAACAGCGGCATCAGGGCGGCGCCGGCGACGAAGCCGCCGACATGCGCCCAGAAGGCGACGCCGCCCTCCTCGCTTACCGGCGTCAGCACCGCGTTCAGCAGCTGCAGACCGAACCACAAGCCGAGCGCCACATAGGCGCGCATGTGCACGACCGTGATGATGCCCAGCATGATCAGCACGCGCACCCGCGCGTGGGGATACATCAGAATATAGGCGCCGAGCACACCGGAGATGGCGCCCGAGGCGCCGATCATCGGCACGCCCGAGGCGGTCGAGGTGAAACCCTGGGTGACGGCGGCGGCGGCGCCGCACAGCACGTAGAACACGGCGAATTTCACGCGGCCGAAGGCTTCCTCGATATTGTTGCCGAAGATCCAGAGAAACAGCATGTTGCCGATGATGTGCATGAAATCGCCATGCAGGAACATCGACGTCACGACCTTCGACCAGGCTTCGAGACCGCCGGCGTCGAAGCCATCGCCGAACGCGCCAGCGGGTATGAAACCCCAGTCGAAGATGAACTCCGTTGCGGCGGGCTCGGCCAGCGATAGCTGATATAGGAACACCAGTACGCAGGCGCCGATCAGCGCAATGGTCAGTACCGGAGGGGAGCTGGTCGGGTTGTCGTCGCCGATCGGAAACATGGGGGCGCGGTCAGGCCGCCAGCACCGGCTGCCACAGACGCTCGATCTCCTCGGCTTCGCCCGCCAGCCGGCGCGGCATGCTGACCTCGCCGCTGTCGACATAGGCTTCGTGGTTCTCTTCGAGGCTCTTGGGGTCGTAGAGGTAATTGACCATCACGCCGAAGGACTGCGTCAAACCCTTGGTCGACATATCGGCGCCGACATTGATGCGATCCAGCCGCGCGCCGTTGGACAGGTGGAAGTGCCCGACCGGATCGAACACGCCGCGGCCGCGCCTTATCCGCGTCAGATAGGCCAGCGTCAGCCGCTGCAGCGCCTTGTTCACGGAAGGCGCCACCACCTCGCTGCGGCGCAGGAGAGCGTCGATACCGGCCAGCGGATCCTCGTTGCCGGTCTGGCGCGCCAGCCGCAGCACCTCGTCGCCCAGCAACGCCTCTATCCTGGCCGGCGAGAAGCCCTCCTCCCCGCCCTTCTGCAGGGAGCGGCGCAGGCCAGGCACCGGCGAGAGCGTGGCGAAACTCGCCATCTCCGGCAATTCGGCCTGCAGTTCGCTGACCACCTGCTTGATAAGGAAATTCCCGAAGGAAATACCGCGCAGCCCGTCCTGGCAGTTGCTGATGGAATAGAAGATCGCCGTGTCGGCCGCGCGCGGATCGCCGATGGCGCGATCCTTGGCGATCAGCGGCGCGATGGCGTCGGCCATTCCCTCGAGCAATGCGACCTCGACGAAGATCAGCGGCTCGTCCGGCATGGCGGGGTGAAAGAAGGCGAAGCAACGCCGATCGGCGGCCAGCCGGCCGCGCAGATCGTCCCAGCCGTCGATCTCGTGCACTGCCTCGTAACGGATCAGCTTCTCGAGGATGGCCGCCGGCGTGTTCCAGTCGATGCGCTCCAGCCGCAGGAATCCGCGATTGAACCAGGAGCCCAGCAGATGGCGCAGATCCTCGTCGACCGCGCTCAGCTCCGGATGCTCGGGCAGGATCTGCAGCAGGCAGCGGCGCAGCTCGACGATAGTCGCCGTGCCGTCGGGCGCCATGTTGAGGCGGCGGAACAGCTCCTGGCGCGGCGTCTCGACCGCCGCCCGAAGGGCCGCCAGGGTGCGGTCACCGGGCTGGCGCTGCCAGGCGGCGATCGCCTTATCCAGCCCCAGCGCGTCGCAGCCGAAATCGCGCGCCAACGCCTCCAGGAACAGCGACAGCGCCTGGCCATCCATGCTCCGGATAGAGGTCGCCAGATCCTGGGCCAGCGCCAGGCCGGAGGCCTCGCCGCGCTGGTCGAGCAGGCGGCGGGCCAGCAGGGCGGCATCGGGCGCCCGCTTCGGGGCGCCGGTGGCCAGCTTGAGGATTTCGCGTCCGCGATCGGCGATCGAGCCGACCTGATCGCGCCAAAAACTACGCAGCATGGGGAAAATCCCGTCGAATGGTCAGTGACATCATAGAATGCCTGCCAAACGCGGCAAAGCGATGACGGTTCAGCGGAGGCAGCCTGCCGGGGGGTGGCGCCGCAGCGGCGTCCTGGCGGATTGACGGTCCTGCAGTCTCCCGCGGCGGGTAATTCCCGGCGGGCTTCAATCGGAGGGTGCGGTCGCCAGCTCCAGCAGCCGGTGCAGCGGGGTCTCGCGGAAGCCCAGCTCCTCGAGATGGCGCACGGTGCTGGCGAAATAGTCCAGGCAGCGGCCGCGCTGGCCGACGCCGTTGCGGATCAGCGCCGCCGCCTGTTCCGGCGCCAGGCGGCCGGCATATTGCGGGTGGGCGCGATCGGCGACGTAGGTCAGCGCCGGCACGAGGGCGCCGTCGTCGAGCAGCACCGGCAGGGTCTTCTCCTTGTAGACGCCGTCGTTGCCGATCTCGCGCTCCCACAGATAGGCGCGCACTTCCTGCGCGCGCTCGGGCGCGACGCGATAGACCAGGCCGCGGCAGGCGCCGCCGCGATCGAGGCCGAGCACCAGGCCGGGATTCTCCGGCGTGCCGCGATAGTAGTGCGAATGGATGCAGAAGGCGCGATGGTAGCCGCGCAGCAGGCCGGGCCGGCGATCCGCGTAGGCGAAACCCGGATCCCACATCAGCGAGCCGTAGGCGAAGACGTGCAGATCGTCCGGCATGTCAGGTGGCTTCCGCAGGGCGGGTCGCCAGCGCCACGCCGAAGGCGACCAGCGCCATGCCGGCCAGCGCCAGCACGCCCAGCCGCTCGTCGAACAGAAAGAAGGCGATGATCGCCGTGCACGGCGGCACCAGGTAGAACAGCGCCGCCGTGCGCGAGGCGGCGCCATGACGCAGCAGGTAGAACAGCAGCGAAACCGCGCCGATGGAGAGGATGACGATCGACCACGACAGCGCGAAGATGAATTCGCCGCTCCATTCCACCTGGCGCGTCTCGATGGTGAAGGCGAAGAGCGCGACGTAGATCGTGGTGGCGACGTACTGGATCGCCGTACCCGAGCGCAGGTCGAGCGCGGGGCAGAAGCGTTTCTGATAGACCGTGCCGGCGGTGATGCCGAGCAGCGCGATTGCCGAGAGGCCGACCGCCCACAGGCCCTCAACGCTCAGGACCAGCTTTTCCCACACCACCATCGTGACCCCGGCCAGCCCCAGCAGCAGGCCGATCCATTGCTGGCGACTCACCCGCTCGCCCAGCATCGGCCCGACGATGGCTGCCGTCAGCAAGGGCTGCAGGCCGACGATCAGCGCCGACACGCCCGAGGGCAGGCCATGATAGATCGAATCGAAGACGCAGGAGATGTAGACGGCGTGGATCAGAAGCCCCGCCACCGCGATATGGCCCCAGTCCTGCCAGCGCGTAGGCCAGGGGGCGCGCAGCACCAGCGCCGCCCCGGCCAGCGCGACGGTGGCGATGCCATAGCGCAGCAGCAGAAACGTATAGGGCTCGGCATAGGGCAGGCCGAGCTTGGCGCCGATGAAGCCGGTGCTCCACAGCGGCACGAACAGCGCCGGCAGGACGATCGCCTGCCAGCGCGGCAGGCCGGCCTGCGATGGGATGGGGCTGGGCTGGGACATGATGGCGGGCGGGAGTTTAACGCCCAATAACCCGCTCGCAACCGCGCCCGGCGCATTGCAGACTGGCGCCATCAGAGGGGAGACGACGGCGCATGATGGGGTCGGGCTACAACAGGATGTTTCCGGTGTCGTGGGACGAGCTGCACCGGCATTGCAAGGCGATGGCGTGGCGGCTGGCCGAGCGGACGCCGTTCCGCGGCCTGATCGCCATCACCCGCGGCGGGCTGGTGCCGGCCGCCATCGTCGCCCGCGAACTCGACCTGCGGCTGATCGATACGGTGTGCTGCGCCGCCTACGACAAGCTCGAGCGCGGCGGCAAGGTCAAGGTGCTGAAGCCGCCGCACGAGGCGATGGAAAGCCAGGGCGAAGACTGGCTGCTGGTCGACGATCTGGTCGATACCGGCATCACCGCCCGGGCGGTGCGCGAGCTGCTGCCCAAGGCACATTTCGCCACGGTCTACGCCAAGCCGGCCGGCCGGCCCATGGTCGACACCTACATCACCGAGGTGAGCCAGGACACCTGGATCCTGTTCCCCTGGGACCAGGAGGCGACGCTGAGCAAGCCGGTGATCGAACTGCGGAGCAATGGCGGCTGATCAGAGTCCGTAAATAGCGACCTTGCGGGCGACGCCGCGCAAACTGTGCTCGCCCAGATGCTCGAGCTTTTCGTCGAGCAGGCGCGCCACCGGCTCGGTGAGCAGCACGGTGCGACCCAGCTCCTTCTGCAGCGCCTCGACGCGCGATGCCTGGTTGACGGTCGGGCCGATGACGGTGAAGTCGAGCCGGTCGGGCGCGCCGATATTGCCGAAGAACACCTCGCCCTCGTGCAACGCGATGCCCGAACGCAGCGGACGCCAGCCGGCGATGGCGGCAAGTGCGGCCGGCGGATCGGCATTGAGGCGTTCGAATCGGGCGACCGCGTCGCGCGCCGCCGCCAGGGCGGCCGCCGCCGCCGCGCGCCCGTCGTCCTCGAGCGGAAAGGCGGCCAGCAGCCCGTCGCCGACGAACTTCAGCACCTCGCCGCCCTGCGCCAGGACCGCGCCGGCCATCTCCTCGAAATAGGCGTTGAGCAGCGCGATCATGTCGGGCCCGGCCAGCCGCTCGGAAAGGTCGGTGAAGCCGCGCAGGTCGGAAACCCAGATCACCGCGCGGATCGACTGGCCGGCACCCCGTTTTATGCTTCCCGACAGAACCTTGCCGGCCGCCAACGCTCCAAGATAGGCGGTGAGTGCGTTGTCCGCGATGCGCTGCGCGATATGGCGCTCGATATGGAGGGCGAATATCTTCAGCAGGCGCGCCATGGCCGCCCGCTGATCCTCGCCGAAGCCGCCCGGTCGCCTGGTAGCGAGGGTGACCGCGTTGTGATAGGTCGCACCGCTCATCGGCATGGCGATGTATTCGCTGATTCCGGATTTCGCCAGGTCGGCCATCAGCGGATAGCGGGCGAGGTCGGCCGGATCGGCGGGGAAGGCGCGGACGGTGCGGCCGTGCTCGATTACCTGCGCCAGAGGGTTGCGCCGATACGATTCGGTGCGGAGCGATTCGGCGGACACCTGCAACTCGTCGCAGATCGTATCCGCCCGCAGCCAGTTCCAGGCGAAGCCCAACAGCTGGGGATGCAGCGTGCCGACATGCACGCTGAAACGATCGAGCGGAAAGCCAGCCGCCACCAGCCGCCAGGCAAGCTGGTCCACAAGATCGAGCGTGGTTGTCGTGTGCAGGGCCTGATCGAACAGCCAGGTCTCGATGTCGGCGACGCTGGATTCCACCGGGACGCGGCTATGGCCCTCGACGATGCGGCGTTTCAGGGTGACGAAAGGCGGATATTGGCGCGGCGCAGGATCGATGCGGGCGCCGCTCATGTCGACCGGCTCAGGCCTGCCGGGCGTCGATCAGGGCGCGGCGGATGGCGCGGGTGCGCTCGAACAGCTCGTAGAGCTTGTCGCCCTCGCCCCAGCGAATTGCGCGCTGCAGGGCCGAGATGTCCTCGGAGAAGCGACCCAGCATTTCCAGCACCGCCTCCCTGTTGTTGAGGAAGACGTCGCGCCACATGGTCGGGTCGGAAGCGGCGATGCGCGTGAAGTCGCGGAATCCGCCGGCGGCGAACTTGATGACCTCGGCCTTGATATGGTCCTCGAGATCGGTGGCGGTGCCGACAATGGTGTAGGCGATGAGATGCGGCAGATGCGAGGTGATGGCCAGGATCTTGTCGTGATGGTCGGCGGGCATCTCCTCCATCTCGCTGCCGCAGCGGCGCCAGAACTCGACCATCTTGTCGACCGCCGCCCGGTCGCTGCCCGGAATCGGCGTGACGATGCACCAGCGCCCCTTGAACAGCTCGGCGAAGCCGGCGGCCGGGCCGGAATGCTCGGTGCCGGCGACGGGATGGGCCGGCACGAAGTGCACGCCTTCCGGCACCAGCGGCCCGACGTCGCGGATCACCGCCTGCTTGACCGAGCCGACATCGGAAACGATGGCGCCCTTCTTGAGGTGCGGCGCGATCTGCGTCATGGCCTCGGCATTCGCCCCGACCGGCGTGCACAGGATGACGAGATCGGCATCCTTGACCGCCTCGACCGGATCGATGCCGACATGGTCGACGATGCCCAGCGCGCGGGCCTCGTCGGCCGTCTCCTTGCGGCGCGTCGCCGCCGA
>JBFWZG010000119.1:0-6740 GCA_050185515.1 Reyranellaceae bacterium
TGCCGGGTTCGATCACCGCCTTGCCCATCAGCGAGGTCACGTAGGCGCGGTCCTCGGCGCTGGGCAGGAAGCGGTCGACGTTCTCGCGCCACTCGGCCTCGGTCATCACCTTGCCGTCGGGCGAGATGCGGGCGCCGGAGAAGGCGCCGATGGCGCGATGGAAGCCGCGATGCGGCAGCTTGAGCTCGAAATCGATCCCGGCCTTTTCGATGATCTTGTTCCAGCGCACCAGTCCGCGGGCGCAATCCTCGATGTAGTCCTGGCGCAGGCGCTCGTTGAGCGCTGTCAGGGCCGGCGCATCGGTCTCGACGATGGCGCCGTCGCGGAAGGTCGTGACGCGATAGGCGGTGTCGGTCAGCTTGTGGTCGTCGGCGATGCGCGTTTCGAGGAAACGGCCCTTGATGCCGGCGGTGTAGTAGTTTGCGGCGTTGGTCGACAGCTCCTGTCCGAACAGGTCGAGCGATACGGAGAAGTGGAAGTTGAGGTACTTCTGGATGGTCGGCAGGTCGATGCCGCCGAAGGCGCGCACGTCGTCGGTCTTGTGCTCGCGCATCAGGTCGCAGCTGCGCTGCAGGATGCGGCTGATGCCGGTCTCGCCCACGAACATGTGGTGCGCTTCCTCCGTCAGCATGAACTTGCAGGTGCGCGCCAGCGGATCGAAGCCGGACTCTGCCAGCGAGGCGAGCTGGTACTTGCCGTCGCGGTCGGTGAAATAGGTGAACATGAAGAAGGACAGCCAGTCAGGCGTCTCCTCGTTGAAGGCGCCGAGAATGCGGGGCTTGTCGGGATCGCCCGAATGGCGCTCCAGCATGGCTTCGGCTTCCTCGCGGCCGTCGCGGCCGAAATAGGCGTGCAGCAGGTAGACCATGGCCCACAGGTGCCGGCCTTCCTCGACATTGACCTGGAAGAGGTTGCGCAGGTCGTAGAGGGAAGGCGCCGTGCGGCCCAGCAGGCGCTGCTGCTCGACCGAGGCCGGCTCGGTGTCGCCCTGCGTCACGATCAGCCGGCGCAGGGTGGCGCGATGTTCGCCCGGGACGTCCTGCCACGCCGGCGTGCCCATCTGGTCGCCGAAGTTGACCTTGCGGTCGGCCTCGCGGTCGGCGAGGAAAATGCCCCAGCGATAGTCGGGCATCTTCACATGGCCGAACTGGGCCCAGCCATTGGCGTCGGTCGACACGGCGGTGCGCAGGTAGACTTCCAGCTCCTGGGTGCCGTCCGGCCCCATGTCGCGCCACCATTGCAGGTAGGCCGGCTGCCAGTTCTCCAGCGCGCGCTGCAGGCGCCGATCGCTCGAAAGATCGACGTTGTTGGGAATCTTCTCAGAGTAGTTGATGGACATGGTCATACCCTCCGTCGATCGAACTTGGCTTTCTGGCCGCTGCCGTAGAGCTTGAGCGCGCCTTCGGCGCCGGCGGCGTTGGGGCGCTGGAAGATCCAGTTCTGCCACGCCGAGAGGCGGGCAAAGATCTTGGTTTCCATGGTTTCGGGGCCGGGAAAGCGCAGATTGGCTTCCATGCCGGTCAGCCCGTCGGGCGAGAAGCTGGCGCGCTCCTCGATCGCCAGCCGCACTTCGTCTTCCCAGTCGATGTCGTCGGGCACGAAGGTGACTAGACCCAGCGCCTCGGCTTCCTCGGCCTCGATGGCGCGACCGATCTCGGCCTTCATCGGCTCGACCTGGTCCGGCGTGGCGAACAGCCGGCGCTGCAGGCGGGTCAGCCCGTTGCCCATGGGCAGGCGGCCGAAGTTCATTGCCGTCAGACGCAGGCTGGCGGCCGGCAGGTTGGACCCCTCCATTACGCCGGTCAGCATGAAGGAGCGATCGGCGGCCAGCACCAGCTCCAGCAGCGTGCCGGCGAAGCAGCTGCCCTGCTCGACCAGCGCGATCAGGCTGCGCGAGGAGACGTCGACGCGCTTGAGCGTGCGCTTCAGGTAATGGCTGATTTCGCGCACCAGCCAGTCGTCCGCATTGGCGAGCAGGGCCTTGTCCGCCGCCTCGACCAGTTCGGGATCGCCGACGCTGCGGAACACCCAGGTGCCGATATCGCCCTCATTGGCGCGCAGATGCAGGATGGCGTCGTCAAGTTCGCGCGCGATCGCCAGCGGCCAGAACTTCACGCCCTGGGCATGGATGGCGGCGGCATCCTGCGGCGGCGCGTCCTTGGGACCCTGGATGACGAAGGTGGCAGCGCGGTTGTCGCGATCCAGTTCGACCGCCAGGTGGTCGTATAGGACGCGATTGGCTTCGAAGCGTCGGTTCAGGGGCGTCAGGGCGATGCCTTTTGCGTCCTTCGGCCGGTTGGATTTCGCCGCCAGCGCATCGGCGCGGGCGCGGGCCGCGTCATCGAGCTTGGAGCGCGGCACGATCTGGTCGACCAGACGCCAGTCGACGGCGCGCTTGCCGCGAATGCCCTCTGAAATGGTGCAGAAATAGTCGGCGTGATCGTGCCGCACGCGGCGCTTGTCCACGAGGCGCGTCAGGCCGCCGGTGCCGGGCAGCACGGCCAGCAGCGGGAGCTCGGGCAGAGACACGGAGGAGGAGCCGTCGTCGGCGAGAATGATCTCGTCGCAGGCCAGCGCCAGCTCGTAGCCGCCGCCGGCGGCGGTGCCGTTGATGGCGCACACGAAAGCCTGGCCCGAGTTCTCGCTGGAGTCCTCGATGCCGATGCGCGTCTCGTTGGTGAATTTGCAGAAGTTGACCTTGTGGTCGTGGCTGGACAGGCCGAGCATGTTGATGTTGGCGCCCGAGCAGAACACGCGGTCCTTGCCCGATTGCACGATCACCGCGGCCACCTGCGGATGCTCGAAGCGCAGCCGCTGCACGGCGTCGTAGAGTTCGATGTCGACGCCGAGATCGTAGGAGTTGAGCTTCAACTTGTAGCCCGGCCGCAGCGTGGCGTCCTCCTGCACGTCGAGCGTAAGCGTCGCGATGCGCCCGTCGACCGAAAGCTTCCAGTGGCTGTAGCGCGAAGGCTCGGTCGCGAAGTCGATCGGCGTTGCGGCGGCGTCTGCCAGCTTGGTGACGGCCATGGCGGCGTTCTCCCGGGCGATTTGGCGTTAATTGGAATAACAGTACGCAAATACCTATTTACAAACTAGGCCGGCTGACGCACCGTGTCAATCGATGGACCAGAAGGTGCGACCGAGGCCTGTGGACAGAATGGCCTCCACGCTTTCCACCGCTACCGAGGCAAATTCTCGGACGGCGCAAGTACTTGTTCGTCCAGCGGAATCGGCGGATCTTCCCTCCGTTTCCCGGCTCGACCAACGCATCACGGGCGCCTCTAAGGCGGCCTACTGGGCCGAAATGCTGCGCCGTTACGGCCAGGGGCCGGCAGACAGCTTTTTCCTCGTCGCCGAGACCGAGGGCGGCCGGCTGCTGGGCTTCGTCATCGGCGAGGTGCGCGCCTGGGAATTCGGCTCGCCGCCGGCCGGCTGGGTATTCGCCATCAATGTCGATCCCGACACGCGGCTGGGCGGCATCGGCACCAGGCTGTTCGACGAGGTCTGCAAACGCTTCCGCGAGGCCGGGGTGAGATCGGTGCGCACCATGGTGGATCGGCGCGATCACCTGATCCTGTCGTTCTTCCGCAGCCAGGGCATGATGGCCGGGCCGTCGCTCGAACTCGAAATGGAGCTGCCGCCATGAAGCTTCAGAAGGCGACGCGCTTTGCCATTTACTCGCTGCTCGATCTGGCGCGCGAGCCGGGCCGGCAGCGTTCGGCCGGCGAGATCGCGCAACGCTACGGCATTTCGACCAACCACCTCGCCAAGGTGATGCGCGAACTGGGCCGCGCCGGGCTGGTCGAGGCCGAGCGCGGCGTCGGCGGCGGCTACCGCTTCGTCGGCAACGCCAAGCGCGTCACGCTGTGGGACGTCGTTTCCCTGTTCGAAACGCCCTATGGCGACTCCGCGGAGCCAGGCGAGGAGACCGAGGTCGGCCAGGCACTCGGCATGGTGCTGGGCGAAGTCGGCGAGATCACCGAAGCGACGCTGCGCTCGATTACCATCGACACGATGATGCGCATGCGTCCGCGCGACAAAGCTGACGCCGCGGCCTGAAACCTCCCGAAAAAAGTTGCCCATCCCCGGGCGGCGATGAACAATCGTTCAGGCCGTGACCAACAAAATGCAGGGGGCGAAATGTCACAAGCGATGATCTGCGCGCCGCAGCCGGAAGCCGTCGAGGCGGGAACCGACGTGCTGCGCCATGGTGGCAATGCCGTCGATGCGGCCATTGCCTGCGCCTTCGTGCAGGGCGTGGTCGATCCGCTGATGTGCGGGATCGCCGGTTTCGGCTCCATGCAGGTCTACATGCCCAGCAAGGGCGCGCATCACTACATCGACTTCCACGGCAAATGCCCCGGCAAGTCGACGCCCGACATGTGGGAAAAGCTGATCGTCGGCGAGACGCGCGACGGGTTCGGCTTCATTCTCAAGGGCCAGATCAACGACGCCGGCTACAAGTCGATCACCGTGCCGCTGTCGCTCAAGGCCTATGCCGAGGCGATGGAACGTTATGGCAGCTGGACGCTGTCGCGGGTCATGGAACCGGCCATCGCCTATGCTCGCGACGGCTACATGGTGCGGCCGGCTGTGTTCAATTTCTGGATCCAGCCGGATCGCTACGGGCGGGTACCGACGATCGGGCGGCTGCGGCAGACGCCGGCCAGCCGCGAGCTGTACCTGAAGGACGACGGCATGCCGAAGGACATCGGCGACGTCATCGTCAATCCGGACATGGCCAATACGCTGCAGCGCATTGCCGCCGAGGGGACGGACGTGTTCTTCAAGGGGGACATCGCGCGCACCATCGCCGCCGACATGGAGCGCAATGGCGGGCTGATCACCTACGACGATCTGGCCAGTGCCGCGACGACGCAGGCCGAGGTGCTGTGGGGCAGCTACCGCGGCCATCGCATCGCCACCAACCAGCCGCCCGGCGGCGGCATCATGCTGGTGCAGATGCTGAATATTCTCGAGAACTTTGACCTCAAGGCGATGGGACACAACTCGCCGGAATACGTGCGGGTTCTGGCCGAGGCGATGAAGCGGGCGACGGCCGACAAGGACGCGCATGTCGGCGATCCGGCCTTCGTCGACGTGCCGGTCAAGCGGCTGACCGACAAGGCCTATGCCAAGCAATGCGCCGAGGCGATCAGACGCGGCGAAAAGGTCGACGTGCTGCGCATGGGCGGGACGGCCGAATCCGCCCACACCACGCATATCTCCGTAGTCGACAAGGACGGCAATTGCGTTTCCATGACGCACTCGCTCGGCAGTTCGTCCGGCGTCGTCACAGACGGTCTGGGCTTCCAGTACAACAACTGCATGGGCGTGTTCGATCCGCGGCCCGGCCGCACCGGCTCGATCGCTCCGGGCAAGAGCCGGTTCAGCTCCATGTGCCCGACCATCGTCTTCAAGGACGACAAGCCGTACCTGGTGATTGGCGCGCCTGGCGGCACGCAGATCGCCATGGGCGTGCTGCAGGGCATCCTCAACGCCATCGATTTCGGCATGGACATGCAGCAGGCGGTTTCCGCGCCACGCGTGTCGGCGACGTCGAACGCCATCGATATCTGCAACCGAGTGCCGCGCCGGACGCAGGCCGCTCTCGAGGCGATGGGCTACGAAGTGATCCGCAGCCCGCTTTCATACACCTTCGCCTGGGTGCATGGGATCCGGATCAGGGACGGCGTCATGGATGGCGGCGCCGATCCGGCGACCGACGGCATGGCGCTCGCGGTGTAGGTTCAGCCGCGGCCCTTGATCGTGAAGACCTTCATGCTGGCGCTCTTGCCGCGGATCGGATGAATGCCGAGCTCGGCGCAGTCGAACGAATCGTCCAGCCTGGCGCGTGTCGATTCGGTGAACAGCAGGCGCGATCCAAGCTCCTTGTTGAGCTCCTCGACCCGATGCGCGACGTTCACCGCGTCGCCCAGAATGGCATAGGTAAGCCGGTCGCCGGCGCCGACCGTGCCCGCGACCACTTCGCCGGTATTGATGCCGATGCGGACCGAGATCCGCACGCCGCCGGCGAAGACGTGCTTCTCGACCGCTTCGGAAATCTCCAGCGCCGCGCGCACGGCGGCGCAGGCATGATCGTCGTGCTCGAGCGGCAGGTTGAAGGTGGCGAACACGCCGTCGCCGATGAAATTGTTTATCACGCCATCATGGCGTCGCACCGGCTCGGAGACGATGCCGCTGTATTCGTTGAGCAATGCGATGACGTCGTGCGGCGGCAACTGCTCGGACAGGGTGGTGAAGCCCTGGATGTCGATGAACATCAGGGTCGCTTCGCGCACGTCGCCGGCCAGCCGGCCCTTGTCCTTCAGAATCTGCGTCGCGACGCTCTCCGATACGTACTTGCCGAAGGTTTCGCGCACGAATTCGCGATCCTGCAATCCCTCGACCATGCGGTTGAACTCGCTGGTCAGGCGGCCGAACTCGTCGTTGGAGGTGACCGGCAGTCGCACGTCCAGACGGCCCTCGGCGACCTCGCCGATGCCGCGGTTGAGAACCACCACCGGCCGGATAAGGCTGCGGGTCACGAAAATGATGGCCAGCGTCAGTCCGAACAGGGCGGCGCTGGCATCGACCAGCACTTCCGTGCGCGCTCGCTCGCCGTCATAGGAATAGATATCGACGAGGATGAGAACGATCGGCAGCACCGAGCTGACCAGCAGCGCGACGGCCAGCTTGGTCGAGAAGCGGCCGAAATAGAGGCCGAGATTGTGGCCGTG
>JBFWZG010000119.1:6840-8785 GCA_050185515.1 Reyranellaceae bacterium
GTTCGACGGCTTCCTTGCGCGCTTCCAGCACCGCGCGCTGGTTGATGTAGCCCTTGTCGGTGATCTCGTTGGCATCGATCGAAGGCAGGCTGTCGAGCATCAGCACCCGGGCAATCCGCACCGAACTGGCGCTGTTCTCTTTATTGTAGTCCTTCAGTCCCATTTCAAGAGCGGTGCGCAATTCCGGCCGCTGGACAAGGTCGTGGAGGGGAGTATCGGGCTCCAGGTCGGGACAAAGGGACAGGCATGCTGCCGGGTTCGGAAAGACCAGCAAGCCGATTTCCTCGCGATCATGGCCCGCCACCACGCAATCCATGATGACCGGCGCGCCGGCGGCGATGGCCTTGACGCGCAGCGCGCCGACATGCACCCAGGTGCCGCTGCCGAGCTTGAAATCCTCCGCCACGCGCCCGTCGAACACGATGCCCTGCGTCGGATCCTGTGGATCGAACAGCTTGCCGGCGTCGCCGATGCGATAGAACCCGTCGCCGTCGAAGGCCGCCTGCGTGAGATCGGGGCTGCGCCAGTAGCCCGGCGTGACGTTGGGGCCGCGCACTCGCAGTTCCATCTTGCTGCCATTGGGTGTCATCAGGATTTCCGTGCCGGGCAGGGGCAGGCCGATGACGCCAGGCTGCTCGATAATCCAGTGGACCGCGGTGGCCGCCGGCGCCGTTTCGGTCGAGCCCCAGGCCGAGCCCATGGTAACGCGGTCGCCGCGCTCGGCGATCGACAGGTCTTCGAGTCGGTTCCACAGGTTTTGCGGCAGGGCGGCGGCGGCGTAGAAGATCAGCTCCAGATCCTTGAAGAAGGATTTGCGCAGGGCCGGGTCCTTCTCGAGGGCAGGCAGCAGCATGTCGTAGCCGCGCGGCACGTTGAGATAGATGGTCGGTGAGATTTCGCGCAGATTGGCGATGGTCTGGTCGATCAGTCCGGGCGCCGGCTTGCCGCCGTCGATATACATGGTGCCGCCATGAAACAGCATCATGTTGAGATCGTGATTGCCGCCGAAGGTGTGGTTCCACGGCAGCCAGTCGAGAAGTACCGGCAGGCGTTCCTTGCCGACGAAACGGTAGACCTGCGCCAGCGCCCGCTGGTTCGAGCACATCATGCGCTGGGTATTGATCACGCCCTTGGGCAGGCCGGTCGAGCCTGAGGTGAACAGCACCTTGGCGACGGTATCGGGGGTCAGGTCGGCGAAGGCGGCGTCGACCTGCGGCGTCGGCGCGGTCGCGGCGAAACGTTCGAACGGCACGCTGTCGATGCCGGCCGGCGGGTTGGCGCCGATCACCACGACGACTCCCTCCAGCAGCCCGGCGTCGCGCAGCGTCGCCAGCGCCCTGGCATAGGGCGCGCCATTGTCGACGTAGATGACGCCGGGCGTCACCTGCCGCACGCAGTGCAGCAGCTTGGCGTGGTCCTGCGACATCAGCGAGTAGGCGACGGAGATCGGCGCGGCCGGCACGCCGACATGCATCGCCGCCAGCGACAGCAGCGCGTGGTCGATGCCGTTGCCGGAGAGGATCGCCACCGTGCGCTCGGCATCGCAGCCGGCATCGAGCACGGCCTGGGCCAGGCCGCGCACGCCATCCAGCGTCTGGCGGAAGGTAATGCGCCGCCAGCCGCCTCTGGCGTCGCGTTCCGCCAGAAAGCCGCGGTCGCCGTTGGCCTGCGCCTGGTGCACCAGCATATCGCCGAGGCTGCGCGGATAGTCGCCCAGCTCGTGGCCGCTCGCCAGCACCATGCCGCCATCGGGGCGGCGTTCGACGCGAACCCTGGGTTCGGCGAAATCGAGGCGGGCGAAAGGCGGCTTGGCCGGCCGCGACGCGGTCATCGACATGGCGGTCCTCCTGCGGCGAACAGTCTACAGGCCGAGATAGGCCTGGCGCACGCCGTCATTGTCGAGCAGTTCCTGCCCGGTGCCCTCGAGCACGATGCGGCCGTTCTC
>JBFWZG010000119.1:8885-11797 GCA_050185515.1 Reyranellaceae bacterium
CCGTTGGCACCGACGATGGCGACGATCTCCCCGCTGGGAACGACCAGGCTCACCTGTTCGAGCGCCTGCGCATCGCCGTAGAAGAGATCGAGCCCCTGAACGCTGAGCATGCTCAATGGCCCCCGTCGCCGAGATAGACCTGCAGCACGGCGCGATCGCGCGTCACTTCGGCGGGCGTGCCCTCGGCGATCTTTTCGCCGTGATGCAGCACGACGACGCGCTGCGACAACGCCATCACCGCACGCATGACGTGCTCGATCAGCAGGATGGTGACGCCGGTGCTTTCATTGAGCGCGCGCAGGAACCCGACCATCTGGTCGGTCTCGGTCGGCCGCAGCCCGGCCATGACCTCGTCGAGGAGCAGCAGCTTGGGGCCGGTGGCCAGCGCGCGCGCCACTTCCAGCCGCTTGCGGTCGGGCAAAGTGAGGTTGGAGGCCAGCATGTCGCGCTTTTCGAACAGGCCGAGGCGGTCGAGGATGGCGCGCGCCTCGTCGCGGGCCTGGGCCACGTTCGGTGTCTGCCGCAGCGCGCCGATGGTGACGTTCTTTTCGACCGTCAGGGTCTTGAACGGCTTGACGATCTGGAAGGTGCGGCCGACGCCGGCGGCGCAGATCTGCTCGGGCCGCAGACCGTTCAGCGTCCGGTCGCCCAGCCGCACCGTGCCCTGATCGGGCTTGAAGACGCCGGCGATCAGGTTGAACAGCGTCGTCTTGCCGGCGCCGTTGGGGCCGATCACGGCCTGGATGGCGCCGGCCGGCACGTCGAAGCTGACGTCGTGCACCGCGCGCAGGCCGCGGAAGCTCTTGCCGACGGCGTCGATGGTCAGGGCGGCGCCGGTCACTTCCGCTCTCCGTCGCGGTCGAAGCCGCAGATCCGCGCCAGCCACGGCCAGACGCCGCCCGGCAGGAACAGCACGATCAGCAACACGACCAGGCCATAAAAGATCTGCTTCAGACCCGCGAGCTGGGAGCCTTCGGTCAGGTCTGTCATGATTTCGCCGACCAGCACCAGCAGCGCCGATCCCAGAATCGGACCGAACAGCGTGCCCAGCCCGCCGATGATCGGCCCGAGCAGCAGCTCGATCGAGCGGCCCATGGAGAAAATCTGCTCGGGGTAGAGGTTGTTGTTGTAGAAGGCGATGAATACGCCGCCCAGCGACGTCATGGCCGAAGACAGCAGCACGGCGATCATCTTGTAGCGGAAGACGTTGATGCCCGTGGCCTGCGCCGCTTCAGGATCCTCGCGGATCGCCAGCCAGTAATGGCCGAGCCGGCCGGTCAGCAGCCAGCGGCACAGGGCGAAGGCCAGCACGACCAGCCCGAACATGATGTAGTAGAACATCGTCGGCGAACCGCGCAGGTTGAACGGGTCGTTCTCCTGGCGGTTCTCGACCTTCAGGTAGTAGCCGGCCGATGCGCCCAGCCAGTCGATATGGTCGAACAGGATGCGGAAGAACTCCGCGAAGGCGATGGTCAGCAGCGCGAAATAGACGCCGGTGATGGCGAAGCGGAAGCCGAGATAACCGATGACGCCGCCGATGGCCATCGCCAGCGCGATGGCCAGGAAGACGCCGGCCCACGGGCCGATGTCGGCCTTCATGTAGAGCGCCGCGGCGGCATAGGCGCCGAGCCCGATATAGAGGGAATGGCCGAGCGACAGCTGGCCCGCGAAGCCCATCATGATGTTCCACGCCTGGCCGACATAGGCGAAATAGAACATCAGCAGGATCACGGTGACGACGAAGGGGCTGACGACGAAGGGCGCCAGCAGCAGGACCGTCCCCAGCACCGCCAGGCCTATCAGTGCGCGCCGCGGCACCCCGCCGAAAAGTCTTTCGATGATCGCCATGGCTCCCTCAGGCTGCCTTGCCGAACAGCCCTTGCGGGCGGATCAGCAGCACCAGGATGAGCAGGCCGAAGCTGAAGACGCTCTTCAACGACGGTTCGAGCAGGAACCCCGCCACCGCCTCCGACACGCCGATCAGCAGGCCGCCGGCGATGGCGCCGCGCAGGCTGCCCAAGCCGCCGATGATGACGATGGTGAAGGCGAGCAAGGTGTACTCGACCGCGAGGAAGGGCTGCACCTGGACCAGCATGATGGTCAATGCGCCGGCCGCGCCGACGCAGGCGGCGCCGATGCCGAAGGTGATGGCATAGAGGCGGTTGACGTCGAGCCCTACGACGAGGGCCCCGGCATGGTTGTCGGCGGCGGCGCGGATCGCCTTGCCGGTGCGCGTGCGGCTGAAGAACAGGTAGAGCAGGGCGGAGATGACAACCGCGCCGAGAGCGGCGTAAACCCGGACCTTGTCGACCAGCAGTTCGCCGATCTCGAACGAGTCCAGGGCGTAGTCGAGTTGCACGCCCTGGGCGTCGGGCCCGGCCAGTACCAGGCAGACATTCACCAGGATGATCGCCACCGAGAGCATGAGGATGAACTGCATGTGCTCGGGCACGTTGATGAAACGGTTGATCAGCGTGCGCTGCAGGCCGTAACCGAAGGCGAACAGGATGGCGGCGATCGGAATCAGCGCGATCATCGGATCGATGCCCAGCGCAGCGAAGGACATGACCGCGAGATACATGGCGACCACCATCATCTCGCCATGGGCGAAATTGACGACGCGCATGACCCCGAAGATAACCGTCAGGCCGAGCGCCATGAGGCTGTACACCATTCCGGTGAGCAGCCCCTTGACCACGGCCTGGAACAGATCGAAGGCGCTGAATTCCATGTCCGGATTCGCTCAAAACAACGGCCGCCGGCGTTTTGCGTCGGCGGCCGTCCCTGTCGTTCGTGTCAGCCGCGGGACTTGGCGCCCCATTTCGGCATCGGGAAGACCGGCTTGGCGGCGGCCGAATCGGCCGGCAGCACCACGACCGGCTGGCGCTTGAGGTTCTGCACGGCCGCCGACT
>JBFWZG010000120.1:0-11526 GCA_050185515.1 Reyranellaceae bacterium
CGCCGGTGTCCGAGATGGGTCTCAAGATCCGCACCGAAACCCGCACCGGCGATACGCCGCAGAACCGCCGCGCCCGCCAGCGGCTCGACCCGCCCGACATGCTGCTGACGACGCCCGAATCGCTGGCGCTGCTGCTGTCCTATATCGAGGCGGCCAAGATCTTCGCCAATCTGCAGACGGTGGTGATCGACGAGCTGCATGCGCTGGCCGACACCAAGCGCGGGCAGCTGCTGGCGCTGGGCCTGTCGCGACTGGCGACGCTGGCGCCCAGGGCCCGCTTCGTCGGCCTTTCCGCCACCGTCGCCGATCCGCCGGCACTGGCCGAGTGGCTGAACTTCCCCGGCCGCACCGTCGAGCTGGTTAAAGGCCGCGCCGGCGCCGAGCCGGAAATAAAGACCCTGGTACCCGAGGGCCGGCTGCCCTGGGGCGGGCGCATGGCGACCTATTCGGTGGAGGAGATCTACAACGCCGTGCGCGGCCATCGCACGACCCTGGTGTTCGTCAACACCAGGGCGCAGGCCGAACTGATTTTCCAGGGCCTGTGGCGGCTCAACGAGGAGAACCTGCCGATCGCCCTGCATCACGGCAGCCTCGCGGTCGAGCAGCGGCGCAAGGTCGAGGCGGCGATGGCGCGGGGCGGCCTGCGCGCCGTGGTGGCCACCTCCTCGCTCGATCTCGGCATCGACTGGGGCGACATCGACCTGGTGATCCAGGTCGGCGCGCCCAAGGGGGCCTCGCGCCTGATGCAGCGCATCGGCCGCGCCAATCATCGTCTCGACGAGCCGTCCCGCGCCCTGCTGGTGCCGGCCAACCGCTTCGAGGTTCTCGAATGCCAGGCCGCGATCGAGGCGGTGGCGGACAAGGAGCTGGACGGCTATCCGGCGCGGCCGCCCTGTCTCGACGTGCTGGCGCAGCACATCCTCGGCATGGCCTGCTCGCAGCCGGTGGTGCCGGACCAGCTTTACGCCGAAATCGTGACGGCCTTTCCGTTCCGCGCCCTAGCGCGCAAGGATTTCGACGACGCATTCGGCTTCGTGCTCGATGGCGGCTATGCGCTGCGCGCGTACGATCGCTGGAAGCGTCTGGTCGGCCCGTCCGGACCCGGCGACCTCAATTTCGACCCGCAGGGCACCTATCGCATCGCCGGTCCGCGCGTGGCGCAGCAATACCGCATGAACATCGGCACAATCGTCGAATTGCCGATGCTGAAGGTGCGGCTCCGCCGGGGCCAGGTGCTGGGCGAGGTGGAGGAGGCTTTCGTGCAGGGGCTGGTGGCCGGCGACACCTTCATGTTCGCCGGCCGCCTGCTGCAATTCGACGGCATCGAGGCCATGTCGGTGGTCTGTTCGCCGGCCAAAGGCGGCGAGCCCAAGGTGCCGGCCTATGGCGGCGGCCGCCTGCCGTTGACTACCGGTCTGGCGGCGCGAGTGCGGGCGATTCTGGCCGATCCCAGGCGGCACAAGGCGCTGCCGCCGGATGTGCGCGAATGGCTGCGCCTGCAACGCTGGCGCTCTGTGCTACCCGGCCGCACCGGCCTGCTGGTCGAAAGCTTTCCGCGCGAGAAGCGCGAATATCTGGTCGCCTATTGCTTCGAGGGCCGCAACGCGCACCAGACGCTGGGCATGCTGCTGACCAGGCGCATGGAGAAGATGGGCTTGCGGCCGCTCGGTTTCGTCGCCTCGGACTACGTGCTGGGCATCTGGGGCCTGCGCGCGCCCACCGCCGAGCAGGTCCGCGAACTGTTCCGGCAGGACATGCTGGGCGACGATCTCGAGGAATGGATGGACGATTCCTCCATGCTCAAGCGCTCCTTCCGCAACGTCGCCATCGTGGCGGGACTGATCGAGCGCCGACATCCGGGGCAGGAGAAAAACCGCCGCCAGGTCACCTTCAGCGCCGACCTGATCTACGATGCGCTGCGCAAGCACGAGCCGGGCCACCTGCTGCTGCGCGCCACCCGACACGACGCCGCCTGGAACCTGGCCGATGTCGGCCGCCTCAACGATTTCCTGGCCCGCATCCAGGGCGACATCACCTACCGCCGCACCGACAGAGTAACGCCGCTTGCCGTGCCGGCCCTGGTCGATATCGGCCGCGAGCGGGTCGAAGGCGACAACGTCGATTTCCTGCTGGCCGAGGCCGACGCCGTGCTGATCGCCTATGCGACGGAGGGCGTGGATCTGGGGGTGTTGATTTAGCGTCCCTCTCAACCCCGCCACCCTGCGCGCTGCGAAGGGTCTTCTCTCTTCCCGAAAACCTGTGCTGTAAAGAGAAGATGCTTCGCTCCGCTCAGCATGACGGGAAAGAAAGATGCGGCAACCTGCTACAATTGTCCGCGCCACCGCTTCCGATAATATCCGCCTGCATGCAAATCCTCGCCCTGCGTTTCAACCGGCTCGAACTGCACCTCGATCTCTCTGGCGCGCTGTGGGTGCCGGGCGAGCGGGCGCTGGCGGTGGCCGATCTGCATCTGGAGAAGGGCTCGTCCTACGCGCGGCGCGGGCAGATGCTGCCGCCCTATGACAGCACTTTGACTCTGCGCCGCCTGCAAAACGTCGTCACCCGGTTCCGGCCGCGCGTGCTGATCGCGCTGGGCGATTCCTTTCATGATCGTGCGGCGGCGGAGCGGCTGTCGCCCGCCGATGCCGCAGTGGTTAGACGGCTGGCCGAGTCGGTCGATCTGGTCTGGGTCGGGGGCAATCACGATCCCGTGCCACCGGCGCATCTGGGCGGACGCGGAGTGGCTGAGATCGAAATCGGCGGACTGGTTTTCCGGCACGAAGCGTCGTTCGGGCAGCCGACGCAGCCCGAGATCAGCGGCCATTACCATCCGGTGGCCGCCTTGTCGGTGCGCGGCGTCGGCTTTCGCCAGCGCTGTTTTGCCCTTGGCGGCAAACGCATGGTGCTGCCGGCCTTCGGCGCCTATGCCGGCGGGCTGAACGTGCTGGATGCCGCTTTCATGGCGCTGTTTCCGGGCGGCTTCGAGGTGGCGGCGCTGGGCAAGGAGAGGCTGCATCGGCTGCTGCCCGAGAGATTGCGGCCCGATGCGCGCCTGCCGCTGGGGCCGGCTCCGGCGCTCACGTCGCGCTGAGTACGATCATTCCGACCAGAGTGACGATCTTCGCCAGGTCGGCCACCTTTCGGCTGCCTCTATGGGCGCTGGCGCAGCGCCAGACGCCGACGGTGACGAGAAAGTTGTACGGCAGGGACAGCCCGTAGCCGACCAGCATGGCCGGGACGGTCAGATCTTCGGTGAGAAGCAGGTAGAAGCCGAGGCTGGTGCCGAGATTGACCAGCAGGCCGCCGATCACGGCCCAGTCCCAGAAGGCGTTGGCGAGCGGCATCTGGCCGCGCCAGAGACGGCCGATAGCGGTCATGGTCAGACGCAATCGCGATGTGGTTCGAGCGCTCCTCGCATGCGAGGAGGCTGCGCCCGGACGGCCGTCGCGTCAACGCACAGCGATGATCAGGCCTCGGCCTGCGAATCGTCGTTGTCGTCGTCGAAGGAGATCGTATCGCCGTCGTCCTCGACATCCGAGCTGTCGGCATCGTCGGTCAAGCCGGTGAACCAACCGGCGCGCTCGGCATGCATTGCCGCCTGCGTGCGATTGCTGACGCCGATGCGCGAGAAGATCGCCTGCAAATGCACCTTGACGGTGATTTCCTGGATTCCTAGGGCGCGGGCGATTTCCTTGTTGGATTTTCCGACGGCGAGGTGGCGCAGCACCATCAGCTGGCGCGGCGTCAGACTGTCGCCGGCCGAGGGAGTGTCGCCCGCGTTCTCGGGCGGCTGACGGTAGGGAGCGGCCGACTGGGCGGCAAGCTTCAGCGCCTCGAGCATGACCGAGGCCGGGAAAAAACGCTCGCCGTTCAACACCAGCGCAAGCGCCGCGGCAAAGGCTTCGCTGCCCATGGACCGCAACAGGTAGGCTGAGACGCCGGCTTCCAGAGCGGTGCGGGCTTCCGCCGGGTCGGGTGGGCAGCCGATGGCGATGATCAATGCATCCGGACGCCGGCGGCGAAGGTCGCGCAGGCCGGCGCTGCCGCGCAGTTCGGGCATCGACATATCGATGAGAAACAGATCCTGGTAGCCCGGGCGGAGCGGGCAGTCCTCGAAGATCTCGCGGGCGGTGAAGACTTCGCGGATCTCGACATCGCCGACCACCTGTCTGATGCGGGCCAGAAGGGCCTCGCGGAACATGCGGTTGTCGTCGGCGAGGATGACGCTCAGGGGAAGATCGATCGGTTGCGGATAGGGAACGGCGACGGTCGCCGCCGGGTCGCGATTGTCGGGCGTGTTGGAGGCCGGGGCATTGGTTTGCGCCTTTGGCGGACCGACGGGGAGGCCTTCACCCATGCTGGTATTCGACTGCCGGGTGGGCGGCTGGCCCAGTGCCCGCGTCGCAATGTCGGGCGGCATAGCGCGTTTAGCCAAGATCGGTCTCCTCAACTCCCGCCTGACGACGCCTTGGTTACCGCGTGTCACGACGTCCGCTACATGCGAAAGGGTCTCGTACAGCGTCAGAATAGAAGCGCGCAATGCGGAAGTATCGCGTTTGATATTGCAGTATGCGATTGGAAAGATCGTCGCCGCGTCGGTCCCTGAAGCCAAACTCCCATTCATCATCGAATGTAGAACATCACCTGACGGTCACAGTGCATTGACTTTCAACATTCTTGCGGTCGGCAAAAGGGTTTTTCGATTGGAGGCGACGACGCTGACCGCCCCACATACTCTCGCGAGACTTATCCGAATGCATTTTTCCCCAAGCCGCTCGGCGGCATTTGCCGCAGCGAAAGTATAGTTTTAGGAGGCCGCTTTTACCTCTTTCGGCATAGCGCCGAGAGTCCAGTAGACCATCGAGCAGACGACATCGGTCTCCCATGACCGAACATCCCCCGACTTGCTTCGGATAACAAAATTACCGACAACTCACCCGCCGGTTCGAGCAGATCGGTTCAAGCCGATCGGTTACGGCCGATTGGGGCTGACGCCGGCGTTCCCGCGGTCTGAAGCTTCTCCATATTGGTATAGAGGCGGCGCAGCATCTCCTTGAGCACCTTCTCCTGACGGACATCCAGGCCGCTCGCCGCCTGGCGCTCGTACGCCAAGGCGACCGGGATCAGCCTTTCGGTCACGGCCTCGCCGGCGGCAGTTCGATGGATGGCGACGCTGCGCTGGTCCTGACCGCTGCGCTTGCGGGTCACCAGCCGGCGTTTCTGCATTTGATCGAGCAGGCGCGAAAGAGTCGACACGTCGATCGACGTCATTCCGGCCAGCCTCCCGACGGCCTGGCCGTCCTTCTGATGCAACGCCGCCAGTACGCGCCACATCTGCAGCGTAACGCCGTGGCGCCGCGCCTCCCTGGCGAAGGAGTCGGCGATGCGTGTTCCCGCGCGATTGAGCAGGTAAGGCAGGAAATCCTCGAGATCGAAAGTCGCCATGATCGGCCTATCCGGCGGCGACAAGTTTCAGCCGCTGACGGACTGTGTCGAAATGCGGCGCGATGTCGGCCATGAACCGCTGCATCTGCTCGCGCACCATGGCGTCGGGCTTGAGGCCATAGTTGAAGTACAGAATCACTTCCGAAATGCCCGAAGCTTCGATCCGCTTGAGATCGTCGATGATCTTCCGCGTAGAGCCGACCAGCACCGATTTGCTGGTCAGGCTTTCGGGCTTCATGTTCCGCAAGGTCTCGACAATGCCCACGAAGTACTTGTAGGTCGGCGGCACCGTCTTGGCGTCGGATGGGAAGGCGGCGATCAGCGCGTCGTGGAAATAGCGGATCAGCGCCTCGCGGCCGTACTGCTCTTCCTGCGGCGTGTCGGCGATGTGGATGAAGTACGAACACATGGCGCGCCGCGGCGGCCGGCCGTGCTTCGCTGCCTCTTCGTGGAAGCTTCGCACCGCGTCGGCCAGAGAGCCGTAGACCATGGCGGCGGCGAAGGGCGCGAAAATGATGTTCCAGTCGTTGCGGGCGGCAAGTTCCATGCTGGGCCGCGAGAAGCAGGCGACGTAGGGCCGCAGCGGCTGCTGCAACGGCCTTGGCCGCACCTCGATGTCGTCGAACTGCCAGAATTTTCCCTTGTGCGACCACTTGCCGGGCTCGGTCCAGGCGCGCCACAGAATGTCGAGGCCTTCGGCGAACATCTCAGAGGAACGTTCGAAGTCGGCCTGGAACGGCCCATACTCGAGCCGGTCGTAGCCGCGGCCGGCGGCGAAATCGACCCGGCCGCCCGATAGCAGGTCGAGCGTCGCCCATTCCTCGGCGACGTGCAGCGGATGGTGCACCGGCAACAGCACGACGGCTGGCGCCAGCCGGATGTTCTTCGTCGCGCCGGCCAGCTGCGCCAGCAGCATGTTGGGGCAGGCATTGACGCCCAGCAGGTTGAAATGGTGCTCGCCGATCCAGGCCGAGTTCATGCCTATGCGGTCCGCGAGCACGGCCTGCTCGTAGATTTCGCGCACGAACGCCTCGGCGGTACGAGGATTGTCGGGGTAGCGGTTGTCGGACAGGGTGAAATAGCCGAAATCCATCGCGACCTCCCGTTGTTTGCATTTGCAAATAAAATATTTGCAAATGCAAATTTATGGAAGTGGGTCATCTCGCAGCGCAGCGAGATCGGATCGCTAGCGAACGCGCAGTTCGATCCCACCCATGTCGGCAATTTCCCCGTGCAGGCGCTCGCCCGATTCGGGGAAATAGGCGGCAACGATCGAGCCGGTCATCACCAGCATGTCCCGGGCGAGCGGATGGCCGTCGCGGGCGAGCCGGTTGGCCAGCCAGGCCAACACGTTGTAGCAATGGCCCATGCCGGCATTCGCCGGCCCGCTGGCGATCGTTTTTCCGTTCGACGTGAGCGTGCCGGTTCCATTCTTCAAGTCGGGACTGGCGGCCATCGGCACCTTGGGGCCGATCTGGACGCCGGCCTGCCACGAGCCGTCGACGATCAACTGCCTTGCGTCCAGCCGCGAATAGTCCGCGCCCCGATCGTCGATCAGTTCGAACGCCGTCGCGGCCGCGGCGACGGCCGGCGCGACGCTTGCGGCGGTGTAAGGTCGGGCGGCGGCCGGCAGATCGGCCCCGAGAAACAAGGCAATTTCCAGCTCGATTCCCAGACGCCCGAACGACTCAGCCCGCACGGCATGCGAATCGCCGTACACGTTTCCCTCGAGCACCGGCCCATAAATCGGCTCCGACAGGCCGGTCTGGGCGCGGATGGCCGGCGACGTCAGACCGACCTTCCACCCGACGATCCTGCGCCCCGTTGCCGCGATGACCCGGCGCTGCAGCCGGTAGGCGCTGTCCTCGTCGGGCGGCAGATGCTCGGCCGGCCAGTGCGGGATGCGCCGTGGCCGCTGCCGCAGCTCTGTTACGAAGCCCAGGGTCCTGTCGGCGTCGAAGTTGCCCATTGAACGGTCATTTCTGGTAGATGGTGATGTGGTTCTCCTGCAGCGCCACGAGATCCATCCAGCCGCGAATGGCAGGGTAGGGCTTGAGATCGAAGCCGACTTCGTTCGCGACATGCGTATAGGCATAGAGCGCGATATCGGCGATCGAATAGCGCTCGGCGACGAAGAACTCCCGTCGCTTGAGGTGCTGCTCCATGACATCGAGTGCCGCGTAGCCGGCCTTGCGCTTCACCGGCATGGCCGCCTCGATGAACGGCGTCATTGGGATCTTGTGCTTGATCCAGTACCGCACCGTCGCGATGTTGGGTTCATGGCTGTACTGCTCGAAGAACATCCATTGCAGCACCTGGGCACGTCCCATCCGGTCGAACGGCAGATACGGCGTTCCTTCGGCCAGATAGAAGATGATGGCGTTGCTTTCGGCGAGGCAGGTGCCGTCATCGAGCTGCAGCGTCGGGATCCGGCCGTTGAGATTCTTGGCCAGGAAATCCGGCGTCCGCGTCTGGCCGGCGTCGATGTCGAGCTCGATCCGTTCGTAGGGAATGTCGAGGTGGCTCAGCAGCAGCCTGACCTTGTAGGCATTGCCCGAGTCCGGATAATCGTACAGACGCAGCATCGATTTCCCCCACTGAAATCGCTGCCACGTTACGTGCAGCGGCGATGGCTCGCAACAAGCCGATTGCGCGCCAACTTGTCATCGATGCAGGGCCGATCCATGATCGCGGCATGGCGAAATCGCGCGGCAGGACGAGTGGCGTTGGTGGCGATGTACGCGGTCCGCGCGTCGGCGCCGTGGCGGCCGTTGTGCTGGCCGGCGGCTCCGGTCGGCGGATGTTTCCGTCAAGCGCGGCGGGCGGCGACAAGCCACTGCTCAGGCTCGGTGACCGGCCGCTGGTGGCGCACGTGGTCGAACGCCTGCGTCCGCAGGTCTTTGCTCTCGCGATAGCGGCGCGCGGCGATGCGGAACGGTTTGATGGCGATCCAGCGTTGTCCGCTGTGCCGGTGGTCGTCGATCCGGCGCAGGCGTCTGACGGCAGTGGCCTGGGACCATTGGCCGGTCTGCTGGCCGGAATGGCGTGGGCGCGTCGGGCGGCGCCATATTGTCCGCTGCTGCTCAGCGCGCCGGCCGACGTGCCGTTCCTGCCGCGCGATCTGGCAGCGCGGCTGGCGGCCCACATGCAGGCGATCGAAACCGACGTCCTCATGGTCCGCGCCGGCGGACGTGTCCATCCGGCGATAGCGCTGTGGAACACCGAACTGCTGGACGACCTGCGTAAGGCGGTGCTGGAGGAGGGCGTGCGCAAGGTCGAGGCGTTCGCCGCGCGCCATGCCCATGCCTCGCTCGACTGGCCCCGCGGCGGCGCCGAGGCGTTTCTCAACGTAAATGCGCCGGACGATCTTGCCCGTGCCGAGGCCCGGCTGGCGCCAGGGCCCGTCTAGGGAATATCTTCCAGCCTGACCGGCTGCAGGCTGACCATCGAGCTGTCGATCAGAAGCTTCCCGGCGTTCTCGAAATTGACCGTGACCCTGTTGCCGATCATCGACTGTATCTGGCCGATACCCCAGTCGATGCGCTCGGGATGGCGCACATAGTCGCCAGGCTGCAGCAGACCCGGGCCGCGGGGCGAAGTGCTCATCGCGCTCTCCTGCACATGTGATGCCGTCGCATTCGCGCCAGCATAACGCAGAAGTGAGGCGTATTGAGCGGGTCGTTTTCCTATCTTCATGGCGTTCGGAGGGCGACAGCCGATCCGACCGCCATGCAGACCAACCGATGGAGATACGGAATGAAAACGACGACGATGATGATTGCGGCCGCTGTCGCCGCGGCGGCGACATTGCCGCTGACGGCCACCGCGCAAGGCAGCACCGAGAAGTGCTATGGCATCGTCAAGGCCGGCAAGAACGACTGCCAGACCGCGACATCGTCCTGCGCCGGTTCGGCCAAGAAGGACAGCCAGAAGGACGCCTGGATAGCGGTGCCGAAGGGCACTTGCGAGAAGATCGTCGGCGCCAGTCTGACGGCCGGAAAGTAGACGTCAAATGGCGCTCGATATTTCGTCGCGCGCCGGAATAGGACTGCGGGCGGCGCATCTGCGGCAGATCGCCGAGCAGAGGCCGCCCGTCGGTTTTCTCGAGGTCCATGCCGAGAACTACATGGGCCGCGGGCCGCAGACCGACGCGCTGGAACGTTTGCGCGCCGAGCATGCGCTCAGCATCCACGGAGTCGGCCTGTCGCTGGGCTGCGCCGACGGGCTGGACGAGCGCCATCTCGGGCGTCTTCGGGAGGTGGTGCAACGGTTCCAGCCCGAATTGGTTTCCGAGCATCTGGCCTGGACCGGCATCGGCGGCGCCTACCTGAACGATCTTCTGCCGCTGCCATACACCGAGGAATCGCTGGACGTCGTGGTTGCCAACGTGGATCGCGCGCAGTCGGTGCTGCAGCGGCCTCTGCTGATCGAAAACCCATCGCTCTATCTGCGTTTCGCGGATTCGATCGTCCCCGAAGAGGAATTTCTTGCCGCGCTGGTCGAGCGCACTGGCTGCGGCCTGCTTTGCGACGTCAACAACGCATTCGTTTCGGCCCACAATACCGGCGGCGATGCCGTCGCCTGGCTCGAGCGGATCCCGGCCGCTGCCGTCGGCGAGATCCATCTCGCCGGCCATGCCGTCAACGATGCCGACGGCGTGGCCGTTCTGATCGACGACCACGGCTCGCGCGTGCGGTCCGCGGTCTGGGATCTCTACGCCCGGGCGCTGCGGCGGTTCGGTCGCCAGCCAACGCTGATCGAATGGGATACCGACGTGCCGTCGCTGGACGTGCTGCTCGACGAGGCGGCGCGCGCCGACGATCTCGCGGTAGCCGGACCGAAAGGGGGCATCGGCTATGCCGACGTTGCCTGAACTGCAGCAGGCCATGCGACGCACCGTGCTCGGCGCGCCGGACGACATTCTGCCGGCCGCCGTGCTGGCCGATGGGCTCGAACCGACAGCGCGGCTGCGGCTCTACGGCAATCATGTGATGTCGTCCCTGAGCGCGGCGCTCGGCGCGACGTTTCCGGTCGTGCGCCGTCTGGTCGGCGCGGATTTCTTCGCTGGTTTGGCCCGCGCCTTCGTCTCCCGGCAGCCGCCGGTCAGCCCGTGCCTGTTCGAGTATGGCGGGGAACTGGCCGAGTTCATCGCTGCCTATCCGCCGGCCGCGACGCTGCCGTACCTCGCGGATGTCGCGCGGCTGGAATGGGCCATGAACCATGCCTATCACAGCGAGGTCGAGCCGCCGCTCGACGCGAGTGCCCTGGCGGCGCTTGCGCCGGATACGCTTGCCGCGGTTCGCTTCCGCCTGCAGCCGGCAACTCACGTCGTGCAGTCCTGTTGGCCGATCGATGCGATCTGGCGCGCCAACCAGGCCGAGAGCGATGGCGGCGGCGTTGTGCTCGGTGAAGGTGGCCGGACCGTGCTTGTCTGGCGCCAGGGCGACGATGCCGTGTTCCGCCGGCTCGACCCGGCCATGGCGGTTTTCGTAGCGGCGCTCGCCGACGGCGCGACGCTGTCCGGTGCGGCCGATCAGGCGATTGTCCGGGGAGGCGAGTTCGATCTCGCGGCCGCGCTGCAGTTGCTGCTCGGACATGGGCTGGTCACCGGGCTAAGGGACTGACGGCACAGCCAGCCTTCCCTCATATCCTTGTGGAATCGCAGGATTTTCCGCTCCGCAACGCAACGCTGGACATTCCGGTCGCGACCCTGTAGCAAGCTGCCGCAGCGGGCCCCGAGAGGGCGCCCGACACTCAGGCCCTGGTAGCGTTTGGAGCTTTAGGAATGCGTGTCACTCTGCCGGAGGGGTACCGTCCGTCCGAGACCGAACCCTTCATGAATCCCATGATGCAGGAGTACTTCCGCCAGAAGCTGATGCGCTGGAAGGAAGAGCTGCTCACGGAATCCAATCAGACCCTGCAGAGCCTGCAGGAGGAGTCGCTGGCGCAGCCGGATCTGGCCGATCGCGCCTCTGCCGAAACCGACCGCTCCATCGAACTGCGCACCCGCGACCGCTTCCGCAAGCTGATCGCCAAGATCGAGTCGGCGATGAAGCGCATCGACGACGGCACCTATGGCTA
>JBFWZG010000121.1:0-1991 GCA_050185515.1 Reyranellaceae bacterium
CTGGTCGGCATCATCGGCTATTACTGCCTGGTGTCGCTGACGCTCAATATTTTCCAGGTTGGCCTGCCCGAAGGCGAGAAACCGCAACTGAAGTAGCTCTATCCGACGATCGCGCTGTGCACGAAATTGGCGATCGTGTCGAGGCGCTGGCTGTGCCATGGATCGGGCTGGCGCGAGTTCGTCAGATAGGCGAACGAGACGCCTGACACCGGATCGGCCCAGCAATAGGACGAGCCGACGCCACCATGGCCGAAGGTCTCGGGCGTCGCCAGCGACCCAAGGCCGCGAATGCTGGGCGTCGTGCCGCGCACATGCGGGCCAAGCCCGCGATGCATCGGCATGCCCATGTAGACGTCTTCTCGGTCGCCGGTGAAGTTCCTGGTGGCGTATCGAATGGTCGCCGGCGACAGCACGCGCCGACCGTTGAGCGTGCCGCCCTGCAGCAGCATCTGGTAGAACGCCGCCATGGCGCGCGCACTGGCGTAGCCGCCGCCGCCCGGCGCGCCGGCGCGCCGCCACAGCGCATTATTGGCTTCGTCGAGCGGCTTCTGCACGGTCGGCTTGCCGTCTTCCGGAACATGCATGTCGGCCGCCCGCGCGTGCAGGTTCTCGGGCAGGCCGACGCGGATCTCGTCGCCCAGCCCAAGCGGCTCGATCAGCTCCTCGCGGATGAGATCCTTGAAATCGCGGCCGGTGACGCTTTCCATCATCGCCGCCAGCACCCAGTGCGCCGCCAGCGGGTGATAGGAGACTTTCGATCCCGGCGTCCATTGCAGGGAAATGTTGCAAGCCGTCTCGCGGCGCTTGTCGATATCCTCGAAAGAATCGCCGCGGAACACCGCATCGGGAAAGCCGCCCTGATGGGTGATGACCTGCAGGACGGTGATGTCGCGCTTGCCGTTCTTCGCGAAGCCCGGCAGGTGCTCGGCGACCGTGTCGGTGAAACCGATCAGCCCGCGCTCGGCGAGCTGCCACAACGCGGCGGCAGTCAGCACCTTGGTGTTCGAATAGAGCAGCCACAAGGTGCTGTCGTCGGCCTTGACCTTGGCGGGGGCGATGCGGGCGTGGCCGAAATGGCGCGACAGCACCAGCTTGCCATGGCGCGCCAGCGCGATCTCGCAGCCGGGATACCAGCCGTCGTCGATCTGCCGTTCGATGGTGGCGATCAGGCGGTCGAGCTGGCCCTGATCGAAGCCGAATTTCTGCGGATCGCCGCTGGGCAGGTCGAATGGCATGGCGCGTCTCCCTCGTGCCGGCGCCTTGGCGACGCCCGGAGTTGACGCCGATTATGCCGGATCGAGCTCGCTGTCCCAATAGAGGAAGTCGCGCCAGCTCTGGTGCAGGTAGTTGGGCGGAAAGGCGCGGCCGTTCTCCTGCAGCTCGCTTGTGCTGGGCTCGTCCGGCAGCCTGATCGGCAGCATGCCGACCTGGTGCGCCAGCCTGCTGCCCTTGCGCAGATTGCAGGGCGAGCAGGCCGCCAGCACGTTGCGCCAGGTGGTGCGGCCGCCCAGCGAGCGCGGCACCAGATGGTCGAAGGTCAGGTCGTGCGCGGCGAAGGCGCCGCCGCAATACTGGCAGGTGAACTTGTCGCGCAGGAACACGTTGAAACGCGTGAAAGCCGGCCGCCGCGCCGCGGGAATGTATTCCTTCAGCGCGATGACGCTGGGCAGGCGAATCTCGAGGCTGGGGCTGCGGATCGTGCGCTCGTATTCGGAGACGACGCTGACGCGGTCGAGGAAAACGGCCTTTACGGCATCCTGCCAGGACCAGAGCGACAGCGGGAAATAGCTGAGCGGCCGAAAATCGGCATTTAGCACCAGCGCCGGACAGGAGTCAGGCGGCGGCGCCATGCCCCAGTCTCCTTCGACTATGCAGCAGCTCGCTCATGGCGCGCATTCTGAGGAATGCCGCCGAAAAACACAATAGCTTGGGTTGCGTAACCCATACCGCCACAAGCCAGGATGAAACGCCGGCGTCATGCTCCGGTCACA
>JBFWZG010000121.1:2091-11449 GCA_050185515.1 Reyranellaceae bacterium
CTGCCCGTAACGTTCGTCGACAGAGCGGGTTCGCGGGGTTTGATGGAAGCGCATGCGCCTTCATCAAACCCCGATCCGCTCTACCGCCGCCACACGCCGCTGTCGCAGTCTCGATAGCCGAGGCAGCGATAGGCGGCGTCGACCAGCGACTGGCCACGCGGGTTGAGCAGCAGGCCGGCGCCCATGCGGTTCATGCTGTAGCCGAACGACATCCGGCAGGCGGGATCCGCGAAGCCGATGCTGCCGCCGGCGCCGACATGGCCGAAGGCGGCATCGCCTAGAATCGCGCTGTCGGTGCCCGGCATCAGCGTGGCGCCGACGCTGCGCTTGCGGTTGTCCATCGACTTCATGAAACCCAGGGCGAAGCGCGTGGGGATGCACAGCGTGGCGTCGAAATGCGTCGCCATCGACACCCGGCCCATCTCGTCCAGCGTCTCGCCATCGACCATCTTATCGCCGCCATTGGCCAGCGGCGCATAGAGCCCGGCCAGGCCGCGCGCATTGGAGATGCCGTTGGCGGCGCCGATCTCGGCGGCGTGGCCGGCGCGGGTATTGGCGCCGCCCGGCATGAAACCGCCGGTGTTCATCAGGAAGAGATGGGGCAGGGAGGTCTTGTCGTTGACCACCGCATCGAGGAACGGCGGCAGCGCGACGTCGGTCGGCCAGACATGGCGGATCATCGGCGCGACGCGCGGTTCATGCTCTTCGGGCAGTCCGATCCAGAAGTCGAGCCCGAGCGGCCCGGCGACCTCGTCGCGGAAGAAGGCGCCGAGGCTCTTGCCGGAGACGCGCCGGACGATCTCGCCGACGGTCCAGCCGAAGGTCAGGCCGTGATAGCCGTTGCGCGTGCCCGGCTCCCAGAACGGCTCCTCGTCCTGCAGTCGCTCGATCATGTAGTCCCAGTCGTAGGCGCCATCCTTCTTTAGGGGCGCGCGCAGCGCGGCGACGGCCGAGGAATGGTCGAGGAACATGCGCACGGTCGTGTCGCCCTTGCCGTGACGGGCGAACTCCGGCCAGAAGCGCGTCACGGGGTCGTCATAGGCCAGCAGGCCGCGGCTCTTCAGGACGTGAGCGCAGATCGCCGTTGCGCCCTTGGTGCAGGAAAACACGATCGACACAGTGTCGCGCGTCCACGGGCGCTGCGTCGCCGGATCGGCCATGCCGCCCCACAGATCGACGACGGTGCGGCCATCGACGGTCAGGCAGACGCTGGCGCCGGTTTCCTCGCGTTCGGAAAAATTGGCCGCGAAGGCCTCGAGCACAGGCTTGAATTCCGGCACGCAAAATCCCTGCAGGCGCCCCTGCGGTAGCGGTTGGTCGATCGTCTCGGTCTGTGGCATGACTTTGGTCTGTCCTCCCGGGCGTTCCGCCCGGCCATAACCATTCACGACGGGAAACGCGATGGCAACCTCGACCTCTCTCACGCTGGCGTCGCCGCTGACGCTGCCTTGCGGCGCAGTCCTGAAGAACAGGTTCGGCAAGGCGCCGCTTACCGAGGGGCTGGCCGACGAGATGAACCGCGCCACCGCGCGGCACGTCTCGCTTTACGGTCGCTGGGCCGATGGCGGCGCCGGTCTCGTCGTCACCGGCAACGTGCAGGTCGATCGCCGCTATCTCGAACGGCCCGGCAACGTGGTAATCGACGGCAATGGCGGGCTCGAGGAACTTAAGGCCTACGCCAAAGCCGGCACGCGCAACGGCACGCATCTGTTCATGCAGATCAACCATCCCGGCCGCCAGACGCCCCGCCGCGTATGCGAGCAGCCGGTGGCGCCGTCGGCGGTGAAGCTGAAGAACCTGCCGGAAAGCTCCTTCGCGCCGCCGCGGGCGCTGGAAGGCGCCGAGATCGACGATGTCGTCCGTCGCTTCGTGCATGCCGCCGTGACCGCCAAGAAGACCGGATTCACCGGGGTTCAGGTGCATGCCGCCCACGGTTACCTGATCAGCCAGTTCCTGACGCCGCTGGTCAATCAGCGCACCGACCAGTGGGGCGGCTCGCTCGAGAACCGCGCCCGGCTGCTGCTCACCATCGTGCGCGAGACGCGAAAGGCCGTCGGGCCGGCTTTTCCGATCTCGGTGAAACTGAATTCCTCGGATTTCCAGCAGGGCGGGTTCAGCAATGCCGACTGCCTGCAGGTGGTGCGCTGGCTCGAGGAGGCCGGCCTCGATCTGCTGGAGATCTCGGGCGGCAACTACGAGGAGCCCTCGATGATGGGTTCCAAGACGTCGGAGGGAACGGCGGTCGCCGACAGCACCGTGCGCCGCGAGGCCTATTTCATGGAGTACGCCGAGCAGATCCGCAAGGTGTCCAAGGTTCCGCTGATGGTCACCGGCGGCTTCCGCAGCAAGGCGGCGATGGAGGCGGCGCTGGCATCGGGCGCGCTGGACGTCGTCGGTCTGGGACGGCCGATGTGCGTGGAGACCGATCTGCCCAACAGGATACTGGCCGGCGGCGACGGCACGGCCTGGGAGAAGAACATCAAGCCGGCGAAGGCCGGACTGGCGTGGTTCTGCCTCGCGCTGCTGGCGCATGGCGACGGCAGGTCGCCGAACACGACGTTGACCGGCCCCGAGGCGATCGATCTCTATCTCAAGAATGAAGAGGAGACGGCGCAGAGACTGCGCGATCGCGCCGCCTGAGCTAGCTCAGGACCTTCTGCAGGAAGCGCGCGCCCAGCTCGACGCCGAGCTGATCGATGCCGTGCTCGAGGCCGGGCGAGACATGGGTTTCGACCGGCACGTCTACGGCCTGCAGGCCCTGCTGGGCAAGCTTCAGGGCATGGACGGGCACCATCGGGTCGGCGTCGCCATGCACCAGGAGTACCGGCGGCCGCGACTTTATCTCGGCCGGCAGGGTCGAGGCGCCCGGCAGTGCGCCGGAATAGCCGACGATGCCGGCGAAGGGTTTTGGCCGGCGCAGTCCGACATGCAACGCCATCATCGTGCCCTGCGAGAAGCCGACCAGCGCGGTCTTCGATTCGTCGAGACCATGGCGCGCCATCTCGGCCGTCAGGTAGGCGTCGAGCGTCGGCGCCACCGATCGCGTTCCGGCCAGCATGATGTCGGGGTTGAGATTGGAAATTCCGAACCACTGGAAGCCGAACGGGTTCATGTCGCAGGGATAGGGCGCGTTAGGCGCGACGAAAAGCGTGTCGGGCAGGACCGGAGCCCAGACCGGCGCCAGGCCGATGAGATCGTCGCCATTTGCGCCGTAGCCATGCAGCAGGATGACGAGATGGTTGGGGCGGCGTTCATGCAGCGGACCGGCTGTCGGGCCGGTCAGCTCGAAGGGCGGGGTCATGCGGCGTTCCTTTTCCTGCGGGTGGCCGGCGCCAGCGGATCGCGCGCGGCGACGGTCGCGGCGGCGCGTTGCGCCAGCTTCTCTTCAGTCTTCGCCCAGTCAGGCATGTTGCGGCGATAGTGCCACAGCATCAGCGCCGCCACCGTGCGCCATGGCCGCCACGGCTCGGCCAGTTTCAGCAGTCGCGCCGCATCGGGCCGCTTGCGCAGGCGCTTGAGATGCTGCGCCGCCACCATCAGCCCGAGATCGGCGCCCGGCATGATGTCATGCCGGCCCAGCGCGAACATCAGATAGATTTCCGCCGTCCACCGGCCGATGCCCTTTGCCTTGATCAACTCGGCGATTGCGGCCTCGTCGTCCATGCGCTGCAGGGCATCGAGATCGACGCGCGTTTCCGCGACGTCGGCGGCCAGGGCAAGCCCATAGCGGATCTTCTGACCGCTGAAACCGGCCTGGCGCAGCGTGGCTTCGCCGGCAGCGAGCAGGGTTTCAGGGGTCAGCGGATCGACCAGGGCGGCAAGCCGTTCCCAGATGGCGCGAGCGGCATGCACCGACACCTGCTGTCCGACGATGGAGCGCAGCAAAGTCGCGAATCCCGGTTCGGCATTCCGCAGGGGCGGCAGGCCGCACTGCTCCAGCGCCCGCGCCAGGTCGGGATCGATCGTCGCCAGATGCGTGGCGCCCTCCTTGAGCGAGCGCTGGTTGAGGCGGCGAAGGCGCGCCATCGGCCATTCCGGTGCTGTTGCGTGGGCCGGCATCTTCGCTAATGTCGCGCGCGTGGACAAGCTCGTTAGCCGCTTCGCGCCCAGCCCGACCGGGCTGCTGCATCTGGGCCATGCGCGCTCGGCGCTGGAGGGCTGGACGGCGGCGCGTGAGCGCGGCGGCCGCTTTCTGCTGCGGATCGAGGATATCGACACCGGTCGCTGCCGCGAGGAGTTCGTCGCGGCGATCTTCGAGGATCTGGCCTGGCTGGGGCTCGACTGGGGAGCGCCGGTGCGCCGGCAGTCGGAGCATTTCGCCGATTATCGTGCCGCGTTGGAGCAACTGCGGGCGATGGAGCTGGTCTATCCCTGCTTCTGCACGCGTCAGGACATCCAGCGCGAGATCGCCGGCGCCGTCGCCGCGCCACACGGACCGGACGGGCCGCTCTATCCCGGCACCTGCCGCCACCGCCCACGATCGGAGCGTCAGGCGAGAATGGCGGCGGGAGAATCCTTCGCCTGGCGGCTCGACGTCGCCGCGGCGGTAGGGCGCACGGGCGCCCTGCAGTGGCAGGACGAGCATGCCGGGCTGATCACGGCCGATCCGCAATCGCTGGGCGACGTCGTGCTGGCGCGCAAGGATACTCCGACCAGCTATCATCTTTCTGTGACGGTCGACGATCATCTGCAGGGCGTGACCCTGGTGACGCGCGGCGTCGATCTGTTTCATGCCACGCACGTACATCGTCTGCTGCAGGCGCTGTTGGGCTACGAGGCGCCGCGGTATCGGCATCATGCGCTGCTGACCGACCATTCAGGCCGCCGGCTGGCCAAGCGCGACAAGGCAATGACGCTGCGGGCCATGCGCGAGGCGGGTCGGTCGCCCGCCGCCGTCCGCGCCATGGCCGGTTTCGCCTGACGGTCCCAGCCGCATTGCGCCGCCGGTTTTTCGGGGCGCATAATTCAAAAAAACGACGAGGGATGGAGCAGCCATGAAGCGGGATCTGCAGGTTGCCCTGGTGCGCGAACTCTTCGGCTATCTCGACGAACGCAGCACCGCACAGGCCGAACGCGTCATGCGCAATCCGGTCTCGGCCTATACCGACGTATCGCGCTGGCAGCAGGAACGCCGCGTACTGTTCGGCGGCGAGCATCCATTGTTCATGGGTCTGTCCTGCACCCTGCCCAACATCGGGGATTATCGCGTCGAGACCGTCGACCGGCTGCCGATCCTGCTGACGCGCGACCGCGACGGTTCGATCAAGGCATTCGCGAATATCTGCAGCCATCGCGGCGCGCCAGTCGCGCAGGGCGCGGGCAACGCGCGCGCCTTCGTCTGCCCCTATCACGGCTGGTGCTACGGCACCGACGGCCGCCTGCTGTCGATTTCGGACGAGAAGGCGTTCCCCGGCGTGCAGCGCGAGGGCCTGCATCTGAAGCGCCTGCCGGCCGGCGAGAAGCACGGCATGATCTTCGTGCAGCCGCGGCCGGTGGCGGAAGGGCACTCCGCCACCGTCGACGTTGCGGCGCATCTCGGGGACATGCGGGAGGAGCTGGCGCCGTTCCGCTTCGAGGACTACCACCATTTCCGCAGCCTGCGATTTCCGGTGGCGATGAACTGGAAGTTCGTCATCGATACGTTTCTGGAGTCCTACCACATCGCCTTCCTGCACAAGGAGACGGTGGCGCCGATCTTCAATTCCAATCTCTCCGGCTGCAAGACCTACGGCCTGCATGGGCGCATGACGGCGCTGCGAAAGACGGCCAACGAGCTGCGCAAGCTGCCGGATGCGGAATGGGGCGACACGCCGCTGAAACACGCCATTGTGCTGTACACGCTGTTTCCCAGTTCGATGTTCATCTTCCAGGCCGACCATGTCGAAACCTGGCGCGTCTACCCGTCGCCGGAACGCCCCGACGAGTGCACCGTCGATTTCGGCTTCTACATTCCCGAGCCGGCGGAAGGCGAGAAAGCCGTCAAATACTGGAACAAGAACTTCGATCTGGCGGTGAAGACTGTGCAGGCGGAGGACTTCACGATCGGCGCGCAGATGCAACAAGCCTTCCATAGCGGCGCCCAGGAACACGTAATCTACGGCCGCAACGAGGCGGCGCTCATCCATTTCCATGCCAGCGTGCGCCAGGCGCTGGGACTGCCTCCGCTGTGAGCGACTTTCCGGCAAGCGGCGGCGCGTTCGTAGCGGGCGGTTCGGGCGGCATCGGTCGCGAGATCTGTCGGCTGCTGGCCGCAGCCGGATGCGACGTCGCCCTGACCTACCGCAACGGCCGCGATCGGGCCGAGCAAACGGCGACGCTGGTGCGCGACGCCGGTCGCCGAGCCGTCACCCTGTCGCTCGATCTGCGCGACGAGACGGCGGTGGCGCGGGCTGTGGACGAGACGGCCCTCGATTTCGCCGGCCTGCATACCGTCGTCTATGCCGCCGGCCCCTACATCCACATGCGTCATGTCAGCCGCATCGAACCAGCGCTGTTCCGCGACACGATGGAGCAGGACGCGTTCGGCTGCTTCAACCTGGTGCACGCCGCTCTGCCGCATCTGCGGGCCGCCAAGGGCAGCTTCATCGCTCTCGCCACGCCTGCGCTGCGCCGTTACGCCGTGAAGGACCTTCTTTCCGTTGCGCCCAAAGCCGCGATCGAAGCGGTGGTGCGCGGGGTGGCGGCCGAAGAGGGTCGTTTCGGCGTGCGGGCCAATGGCGTGGGCGTCGGGGTGATCGAGGACGGCATGTACCATGCCCTGCTCGAGACCGGCGACTTCGACCAGCGCTTTCTTGACGCCTCGCGCCAGAACATGGCCCTGCGCCGACTGGGCACCGCGACGGAGGTGGCGGAGGCCGCCGTGTTCCTGGCCTCGGCCCGGGCGCGCTGGATCACCGGCCAGACCCTCATGGTCGACGGCGGCTACGCGCTCTAGTCGAATTTTCCCATACTAGGTGTCCGTGGTTTTTCCGTATGATGGCGCCGTGTCGCCAGATCCGGGGGCTGTGTTGAACGTGCGAAGTTGCGCTGTGCTGGCGTTGTCGATCCTGCTGTCCGGGTGCGACGCCATCGTCGACAATATCGCCCCTCGCGCGGCAACGTATAATGCCGAGACGCACAGCGCGCAGATGACGGGCGTGCTTCTCAATGTCGTGCGCGCCAGCCAGCGTCATCCGCTCGAGTTCACTGCCATCGTCAACGCCACCGGCGGCGCCCAGGCCAATGCGAGCCTGGGGGTGGGGGTCTCTTCGGTCGGGCTGACAGTGCCGTTCAGCGTCGATGCCATCCGCACCTATTCGGCATCGCCGAACGTCGCCTACCAGAGCAACCAGAACTTCGTCGTCCAGATCCTGGACAGCCAGGAGTTCGTCAGCGGCATTCTGCGGCCGCTCGACATGAAGACGATCGACTACTATCTGCAGCAGGGCTTTCCGCGCGGCGTCATGCTTTATCTGATCATCGACCGCATAGAGGTCGTCGATGACAACAACAAGGTCGTGCGCACCATCGACAACTATCCTGGCGTCACCCAGTTCAGCGAGTTCGGCGACGTGGTCGACGGCTTCATCGCCGACAACCTGAGAACCGAGACGATTACCGACGTCGTCGATCTTGGCCCCTCCATCCCGGCCAGCGAGGTCCGAAACGCCGACCTGCAGATGCGGATCGACCAGGCGGGAATACTGCTGGAGCGCGATGCACGGGGCGACTACCGCCTGCGCAAGCGGGTCAACAGCGTGCGCTTCTGCTACGAAGGCGGCGAGGGAGCCGATCGATGCGGCGCCACGCAGCGTGAGCGCGAGCGGCCAAGGAACGTTGCGGCAGCCAGGAACGGCGGGCCGGCGGTGGAAGAGAAATCCTTCCTGCTGGCGCCAAAGCAGCAGCAGTTCGCACGCTACCGCTATCGCATCTATCCGCGTTCGACCGAGGCGATCATCTACTACCTGGGTGAGGTCATCCGCTATCAGAACGCCGATCCCACCGGCAAGTCGCTGGTGCGGGTGCCGGTCGGCCGCATCGGCGACAGCGAGCCCCTGTTCGTTCTAAGTCCGACGGGCGTGGTCGATCCGCTGGCGACCATCTCCTATCGCGGCACGTCCTATTCCGCGCCGGCTTCGGGCACGCGTACCGCGCAGGTCGTAAATATCGTGCGGCAGCTGATTTCTCTGAACCGCTCGGCCAAGGACATTCCGACGACCAACGTGCTGACGGTAGTCGGCAACTAACTCTTGAGCACCTGACGGCAATTGCCGCCCTCGACGACGCCAAGCAGCGCGCCGACGACCCAGTAGCCAATCAGCCGCTGCATGGTGCGTGGAATGGACTTGGCTATGTCCGGGGGTACGCAGAGATACTGGTTTTCCTGCTGCCGCAGCCAGGCGCGGCAGTACACGGTCGATACCGCCGCGCGGCGCTGGCTGGAATTGGCGCCGCCCCCGTGGAAAAGGCTGGCGTCGTACAGTACGGCGGAACCTGCGGGCATCTCGACGCTGATCGGCGGCTGCGCCGGCCGCTCCTCGCTGGGGCTGGTGTGGCTGCCGGGAACGACGAGCGTCCCGCCGCTCTCTGTCGTGAACTCGTCGATGGCCCAGAGACAGTTCAGCGACAACGGCGGGCGCGGGCGCGGCAACGGATAGTAGCCGTCGTCGCGGTGTAGGACCTGCGCCGTCTGCCCGGGATAGCTGGTGATCGTCGAGGCGACGGAGAGCTGGATCTGGTCGTCGAGATAGGCCTCGGAAAGGGCTAGCACCGTCGGGTGCATCAGCAATTCGTCGGTGACGCGGGTCTTGGCTACGAGGTTATAGATCCGCTGGGTGCTGAAGCCCTCGAATACGCTTCGCCCCATCGGCGTGTCCTTGTGCAGCCGATCCATTTCCGCCCAGACCGCCGCGACCTTGTCGGCCGAAATCAGTCCCTTCAGGACCAGGTAGCCGTCACGGCGCAGCGCGGCAAGTTCGTTTGCCAGCGCCGCCCGCTGTTCGGGCGTGCTCAGGCGATCCGCCTTGTGGTCGCCTTGAGCGCCCGCATGGAAAGGATCGACGGCAAGATTGTGCTTGTTCATGGCGGCTCCGTGCGCTGGCGGCAGCCGGCCAACTATGGAAGGGGCGGAGACGGCCGTCAATAAACGGCCGTTTACCGATTCGCCCTATTCCAGCGCCATTTTCGGCGTGAAGGTGCCGACCTCGTCCTCGAAGGCCTTGGCCGCCCGCAACACCAGCGCATCCTTGTAGTGGCCGCTGACGATCTGCAGCCCGATGGGCAGGCCGGCATCTGTCAGCCCGCAGGGCACTGACGCCGCCGGGTGCCGGGAGAGATTGAAGATCGAGGTGAAGGGCGTCCAGCCCAGGCTGACGTCGTC
>JBFWZG010000122.1:0-11383 GCA_050185515.1 Reyranellaceae bacterium
TGATGACCGTGGTATCGACCTGCAAAGCCTGCCGAAAGGGGCGGCTGGCATCGCCATGCAGGTCCACTGCATCGTACTGAGTGTCCATGAAGACATAGGAGCCGACCTGGAGTTCGGTGAAGATACTTTGGGTAGCGTCGATCTGATGCGTGCCGGTGCCCGAGCCGGTAACGATCGCCGGCGGCAGGCCGGCCTGGCGCAGCTCGTTGACCAGTCGGGCGAGCCGCGCGGTCTCCTCAAGCACGGTCTTCAGGCGATCGGCATAGGCTTCGACATGCTGCAGGCGGCCCGAATAGAACTGCACGCCGGCGAAATGCAGGCTGCCGGCATCGCGAATGCGTTTTGCCAGCGGCACGACGTCATCGTCGTTCCAAACGCCGGTGCGATGCATGCCGGGGTCGATATCGAGGATCAGCGACAGCGTCTGGCCCGCCCGCGCCGCAGCGGCGGCAAGCGCGTCGATGTTGCCGGCGTCGTCGACCACGACGGTCAGGCCGTTCGTCCGCCCGTTGAGGGCGATCAGACGTTCGATGCCCTGCGGCGTCACCACCGCCGACGTCACGTGCAGGCCGCCGATGCCCGCCTCGGACAGCGCTTCCGCCTCGCCGAGCTTGGCACAGCACACGCCGAGCGCGCCCGCTTCGATCTGGCGGCGGGCGATATCGGCCGATTTATGCGTCTTGGAATGCGGGCGCAGGGCCACGCCGTGCCGTCGCGCGAACGCGGCCATGGTGGCGATGTTGGCGTCGAGCGCCTCGACATCGACGACCAGCGCCGGCGTATTGAGCTGCCGGCGCGAGCCCTGGCGGCCGATCAGGTGGCCATGCAGGCGCAGCGCTTCCATCACGCCACGACGACTTCCGGTCCCGGCGCTTCGGCGAACAGCGCCTCGACCAGCGCCGAGCGGCGTTCCAGCGTGGCGCGCTGGTTGATGTAACCCTTGTCGGTCAGCTCGTTGCCGTCGATCGACGGTGGCTCGGTCAGCAGGATGGCGCGGCGGATCTGGAAGCTCGAGCCGGGATTGCCTGCATTGTGCTGCTGCAGGCCCTTGCGCAGGATGTCGACGACCTTCGGATGCCGCACCAGTTCCTCGACCGGCATCTTCTCGTCGCCGGCGATCTGGCGGCAGGCGAGGATATTGGGCCACGCGAGGATCCCGACATATTCGCGATCCTGGCCGGCGATCACCGCGTCCTGCACGACCGGCGAACAGGCGGCGATGGCGGCGACGCGCAGCGAGCCGACATGCACGAATGTGCCGCTCATGAGCTTGAAGTCCTCGACCACACGGCCCTTGAACACCAGCCCCTGCGACGGGTCGGTCGGATCGACGAAATCGCCAGCATCGCCGATCTTGTAGAAGCCTTCCTCGTCGAACATCTGCGCCGTCAGCTCGGGCTGCTTGTAATAGCCTGGCGTCACGATAACGCCGCGGATGCGCATCTCGTACTTGGGGCCGACGGGGATCATCTTCAGTTCGACGCCGGGGAAGGGCAGGCCGATCAACCCGACGCGCTCGGTTTCCCAGTAGGTCGCCGTCGCTGTCGGCGCCGTCTCGGTCGACCCCCAGCCGGTGGCGAACAGCAGCCGGTGGCCGGTGTACTTGATCGCCAGCGCCTGCATGCGCTCGTAGAGGTCGTCCGGCAGGGTGGCACCGCCATATGCCAGCGAGCCAAGCTGGCGGAAGAAGGTCCGGCAAAGGGCCTCGTCCTTCTCGAGCGCCGAAGCAAGTGCTGCGTAACCGGCCGGCACATTGCTGTAGTAGGTCGGTGAGATTTCGCGCAGATTGCGCAGCGTCTCGTCGAACATGCCGGGCACCGGCCGCCCGTCGTCGATATACATGGTGCCGCCATCGGCCAGCAGGCCGTGGAAACTGGCGTTGCCACCCATGGTGTGATTCCACGGCAGCCAGTCGAGCAGCAGCGGAATGGGGTCTTCCGGGCGCCGCGGGCGGGCCTGCTTGCCCATCATGACGTTGGCGCACATCATTTCCTGGGTGTTGATCACCGCCTTGGGCATGCCGGTCGAGCCCGAGGTGAACAGGAACTTGCCGATGGTTTTCGGGCCGATGCCGGCGATCGAGCGTTCGACCTCCGGTCCCGGGTTCGTGCCGAGCAGATCGGCATAGGCCGTCGCCTTGACGCCATCGGGCGCGGCATCGACGTAGACGACCTCGCAGCGCGACAGATCGAGCGCCTTAAGCGCCTTCTCGAAGGGCGGTCCGTTCTGCACCATGACCAGGCCGGGATCGAGCAGCTCGAAGACGTAGCGCAGTTTCTTGTGGTCCTGGCTCATCAGAGAATAGGCCTGCGAAACAGGCGCCGCCGGCACCTGGGCCTGCATTGCCGCCATGACCATCAGCGCGTGCTCGATCGAATTGCCGCTGAGGATCATTACCGGTCGCGTCTGGTTCAGCCCGCGATTGAGCAGCGCCTGCGTCAGCGCATCGACCTGTCGTTTGGCCTCGGCATAGGTCACCTTCAGCCAGGCGCGCTGGGCGCCGCGCCGTTGCGCCAGCCAGACATGGTCCGGCCGATCCTGCGCCCATTTCGCCAGATAGGCTGGAATGTGACGCTCGTAGGGCGCCAGCTTGAAGCGCGAACGCAGGATGATAGTGCCGTCGGGCCGGCGCTCGGTCTCGATGTCGCGCGGCAGGAAATTCTGCTTCTTGAAGGGCGGCTTGGCGACGACGTTCATGGACGCTCCCGGAATGGCAAAGTCCGCAGAGCGGATTTGGCCTTATGCATGGTTGCCGAAAAGGTAAGACCCCTTGCGCCGAACGCGCAAGGGAAAGCGCCGAAACGGCGTTGAACGCCCATTCATATGGGCTATGGTGCGCGCGGAATTCCGCCGGATGATGGACGCGCCGAAGGGGGGCGGGCATAATCCGGCCGCAAACAGGAGGAAACGATGGATTTCGAATTTCCCGCCCGGACCAGGGACCTGATGGAAAAGGTCCAGAAGTTCATGGATGAGGTCATCTACCCGGCCGAAGAGACCTATCATCACCAGCTCGAATCGCAGAAGGACCGCTGGCAGCTGCCGCCGGTGATGGAAGATCTGAAGGCCGAAGCCAAGAAGCGCGGCCTGTGGAACATGTTCCTGCCGCCGGAGCGCGACGGCAACACGCACGGCACGATGGGCCTGACCAATCTCGAATACGCGCCGATCTGTGAGATTCTCGGGCGTTCGCATATCGCGTCGGAAGCGATGAACTGCTCCGCCCCCGACACCGGCAACATGGAAGTGCTGGCCCGCTATGGCACGGAGGAGCAGAAGGAGAAGTGGCTTAAGCCGCTGCTCAACGGAGAGATCCGCTCCTGCTTCGCCATGACCGAGCCGGCCGTCGCCTCGTCGGACGCCAAGAACATCGGCTCGCGCATCGAGCGCGACGGCGATCATTACGTGATCAACGGCCGCAAGTGGTGGTCGTCGGGCATGGGCGATCCGCGCTGCAAGATTCTGATCTTCATGGGCAAGACCGATCCCAAGGCGCCGCCCTACCAGCAGCAGTCGATGATCCTGGTGCCGGCCGACGCCCCGGGCATCAAGATCGAGCGCATGCTGCACGTGTTCGGCTATGACGACGCGCCGCACGGCCATGCCGAAGTCAGCTACACCAACGTGCGCGTGCCGAAGGAAAACATGATCCTCGGCGAGGGCCGCGGCTTCGAGATCGCCCAGGGCCGCCTCGGGCCGGGCCGCATCCATCACTGCATGCGTTCGATCGGCGCCGCCGAGCGGGCGCTGGAGCTGGCGATCAAGCGCGCCAAGAGCCGCACGGCCTTCGGCCAGAGCCTGGCCGAGATGGGCGTCACCAAGCACTGGATCGCCGAGTCGCGCATGGAGATCGAGCAGGCCCGCCTGCTGGTCCTCAAGGCCGCCTGGATGATGGACAAGGTCGGCAACAAGGCCGCCCGCAAGGAAATCGCCATGATCAAGGTGGTGGTGCCCAACATGTCCACCCGCGTCATCGACCGCTGCCTGCAGATCCATGGCGGCGGCGGCGTCAGCCAGGCCTTCCCGCTGGCGTTCATGTACGCCCATCAGCGCACCCTGCGCCTGGCCGACGGCCCGGACGAGGTGCATCGCGACCAGGTTGGCCGTCTCGAGATCTCGCGCTGGAACTAAACGCGATCGAACCGGAAAAGGAAACGGCGGCCCTCGGGCCGCCGTTTTCGTTTGTCCTATGACTTCACGTACTTCTTCATCAGCGCGTTGAAGTCCGGGTTCTTCGTCTTCGGCTCCGCATAGGCGAACGAGCCTTCGTCGCGGATCGCCCGCAACGCATCGCGAGCATAGGCGTAGGCCGCGATCATCAGGCTGCCGCCGATGCTGACGCGCCGTACGCCAAGTTTCTCGAGCTCGGAAAGCTTCGGCGCCGCCTTGCCGGCGAAACCGCCAAGAATGTTCAGCGGCGCCTTGATGGCGGCGGCGAGCTTGCCGATTGTCGTCGCTTCCGGCGGCAGGGGCACGAAAACCGAGCCGGCGCCGGCGGCCGCATAGGCATTGCCGCGCCGGATCGATTCGTCGAGGTTCTGCTCGGGCGTGCCGAAACGGGCCAGATAGGGATCGGTGCGGGCGTTGAGCACGAAGTCGGGCAGGCCGGCGCTGCGTGCGGCTTCCGCTCCAGCCTTGATGCGTGCCACGGAGAGATCGAAATCGATCAGCTTACCGGTGCCGGGATCGGCGTCCTCGATATTGCAGCCGACAGCGCCGGCCTCGATCGCCTGCTTCACCGTCAGCGCCACGTCTTCCGGCTTCAGCCCATAGCCCGCTTCCAGGTCGGCCGATAGCGGCACGTCGAAACGCGGCGCCATTTCGCGCACGATCGCCATCATGCGATCGCGACCGGTGTGTTCATGATCGGGCAGGCCGAGCGTGAAGGCCATGCCGGCCGAGGTGGTGGCGATGGCCTTGAACCCTTCTTCCGCCGCGATGGCGGCGCTGGGAATGTCCCAGGCATTGGCGATGACGAAAATGCCGCGCGCGTGCAGCGCGGCCAGGGCAGCGGCCTTTTCCTTCTGCGAACTGGGCATGGTCTTTCTCCACGGTTGAGGGCTGCAGCCTCCCGCTTATGGCGGCGCCTTGTCCACCGCAGAACGGAATGGCAGGCCTGCCTTCCCGGAGCAGGCGAAATGCCAGCAGCCTCAGCAGGGCGGCTCCCGGGGCGGGGCTTTTCCCCCTCCGGGGCGGGTGCTAGGTTGCCGCCGCATCACGGAATTGCGGCCGCGACAGGGGCCGGAAACAGTCGAGGAGGTAACGGCCATGAAACAGATCGGGCATTTCGTCGGCGGCAAGGAAATCGCCGGCAAGTCGGGCCGCAAGGGCGACGTCTTCAATCCCGCCACCGGCGAAAAGATCGCCGAGGTCACACTGGCGAGCAAGACAGAGCTCGGCGAGGCGGTCGAGGTCGCCAAGCAGGCGCTGACGGGCTGGGCCAATACCCCGCCGCTGGCTCGCGCCCGGGTCCTGTTCAAGTACAAGGATCTGATCGAGAAGCATCACGACGATCTGGCCCGCGCCATCACGGTCGAGCACGGCAAGACCTTCGACGACGCCAAGGGCGAGGTGGTGCGCGGCCTGGAGGTCGTCGAGTTCGCCTGCGGCATCCCGCATCTGTTGAAGGGCGACTTCACCGAGAACGTCTCCGGCGGCATCGATTCCTATTCGATGCGCCAGCCGCTCGGCGTGGTCGCGGGCATCACGCCGTTCAACTTCCCCGCCATGGTGCCGATGTGGATGTACACCATGGCTGTGGCGACGGGTAACACCTTCATCCTGAAGCCGTCGGAGAAGGACCCCGGCGTCTCGATGATGCTGGCCGAACTGTTCATCAAGGCCGGCGGCCCGCCGGGCGTGCTGAACGTGGTGCAGGGCGACAAGGAGGCGGTGGACGCCATCCTGACGCATCCCGACATCGCCGCTGTCAGCTTCGTCGGGTCGACTCCCGTCGGCCGCTACATCTATCACACGGGCACCGCCAACGATAAGCGCGTGCAGGCCCTATGCGGCGCCAAGAACCACATGGTTATCATGCCCGACGCCGACATCGACCAGGCGGCCGACGCGCTGATCGGCGCCGGCTACGGTGCGGCGGGCGAACGCTGCATGGCCGTCTCGGTCGCGGTCGCCGTCGGCAATGTCGGCGACAAGCTGATCGAGAAGCTGGCGCCGCGCGTGTCGAGCCTGAAGGTCGGGCCGGGACTCGATCCGCAGTCGGAAATGGGCCCGCTGATCTCGGCCCAGCACCGCGACAAGGTGAAGGGCTATGTCGATACCGGCGTCAAGGAAGGCGCCAAGCTGGTGGTCGATGGCCGCGATCTGCGCCTGCAGGGCTACGAGAACGGCTACTTCATGGGCGGCTGTCTGTTCGACAACGTCACCACAGACATGACGATCTACAAGGAAGAGATCTTCGGGCCGGTGCTGTCGGTCGTTCGCGCCGACAATTTCGACAGCGCTGTGAAGATGGTCAACGAGCACCAGTTCGGCAACGGCACGGCGATCTTCACCCGTGATGGCGACGCGGCCCGCGCCTATGCCAGCTCGATCAAGATCGGCATGGTCGGCGTCAACGTGCCGATCCCCGTGCCGATGGCGTTCCATTCCTTCGGCGGCTGGAAGGCTTCGGCGTTCGGCGACATGGGCATGTTCGGCATGGAGGGCGTGCGCTTCTTCACCAAGCTGAAGACCGTCACCGCCCGATGGCCGACTGGCATCCGCGCCGGCGCCGAGTTCGTTTTCAAGGCCCGGTAGAGATAGAAAAGGCGGCTTCGGCCGCCTTTTTCATGCCAATGATATACAGTATAATATTGTAATAAGTTTTATTTATCAAAATAGTGAGTAAATTTGGCTTCCCTTCGGTCGGGAGTCGTGAAGAATGACGTCCGGCCGAACCGACATCCGGCGGGTCCGCGGTGATTTGACAGCAGCTTGCGCCGCGTCACCAAACGCTAAAGCGCCACGAAGGCTTCTTCGTGGTTCGACACAGGGTCAATCCAAACTTGAGGAGCTTTCCATGTTGATATCGAAACTGCGCAGCCTCGCCGCCGCTGCATTGGCGCTTGGCATTTCGTCCGCCGCGCTGGCCAGCGACGTGCCGAAGGGCCCGCTGGTCACTACCGACTGGCTCGAGAAGAATCTTTCGAACCCCAACATTCGCGTCATCGAGGTCAGCGTCAATCCGGGCGTGTACGAGAAGGGCCACATCCCTGGCGCGGTGAATTTCGTCTGGCACACCGACCTTAACGACAAGGTCCGTCGCGATATCGTCAGCCAGCAGAATTTCGAGGCCCTGCTGTCGGCTGCCGGCGTCGGCCCCGACACCACCGTGGTGCTCTACGGCGACACCAACAACTGGTTCGCCGCCTGGGGCGCGTGGATTTTCGACATCTACAACGTCCCGAACGTGAAACTGCTGGATGGCGGTCGCAAGAAATGGGAAGCGGAGAACCGCATCCTCGACAACAAGGCCCCGCAATACAAGCCAACCAGCTTCAAGGTATCCAAGGTCAACAAGGACCTGCGCGCCCGTCTTTCCGACGTGGTCGCGGTGGCCGAGGGAACCAGTGACGCGAAGCTGATCGACATCCGATCCCCCGACGAATACAGCGGCAAGGTGATCGCGCCGCAGGGCATCCAGGAGCTGGCGGTGCGCGCCGGCCACGTGCCGACTGCCGTGAACGTGCCTTGGGGCCGCGCCGTCAACGAAGACGGCACCTTCAAGTCGGTCGAGGAACTGAAGAAACTCTACGCCGGCGTCGGCATCGACGGCAGCAAGCCGGTGATTACCTATTGTCGCATCGGCGAGCGCTCCAGTCATACCTGGTTCGCGCTCTCCAAGCTGCTCGGGTACAAGGTCGCCAATTACGACGGCTCGTGGACCGAGTACGGCAACGCGGTGGGCGTTCCGGTCAACAACCCCACAGGTACGATCTGGTCCGGCAAGTAGTCAGCTTCGCGTCCAAGAGCGGCGGCGCGAGCGATCGCGTCGCCGCTTTCTTTGCACGGCCAAGGTAAGGCAAAGTCCGTCCATGGCTCTTCGCTTCGTCCTCTCCGGTGCCATCGCGCTTGCCACGGTGATCGCCGCCTGGCTGCTGTCCGGCCGGCAGGGCGATGGCGCCTCGCTGGCGCTGTCGCTGATCCTGGGGCTGGCGCTGGGGCTTGCCTTTCAGCGCAGCCGCTTCTGCTTCTTCTGTCACGCCCGGGATTTCATCGAGAAGCGCGATCCGCGCGGGCTGCTGGCCATTCTTTTGGCGCTGGCGATCGGTGCGATCGGATATCACTTTCTGTTCGGCGCGTGGCTCCCGAAGCCGATCCCCCCGCGGATGCCGCCAGATGCCTTCATCGGTCCGGTGTCATGGGTGCTGGCGCTGGCCGGCATCGTGTTCGGCATCGGCATGGCGGTTTCCGGTTCCTGCATATCGGCTCATCTCTATCGGCTGGGTGAGGGCGCGCCGGCATCGCCTTTCGCGCTGATCGGCGCTGTCGTCGGACTGGGTCTCGGATTCGTGACGTGGAATTCGTTCTACCTGACCGCTGTCGCCGGCGCGCCGTCGATCTGGCTGCCGCACCACCTGGGATATGGCGGCTCGCTGCTGCTGCAACTTGCGGCGCTGGCGACGCTGGCGGTCTTCCTGATGCGTTACCTGCCCGCGACGGCAACGGAGGTGCGTCCACCCGCGCGCAGCCTTGCAGAGTTTCTGCCGCGACTTTTCGAGGGCCGCTGGCCGTACTGGACCGGCGGCGTCATCGTCGGCGTCATCGGCTTCGCCATCGTCCTCCGCCTGCCGCCTCTGGGCGTAACGGCCGCGCTGTCGGCGGCGGCACGCGAGGGCGGCAACGCGCTGGGCGCGCTGCCGCAGCGGCTCGAAGGACTGGACCTTCTCAAGGGCTGCGCCACCTTGATCCAGTCCGGACTGCTGTCGCCCAATCTGATGCTGATACTGGGCATCGTCCTGGGCGGCTTCGTCGGCGGGATCGGCGCACGACAGTTCACCCCGGTCAGGCCCCAGCCCCGCGATATGGCCCGCGGCCTTCTGGGCGGGGTCCTGCTGGGCTGGGGCGCGACTACGGCACTCGGCTGTACCATCGGCACCCTGCTGTCGGGCGTGATGGCCGGTGCGGTCTCGGGCTGGATATTCGCCGTCGCCGCCTTTGCCGGCGTCTGGCTCGGCCTGTTCGTCCTGCCGCGCGTCGCTCCGGTCCTGGCGCCACGCTAGGCGGGCGCGGCATGCCGCTCTAGGATGGCGCCAAACAAGCCGAGGACATGCCCATGATCGCCACCATTCTCACGCCGCGCCTGATCCTGATCGGCGGCGGCGCAATCGCCCAGGCAGCCGAGACCCTGGCGCAGATCGGCGGCACGAGGCCGCTGATCGTCACCGACAAGTTCATGGTGAGCAGCGGCAAGCTCGCCGCGCTGACCGATGTGCTCGACAAGGCCGGCGTCAAATGGACGGTGTTCTCCGATACGATCGAAGACCCGACGACGGACGTCATCGAAACCGGCGTGGCGCAGCTCAAGGCCGGATCCTACGACAGCCTCATCGCGCTGGGCGGCGGCTCGCCGATCGATACCGCCAAGGCGATCTCGGTGCTGGCCGCCAATGGCGGCCGGATGCGCGACTACAAGGTGCCGAACCCGATCCCCAAGCAGGGCCTGCCGCTGCTGGCGATCCCGACCACCGCCGGCACCGGCTCGGAAGTGACGAAGTTCACCATCATCACCGACACTGAGACCGACGAGAAAATGCTGATTTCCGGTCTCGCCTGCCTGCCGTCCGCAGCGATCGTCGACTACGAGCTGACGCTGACCAAGCCGTTCCGCCTAACCGCCGATACGGCCATCGACAGCCTGACCCATGCCATCGAGGCCTATGTCAGCCGCAAGGCCAATCTGCATTCGGACGGGCTGGGGCTGAACGCAATGCGGCTGATCTACAGGAACATCCGCGAGGTCTGCGCGCAGCCCGACAATCGCAAGGCGCGGGAGGCGATGATGCTGGGCGCGCATCAGGCGGGCATGGCGTTCTCCAACGCCTCGGTGGCGCTGGTGCACGGCATGAGCCGGCCGATCGGCGCGCATTTCCATGTGCCGCACGGGCTGTCAAACGCCATGCTGCTGCCGGCGATCACCGCCTTTTCGGCCAATGCAGCGCTCAATCGCTACGCCGACTGCGCCCGCGCCATGGGCGTGTGCGACGACAAGGTGGGCGACCAGGCGGCGGTGGCGATGCTGCTCGACGCGTTACGGGCGCTGAATGCCGAGCTGAAAGTGCCGACGCCCAAGACCTACGGGATCGACGAGAAGAAGTATCTCGACCTGATGCCGAAGATGGCGGAACAGGCGCTGGCCTCGGGGTCGCCCAACAACAATCCGCGCATTCCCACCGCGGCGGAGATCGTCGAGCTCTACAAGGAAGTGTGGGCCTGATCCGAGATGAACGGTTCATCCCGTCAATTCACCAAACCATGGTCTGACACTGCCAAAGCCTATGCAGGCGGAATGCTCTGGGCTGGTCTTTTTGGCGCATTCGGCTGCATTGCAAAGGCCATTTTTGACGAACAATCGAATGGCGATGCCAGTTATGCGGATTTGGTCGCTGTTGTCCTTGGCATCCTTGGAGTACCGGTACTGTTCCTTCTCGCCCGCACAATCCACCCACTACTCTATTCTTTGAACTCCGGCATTTTGCGCTGCATAGGCTCAATCGTCCTTATTCTCGGGCTTACGGTTGGTCCTTTTCTCGCGTTCGGCAGGTTCTGGCCATCGATTGGCTTTTTTCTACCAATAATCATCTCCGTCTTTCTTTGGACGATAGCGTTTTTTGTTCTCGCCGAACGGCGTCCGGATAAAGCGCTCGTGACCATGGAGGAGAAGAGGGGAGGCTTTCAAAAGCTCTAGGATCCGCCTTCGATTCCGTCAATTTTGACACTCTACTGGCCAAGAAATGCAAACAGCGGCCGGATCGCTCCGGCCGCTGCTTTTTCTTTTCGACAGATTGCGCCTAGTTCAGCGAAATTTTGCTGAAGATCTCATCCCACATCAGCTTCTGATAGGTCGCCTGGTCGCGGCCCTTCTCGGCCAGCAGCTTCTTCCATTTTTCGGTCAGACGGGCGAATTCGTCCGCGATCTGCTGCGGGTTGCCGACGCCACGCGACTTGCCCTTCTCGACGGCGGTCGGCAGGTACTTGGCCGGGAACTCGGCCAGGTACTTCGCCAGATCGGCATCGGCCTGGTAGAACTTCGTTCCCTTGGCCGAGTACTCCTTCTGCACCTCGGCATCCTCGCGGATGTAGTTGTACACCGCGCGCGTCACCATCTCCGGCAGGTGCTTGACGATCGCCGCTCGCTGGTCCTTGTTGAGCTGGTTCCACT
>JBFWZG010000123.1:0-11281 GCA_050185515.1 Reyranellaceae bacterium
GACAGGACCAGAATGGCCGAAGGCCACGACGAGCATTTCGTCGCGCTGCATTCGGGCTTCCGGCTGGGCAAGTACGAGCTGCAGGCGGTGCTGGGCCAGGGCGGCTTCGGCATCACCTACAGGGCATGGGACAGCGAGCTCAACCGCGCCGTCGCCATCAAGGAGTACCTGCCGTCCGACGTCGCCGTGCGCGTCGACGGTTCGACGGTGCGGGCGCGCTCGCGCAACGACCAGGACAGTTTCCAGTGGGGGCTGGAGCGCTTCCTCGACGAGGCGCGCGCTCTGGCGCGCTTCGATCACAGCGGCGCGGTGGTGCGCGTCTACGACTACATGCAGGCCAACGGTACCGCCTACATGGTGATGGCGCTGGTCGAGGGCGAGCCGCTGTCGGCGCTGTACCGGCGCGAGGCGCCGCTGCCGGAGGAGCGGCTGAAGGCGATCGTGCTGCCGGTGCTGGACGGGCTGGAAGACGTGCACCAGGCGGGCTTCCTGCATCGCGACATCAAGCCGGCCAACATTCTCATCCGCGCCAACGGCCAGCCGGTGCTGATCGATTTCGGCGCCGCCCGCCAGGCGCTGGGCGAGAAATCGCGCTCGATCACATCCGTGTTCACCCCCGGCTACGCGCCGTTCGAGCAGTACACGTCTTCGGGCAAGCAGGGGCCGTGGACCGACATCTACGCGCTGGCCGCTACGCTCTATCACGGCGTGACCGGCAAGGTGCCGGTGCAGGCCACCGACCGCATCCGCGAAGACGCCATGGAGCCGGCGATTCGCGCCGGCGCCGGGCGGTATTCCGAAGCCTTTCTGGCGGCGATCGATGCCGGGCTCGAGGTGTTCGAGAACCGCCGCCCGCAATCGGTGGCGCAGTGGCGCGCCATGCTGACCGGCGATCTGGCCGTGCCGCAGCCTGCTGCGCCGCCGCCGCCGACAACACAGCCGAGCGTTCAGGCGTCGATGCCGGCAGCGTCGACCGCTCCGGTGACCGGTACGCCGGCGTCGCAAACAGCCCCGCCGCAATCAGGTCCGTCGCAGGCAGCCCCGTCGCAAACTGCGCCGGCGCCGCGCCGTCGCGGCCTGCTGGCGGCGATCGGCATCGTGGTGCTGCTGGTGCTGGCCGGCGGCGGGTACGCGGCCTGGACGCAGATCGAGGCCGAGCGGATCGCCACCGAGCAGCGACTGCAGCAGGAGGCCGAGGCGCGGGCGGCGGCTGAGAAGGCGGCGGCCGAATTGCAGGCGCGCGAGGCCGCGCGTCTGCAGGCGGAGAACGAGGCGAAGGCGAGAGCCGCCGCCGAAGCGCGTCGCCTTGCCGAACAGGAGGCGGCGCGCCGCAAGGCTGAAGCCGACGCCAGGGCGCGCGAAGAGGCGGAAGCGCGGATCCGGGCCGAAACCGAAGCGAAGATCCGCGCCGAGCTCGAGGCGACACGCAAGGCGGAAGAGGAGGCGCGCAGAAGGGCCGAAGCCGAGAGTCGTCGCAAGGCCGAAGAGGAAGCGAAGAAGCGGGCGGAAGCCGAGATGCAGGCCAGGGCGCAGGCCGAGGCCGAAGCGAAGGCCAAGGCCGCCGCCGAGGAGAAGGCGCGCCGTGAAGCCGCCGCCCGCGCCGCCTCTGCCGCGCAGCAGCAGCAGGCTGCAGCTTTCGCCTATTCCGGCACCTGGCGGCTGGTGATCGATTGCCCGAACACCCCGGTCTCGCCCTTCTCCGACTACACGATCTCCGCCACCGGCCCCACTCTGACGATGAATTTCTATCGCGACGGCAAGGGCCAGGGCGGTTTCGCCGGCGATCGCTTCACCTATCGCTTCGGCTTTACCGGCCGTGGTGGTGCGTTTCTGCGCGGTGTGTTCAGCCTCTCGGCGCTCAGCCCGACGCGCTTTGCCGGCGGCGGCACGGTGCATGGCTTCGGGCAGGGCTCGTCGGAGCGCAACTGCACGGCGGAGATGACCAAACTCTAGAGCAAAACACGTGAATCCGCGCCGGCAGTCGCGGCGCGGCCCGGGGCGAGCGGCGTCTGCCGGTTGTCGTTGCAGCGGGATTCGTCCAGAATTCGCGCGAGGGGGATTGCCGCAGCCGTGAGCGAGGATCGCACCAGACTGGCCAGTGGCGGCGAGGAACATCTCGCCGCACTGCACTCGGGCTACCGGCTCGGGCGATACGAGCTGCAGGCGGTGCTGGGCCATGGCGGTTTCGGCATCACCTACCGCGCGTGGGACAGCGAGCTCGATCGCGCGGTGGCAATCAAGGAATACCTGCCCTCCGACATTTCCATCCGCGTCGACGGCAGCACCGTCAAGGCCAAGTCGGGCGGCGACCGCGAGAGCTTCGAATGGGGCCTCGAGCGCTTCATCGCCGAGGCGCGCGCCCTGGCGCGGTTCGAGCGCAGCGGCGCCATCGTGCGCGTCTACGACTATCTGCAGGCCAACGGCACGGCCTACATGGTGATGGCGCTGGTCGAGGGCGAGCCGCTCTCGGCGCTCTATCGCCGCGAGGCGCCGCTTGCGGAAGAGCGGCTGAAGGCGATCGTGCTGCCGGTGCTGGAAGGGCTGGAGGACGTCCATCGCGCGGGCTTCCTGCATCGCGACATCAAGCCGTCGAACATTCTCATCCGTCCCGGCGGCGAGCCGGTGCTGATCGATTTCGGCGCGGCGCGCCAGGCGCTGGGCGAGAAGTCGCGTTCCATTACCTCGGTATTCACACCGGGCTACGCGCCGTTCGAGCAGTACACGTCTTCGGGCAGGCAGGGGCCGTGGACCGACATCTACGCGCTGTCCGCCACGCTCTATCACGGCGTGACCGGCCGCATTCCGCCGCAGGCCACCGACCGCATTCGAGAGGACGGCATGGAGCCGGCGATCCGCGCCGGCGCCGGGCGGTATTCCGAGCCCTTCCTGGCGGCGATCGATGCGGGACTGCAGGTCTTCGAGGACCGCAGGCCGCAAACCCTGGCGCAGTGGCGCGCCATGCTGACCGGCGAGGTCGCGACCGTCGCTCCCGCCAGCATCACTCCCTCCCATCCGCCCTCCGTGGCCGCCGCGCCGCCGCCAAGGACGCAGCCGCCGACGCAGCCGCCGATCTCACAGGGTCCGCCGCCTGCTTCCATTGCGCCTGCGACCGCTGCGCCGGCGCGGCGACGCCTGGTGCCATTGATCGCCGCCGGTTTGCTGGTGCTGGCGGTCGGCGCCGGCGCGGCCGTCACGCTGCTGTCGCCCGGCTCCGGCGGCGACGAAGCGGTCGCGGAAACCGCGCAGGCCCGAGCCGAACGTCTGCGGGCGGAAGCGGAGCGGGCCGGCGAGGAGGCGCGCAAGGCACAGGAGGCTGCCGAGGCGGAGATACGCCGGCAGCAGGCGCAGGAGGCGCAACAGCTGGCGGCCGAACAGTCGCGACGCGAGGCCGAAGCGGCGGCGGCACGGCAGGCCGAGGAAGCCAAGGCAGCGGCGGAAAAGGCGCAGCGCGAGGGCGATGCGGAGGCGGCGCGCCGCGCCGAGGATGAGGCGCGGCAAGCGGCGGCGGCCGAAGCCGCGCAGCGTCTGGCGGCCGAACAGGCCGAGAAGGATCGCAAGGCGCTTGAACTGGCGCGCCAGAAGGCGGAGGCCGAGCTGGCGGAAGCCCGGCGCGCGGCCGAGGAAGCGCGACGGCTGACCGAGGAACTGCGCGCCCAGGCGGAAACAGCGAGGCGGGCCGCGGCCGAGGAGCGCCAGCGGCTGGAGGCGGAGGCGAAATCCCGCGCCGAGGCGGAAGCAAGGGCGAAGCAGGAGGCCGAAGCGCGGCAGAAGGCCGAGGCAGAGGCCAAAGCGAAGGCGAAAGCCGAAGCGGATGCCAAAGCGAAGGAGGAAGCGGAGGCTAAAGCGAAAGTCAGGGCCGAAGCGGAGGCCAAAGCCAAAGAGGAAGCGGCCGCGCGCCAGAAGGCGGAGGCGGAGGCCCGTCGCAAGGCGGAGACCGAAACGCGCGTCCCGGCGACAGCCTCGCGCAGCGCCAGTCCCGCCCCGGCGCCTCCCGCCCCGGCGCCGCAGCAGGCCGCCGCTCCGGCGCCGCAATCGGCCCCGGCCGATCCGCGCGCCTATGTCGAGACGCACTGGGAGCGCATGCGGCCTGTGGTGCAGTCGGAAGTCTATCGCCTGCTAAGCGCCAACAATCAGCGCATGGTGTCGATTGACGGCTACGAGGTCGCCGAGGTGACGTCTGCACGTATCCGGCTGCGGGTGTTCGTTACGGCGGGCAGCGGTCCCAACATCACCGATCAGCGCACGCTCAACGTGTCCATCAATAACACGCCGCCGCGCTTCAGCGCTGGCAGTGGCGGCGCTTCTCCCGTTCAGGCCACTGCGCCTCAGCAGCAGGCGGCTGCATCCGCGCCTGCGGCGGCGACGGACCCGGGGGCCTATGTCGACACCCACTGGCAACGCATGCGGCCGGTGGTGCAGTCGGAGATATATCGCCAGCTAAATGCCAATCACAACGAGCGTCTAATTTCGCTTAATAGCTACGAGGTCGTCGAGATGACTCCGGCACACATCCGGTTGCGGGTGTTCGTGACGGCGGCGCAGATAAATTTCGGCTCGATCAACCACCAGCGTACGCTGAACGTGACCCTCAACAACACCCCACCGCGCTTCAGCGTGGCCGGTGGCGGTGCTGCTCCGGTCCAGGCCGCCGCGCCGCAGCAGCAGGCGGCGGCACCCGCGCCGACCCAATCCCAGGCTGGCGCCGGCTACGAATTCTCCGGCGCCTGGACCCTGACGCTGGATTGCCCGACGGCGATGCGCCGGCAGCTGCCGCCGATCGGCGTCGCCATTTCCGGCCCGCGCTTCTCGGCGCGATTCGGCAGCGATGGCCAGGCCAGCGGCCAGATTGCCGATGGCCGTCTGGCGCTGAGGCTTTCCTTCACCACGGAGATCGGCGAGAGCATCAAGGGCGAGCTGGCCCTGAACCAGCGCGATGGTGCGTTCAGCGGCGGCGGCCTGCTCACTGGCTTCGGCGCCGCCACCTATGGAGGCGGTGGCGGCGGCGGCGATAGACAGTGCATGGCGAGGATGGCGCGATAGACGTTCCATTTCCGGCGGTTCAGGCGCCCGGCTTCCGGTCCGGTGCACCTTGCCGGCGTCGGCGCAATATGCTGCATAGAGCAGCGGTTCCTCCGCATAGATCGGCCCGGCGGGCGACCAGGTTCGAACGCTCGCGCCTCCATCATCGATTTGTCGACCAACCATTACGGATTTTCAGCACCCATGCGCCTGCAGCCATTCTGCTTTCTTCTTCTCGCCCTTGCGCCTGCCATTGCCGCAACGCCGCTGCTCGCCGCCGACTCGCGGCCGCGGTCTCAGGCGAGCGCGAATTACGCCTTCGCCGGCACATGGTCCCTGGTCCTGGACTGCCCGGCGGCGCTGCAGCGGCAGTTGCCCCCGATCAGCCTCGCCGTCTCCGGTCCGCGGTTCACCTCGCAGATCGGGGACGACGGCCAGGCCAGCGGCCGGATCGTCGACGGCCGGCTGGCGCTGTCGCTTGCCTTCACCACCGATGCCGGCGAGAGCATCGAGGGCGAGCTGGTCCTCAACGAGCGCGGGGGAGCCTTCCATGGTGGCGGCCTGCTGACGGGGTTTGCCGCCGGCCCCTATGGCGGGGCCGGGGGCCAGGGCGACCGGCAGTGCGTCGCAACGATGAGCAGATAGGCGCGCCTGGAGCCGCTCTACTCCGACGGCCGGCGCATGCGCCAGACGTTGTCGACCGTGGAATATTCCGAGTAACCGAGCCGGCCCACCGGCCTGAAGGCCAGCGTGTCGACGCGGCCGTCCTTGATGATGCGGTCGTCGATATGGATGCCGACGACGTGGCCGATGACCAGCGTGTAGGGGACGTGCGTGCCGTTGCCGGGAAGCTCGACGGTCTTCCATAGCTTGCACTCGAGCGCCGCCGGCGCGCGCGCCACGCGCGGCGGCCTGACCAGGCGCGACGGCGCCGGCTCCAGCCCGGCCAGCTTCATCTCGTCGATGCCCATTTCGACCTGCGCGGCGGTGGCGTTCATCGCGTCCTTGAGTTCCTCGCTGACCACGTTGACGACGAACTCGCCAGTCTGCTTGACGTTGAGCAGGGAATGCTTGGCGGGCGACGAGCCGTAGGAACCGCCGGCCGAGTACATCACCATGTGCGGCGAATCCGAGACGCCGTTGTAGAAGGAGAACGGCGCCAGGTTGACGCGGCCCCCGGCGTCGACGGTGCTGATCCAGCCGATCGGACGGGGGCCGACCAGCGACTTGAAGGGATCGATCGGCAGGCCGTGATCCTGCTTCCCGGTGTCGTAGAACATTGCCCGGCTCCTTACTGGTTCTGCGGCATTTCGTGCTTGGGCATCTGCGCCATCCTGGTCGAAAGCGGCCTGCCGCCGATGACGTGGATGTGGAAATGGAACACGATCTGGTTGGCGTCGGCGCCGTGGTTGCCGACGAGGCGATAGCCGGTCTTGTCGACGCCCGTCAGCCGCGCCACCTTGCCAACGGCGCGCCAGAAGCCGGCCATCATCACCTCGCTGGCATTGGCGAAGAAATCGTCCGACGACACGAACTCGCCCTTGGGGATCACCAGCACATGCACTGGTGCTGCCGGATGCAGATCCTCGAAGGCGAGGGCGAATTCGTCCTCGAACACCTTCTTGCACGGCAGCTCGCCGCGCAGGATGCGGGCGAAGACGTTGTTCTTGTCATAGGCAGGCGTGGCGGTCATTGCGGCTCCATGGCGCGACGGGAGGGTGGAGATCTGCGCGGCGTCAACCGGCCGGGACCGGGTCGGCGAGGGTCGCCGACAGTCGTTCGACCGCTTCGGCGAAATCCTTCTTGAACTCGTAGACCACCGACCGGACGGATTGCTCGGCGTTCATCAGGCCGACGCACTGGCCGACATAGCCGGCGGCGATGCGCCTGGCGCCCTCGTGGCCGGTCTCGGCCAGCTTGATCGCCTTGGCCATGGCCGGACGCGTCAGCATTCCCTGCAACGGAGTCGGCAGCGGCTCCGGCGCGTCCGCGGCGCCCCAGGCATCCGACCAGGCGGAGCGCAGCTGCCGGGTCGGCTTGCCGGTGCGGCTGCGCGAGCGCACGGTGTCGGCCGACGACGCCTGCAGCAGCTTCTCCTTCACGGCCAGCGTCGTCTCGGCCTCCTTCGTCGTCAGCCATACCGAGCCGCACCAGACCCCGGCCGCGCCCATCGCCATGCAGGCCGCCATCTGCCGGCCGGTGGCGATGCCGCCCGCCGCCAGCACGTCGACGTTCTCGTAGTCGCGCACCGCGTCGATCACCTCGGGCACCAGCACCATGGTGGCGATCTCGCCGCAATGCCCGCCGGCTTCCCCGCCGGCCGCGACCAGCACGTCGACGCCGGCCTGCGCGTGGCGCAGCGCATGGCGCTTCGACCCGGTCAGGGCGCCGACCAGGATGCCGCGCGCATGCGCCTTCTCGATGATCGAGGCCGGCGGCACGCCGAGCGCGTTGACGAACATCCTGATTGGATAGGCGAACGCGATTTCCAGCATGCGGGCGGCGCCGCTCTCGCGCATGAACGAGGAATCGCGAAACTCGTAGTCGCCGGTCCAGACGTCGGCGCTGTCGACGCCGTGCCGCTCCAGCAGGTCGGCGACGAACTTGCGGTGGGTTTCGGGAATGGTCTCGCGCAATTCGTCGTCGGCCATTTCCGATTCCCGCCCCAGCATTTTCTGCGGGATCAGCAGGTCGATGCCGAACGGCTTGCCGTTGACCTGTCTGGAGATCCAGTTCAGCTCGACGTCGAGTTTCTCCGGCGTCAGGTTGACGGCGCCAAGCACGCCGAAACCGCCGGCATTGGTGACTTCGGCGACGACGTCGCGGCAGTGCGAGAAGGCGAACAGGGGAAACTCGATTCCGAGTTTGCGGCACAGTCGGGAATTCAAGGTCTTCCGCTCCGATTGAGTCGTGGCGCAGTATATATCCAGAGGATCGGCCGGCGTCGCAAACGATTCCATCGGGCGATGGCCGGTCGCGCACGCGGGAGAGGGACCATCGCCGGGATTTTCACGCTTTGGGCCTATGTCGTCGCGGCGCTGGCCGAGATAGCCGGCTGCTTCGCCTTCTGGGCCTGGCTGCGGCTGGGCAAGTCGGCCTGGTGGGTCCTGCCCGGGACGCTGTCGCTGGTGCTGTTCGCCCTGGCGCTGACCCGCATCGACAGCCCGCTCGCCGGGCGCGCCTTCGCCGCCTATGGCGGCGTCTATATCGCCGCCTCGCTGCTGTGGCTGTGGCTGATGGAGGGGACGCGCCCGGATCGCTGGGATCTGGCGGGCGGCGCCGTCTGCCTGCTCGGCGCCGGCATCATCCTGCTGGGTCCGCGCACGGCATAGCTCTACGTTTCAGGGCCCGGGCTTCAGGGCCCGGGCTTCAGGGGCGGCGCTTCAGCTCTTGGATTTCTTCTTCGCCGGGGACTTGCCGCGGCTGGCTTTCTCGACGATGCCCGAGACGCCTTCGCGGCGCGCCAGCTCGGCCCAGACCTGCACCGGCTTGACGCCGCGCGACGCCCACAGCGCCAGCAGGTGGTAGAAAAGGTCGGCACTTTCGGCGATCAGCTTCTTGCGGTCGCCGCGCACGCCCTCGATCGCCGCCTCGATCGCCTCCTCGCCCACCTTCTGCGCCAGCTTGATCGGTCCCTTCGCCATCAGGCGGGCGGTGTAGGAGGTATTGGGATCGGCGCCCTTGCGGCTTTCGATGGTGGCGTAAAGCTTTTCAAGCGTGTGCTGGCTGGCGACGCGGCTGGCCGGCTTGCGCTTGACGGACGCCTTTCTCGGGCGCGAGTTCTTTTTCTTCTTCTTGCTCTGGTTGGCCATCGCCTGCCGCTCTCTCCCTGCTTGCCGCGATCCTTCAGGCGGCCAGATCCAGCGGCCGCACCGGCACGCCGGAGGCCGTCAGATAGGCCTTCACCTGGCCGATCGAGAATGTGCCGAAATGGAATACCGAGGCGGCCAGCAATCCCGAGGCATGGCCCTCGCGCACGCCCTGCACGAAATGCTCCAGGGTGCCGACGCCGCCCGAGGCGATCACCGGCACCGGCACGGCATCGGCAACCGCGCGGGTCAGCGCCAGATCGAAGCCTTCCTTGGTGCCGTCGCGGTCCATCGAGGTCAGCAATATCTCGCCGGCGCCCAGCGACACCATGCGCCGGGCCCAGTCGACGGCGTCGAGGCCGGTGGCGTTGCGCCCGCCATGGGTGAAGACCTGCCATTTGCCCGGACCGGTCTGCTTGGCGTCGATGGCGACCACGGTGCATTGCGCGCCGAACTTGTTGGCCGCTTCGGCGACGAATTCGGGCCGGCTGATGGCGGCGGTGTTGATCGACACCTTGTCGGCCCCGGCCAGCAGCAGCTTGCGGATGTCCTCGACCTGGCGCACGCCGCCGCCCACGGTCAGCGGCATGAAGCACTGCTCGGCGGTGCGCGCCACCACGTCGTAGAGCGTGTCGCGATTGTCCGACGAGGCGGTGATGTCGAGAAAGGTCAGCTCGTCGGCGCCGGCCTTGTCGTAGACGCGCGCCTGCTCGACCGGATCGCCGGCATCGACGAGGTCGACGAACTTGACCCCCTTGACCACGCGTCCGGCATGGACGTCGAGGCAGGGTATGATGCGGACCTTCAACATGGTCGGCCATTGATTGGGTGGCGCCGGATGCGATCGGCAGAGGGAAACGGCTCCACCCCGAAGGAATTCCCGTCCTGCCGCGACGACTGTAACACAACCGTAACAAAAATGTCTTTATTCGACCCGGCCGCGCGCCACCTGTTCGGGCGCGGCGCTACTTCAGCAGCGCCACCGCGCGCGCCGGATCGATGCGCCCATCGTACAGCGCCCGGCCGCAGATGACGCCGACGATGCCGGCCGATTCGTGCTCGCGCAGCTCGCGCAGATCGTCCAGCGAGGAGACGCCGCCGGAGGCGATCACCGGCGTCGCCAGATGATGCGCCAGATCGACGGTGGCGTCGATGTTGGGCCCGCCCATGGCGCCGTCGCGCTCGATGTCGGTGTAGATGATGGCGGCGACGCCGGCATCCTCGAAGCGCAGCGCGAGATCGAGCGCCTTAACGCGCGAGGTCTCGGTCCAGCCCTGCACCGCGACCAGCCCGCCGCGCGCGTCGATGCCGACGGCGATCTTGCCCGGAAAGCGCCGGCAGGCATCCTTCACCAGTTCCGGCTGCCGCAGCGCCACAGTGCCGAGGATGACCCGCGCGATCCCGGCCGCAAGCCAGCGCTCGATGGTCGCCATGTCGCGAATGCCGCCGCCGAGCTGGGCTGGCGCCTTGACGGCGGCGAGGATCGAGCGCACCGCCTGCTCGTTGACCGGCCGTCCTTCGACCGCGCCGTTGAGATCGACCAGATGCAGCCATTCGCAGCCGGCCTTGATGAAGCTCGTCGCCTGATCGGCGGGCTCGAGATCGAACACGGTCGCCGAGTCCATGTCGCCGCGCACCAGGCGCACGCATTTGCCGTCCTTGAGATCGATGGCGGGAAACAGAATCATGACCGGACGATGTCGCGCATTCGTGAGAGGAAGGGGCGGAAGGCCGGCACTATCCTCCAATTCGCGGGACGGGTAAAGCCGTGAAAACGCCGTATTTGCGCGGTTTTTCGCAGAGCCTTGGGCTGTGAACGGGTTCACAGCCACACAAGCGCCACAGGCCTAGCCTGATGATGTGGTCGGTAAGCGGCCACGCCTGCCATTGCTGCGGCGATGGCGGCAGAAGATGGGGAGTAGAAGTCGTCATGTATGATCGTCTGACCATCCGTCCCGCTCGCAGCGAAGATCGCGACGCCATCCTGGCGTGCCAGCGCGACGCCATCGCGGCGATACCGGCGGGCTACCCGTACGACTCGGAGATTCTCGCCGCCTGGCGCAGCCAGCCGGTGCGCGGGCTGGAGGCGCTGATCGCCGCCGCTCGCTACTTCGTCGCCGAGAACGAGAGAGGCGAGATCGTCGCCACCGCGGGCTGGGCCCCGGCGCCCGAGCATGGCGAGCATGTCGCCCTGCTGCGCGGCGTCTTCGCCCATCCGGCGCATCGCGGCGAGGGCCTCGGCCGGCACATCGTCGCCGCCGTCGAACTCGCGGCGCGTCGCGCCGGCTTCCGCACCATGCGCGTGCCCAGCGCCTTTTCCGCCGTCGCCTTCTATCGCCGGTTGGGCTATCGCGTCGCCGATACCGGCCGCGTCGAGGCCTGCGGCACCACCATCGACCTGCTGCTGATGGACAAGCACATGCTGCCGGCGCAGAGCGAAGCGGCGATCTTCG
>JBFWZG010000124.1:0-11148 GCA_050185515.1 Reyranellaceae bacterium
AGCCGGCCGGTGTCTGGGATCAGGCCGTTGGGCCTGAAGCCGTCGCCGTAGAACCAGAACACGCCGTTGATGGCGAAGGCCACCGCCGTGTCGGCATGCTGCAGCGGCGCGATGCCGGCGGCGACCTGCGGCAGCGACGGCGTCTTGGCCGAGACGATGACCAGATCCTGCGGTCCCAGCGCGGCCGGATCGTCTGAGGCCGGCAGGCGCACGGCGACCTCGCCATCCCTGGTCTGCAGTTTCAGCCCGTGCTCGCGGATCGCCGCCAGGTGCGGGCCGCGCACGATGACGCTGACTTCCTTGCCGGCCTGCGCCAGCCGGGCGGCGAGATAGCTGCCGACCGCGCCGGCGCCAAATATGCAGATCCGCATCGCTGTTCGGTCTTCCGCCGTTGAAAACGGCCGGCAGTATAGAACGGCGATGCGAGGCGTCTTCCCCTTATTCCGCGCCGTGGCCCGTGGGGAACCTGCCCAGCACCTGCTCGCACAGGGCGGAGTCCATGTATTCGCGGAACTCGACGATCCTGCCGTCGCGCAGGCGGAACACCAGGCAGTACTCGTTGCGATACGGCGTGCCGTTCTTGTGCTCCATCTCGCCGCGCGCCTCGACGATCACATGCTCCCCGTCGGCCCAGAAATTGAGCGGCACCGTGCGCCGGTTAGGCTTCAGCAGCGTATTGAGATGGCCGTGCAGTATGTCGAGATACTCCCGTTTGCCCTTGTAGGTGCGGGACCACGAATTGGCGCCGGTCACGCGCATTATCAGGTCGTCGGCCAGCGTATCGGTGAAGCGGGCGCGGTCGCCGCTGGCGGCGCTGGCGAACAGGCTTAGAACGAGATTCTTGTTGTCTGCGGCGGTCATGAAAACTCCCGGTCTTGGATGCCGGATGATCGCCGCGTAACGGACAGTTTACCGAACGCCAAGCGTTCACAAAGGTATGAATTTCGTTCATAGTCAACGGATGCAAGGTCTGCCGCCGCTGGATTCGCTTCTGGCATTCGAGGCATCGCTGCGTCTGGGAAGCATGACGCGGGCGGCGGGCGAACTGCGCCTGACGCAAAGCGCCGTCAGCCACCGCATTCGCCGTCTGGAAAGCTTCATGGGCGTGCCGTTGCTGCGCCGGTGCGGCGCCGGGCTGGAACCGACGCCGGCCGGTGCCGCTCTGGCCGAGGCCTTCGCCACCGTGCTGACCGACATTGCTGGCCTGCGCGGCCTCTGCCTGCAGGCGGCGGGGCCGGATCGCCTGCGCGTGGGCGTCGGGGCGGCGCTCGCCGAATACTGGCTGGTGCGACGTCTGCCGCGCTTCGCCGCTCGTCACCGCAAGATTGCCGTCGAACTGGTCGTGCTGGAGAACGAAGCGCCCGACAGCGTGGCCGATCTGGACATCCGCATCCTGTGGGTGCCGGCGGCCGAGTTGCGGCGTACGACCACGCAGCAGCCGCTGTTCCGCGAAAACGTGTTTCCGGTCTGCGCGCCGTCCCTGCTGCCCGATGGATTTAGAACGGGCGACGCGCGCGTGTTCGGCAGGCTGCCGCTGTTGCACAAGGGACCGGCCGGGCGCGCCACCAGCGCCGAATGGTCGTGGTCCTCGTGGCTGGAGCGGCTCGGTTTGCCGCCACGACCGCGGGAGAGTTTCCGCTTTGCCTCGATCGGCCCGGCCGTCGCAGCCGCTGTCAACGGCGTCGGCGCCGTGCTGGCGCGCTCCCTGCTGGTTCACGATGCATTGCAGGAAGGGCGGCTGGTTCGATTGCTGCCGAAGCGGTTCGATCTGCCGTCGAGCAAGGCCCATGTCGCGCGCTGGCCTGCCGCCTTGCGCAACGACGAGCGCGTCAAGCTGTTCGTCGCCTGGCTGGTCGAGGAAGCGTCCGCGACCGCGAGAGCGCAGACGAAGGTGCTGGCGGCCTAGAACATTCAATCCGTTCTAGTGCCGCGCGCCTGCCTTGCCATCGCCGCCGCCTCTGGCCTCGATCAGCGCCTTGAGCGCGATCGTCACCAGCGCCAGCACGGTCAGGGTGGTGGCGGCGGCGAAGGCGCCCACGGCGTTGTAGTCGTGGTAGAGCAGCTCGACATGCAGAGGCAGGGTGTTGGTCTCGCCGCGCACGTTGCCGGAGACGACCGAGACGGCGCCGAATTCGCCCATGACGCGCGCATTGCACAGCACTGCGCCGTAGAGCAGAGCCCATTTGATGTTGGGCAGGGTGACGCGGAAGAAGAGCTGCCAGAAGCCGGCGCCGAGACTGACCGCCGCTTCCTCCTCCTCGCTGCCCTGCGCCTGCATCAGCGGAATGACCTCGCGGGCGACGAACGGGCTGGTGACGAACAGCGACACCAGGAAGATCGCCGGCACCGAGAACATCAGCCTGACGTCGTGCTCGGCCAGGAACGGCCCCAGCAATCCGTTGGCGCCGTAGAGCAGGATGTAGACCACGCCGGCCACGATGGGCGAGACCGAGAACGGCAGCTCGATCAGCGCGATCAGCAGCTTCTTGCCGGGAAAGCGGAACCTGGTCACGGCCCAGGCCGCGACGATGCCGAAGCCGATATTGATCGGCACCACCACGATCGCCGTCAGCACCGTCAGCCAGATCGCGTGCAAGGTGTCGGGATGGGCTATGCTCTCGGCGTAATGATCAAGTCCCTTGCTCAGCGCCTCGGCGAAGATGACGGCCAGCGGCGCCACCAGCAGCAGCAGGGCCAGCACGGCGCCCAGCCCGATCAGCAGGCGGCGGGCGCTGGGGCTGGCGCGCCGGCGCAGCGGCGGCAGGGCTTCGTCCGTGGCGGTCATGAATTCTTCTCGCTGTGGCGCAAGCTGCGCGCCTGCAGCCAGTTGGCCGCCACCAGCACCAGCAAAGCGGCGACCAGCACGGTCGAGGCGATCGCCGCTGCCGCCGGATAGTCGTATTCCTCCAGCCGGATGAAGATCAGCAGGGCGGCGATCTCGGTCTGCTCCGGCAGATTGCCGGCGATGAAGATCACCGCGCCGAACTCGCCCAGCGAGCGCGCGAAGGCCAAAGTGCAGCCGGCGATGAAGGCCGGCAGGATGGTGGGGAAGATGATGCGGGCGAAAATCTGCCAGTCGGTGGCGCCCAGCGAGGCGCCGGCTTCCTCGACTTCCGGCCGGATGTCCTCCAGCACCGGCTGCACCGTGCGCACCACGAAGGGCAGGCTGGTGAAGGCCATGGCGATGGCGATGCCGAGCGGCGTGTAGGCGACCTTTATCCCCAGCGCCTGCAGCGGCGCGCCGAACCAGCCATTGGGCGCGAACAGCGCTGTCAGCGCGATGCCGGCCACGGCGGTCGGCAGGGCGAAGGGCAGGTCGATCAGCGCGTCGAGCAGGCGCTTGCCGGGGAAATCGTAGCGCACCAGGTTCCACGCCAGCAGCAGGCCGATGCCGGCATTGATCGCCGTCGCCACCAGGGCGGCGGTGATGGTGACGCGGAAGGCGGCGATGGTGCGCGGGCCGGTGACGATCTCGAGGTAGCGTTCGATGCCCAGCTCGCCGGTCTTCAGCGCCAGCGCCACCAGCGGCAGCAGCACCACCAGCGACAGGTAGAGCAATGTCAGGCCCATCGTGGGGCCGAAGCCGGGCAGCACGCGACGGGCGGTCAGGGCGGTGGCCATGATTGCTTTCGGTCAGGGGAGGCGGCCGGCAGAAGTGATCCGCCGGCCGACACGTTCTCAGCGCTTGGTAAAGACCTGGTCGAGGATGCCGCCTTCGGCGAAATGGTCCCTGGTCGCCTTGTCCCAGCCGCCGAACGCGTCCTCGACGGTGAGAAGCTTCACCTCGGGGAACTGGCTGGCGTACTTGGCCTTGATCGCCGGGTTGTGCACGCGATGGAAACTCTTCGCCACGATCTCCTGCGCCTCTTCGCTGTAGAGGAATTCGAGATAGCCGCGCGCCAGCGTGGTCGAGCCGCGGCGCCCGGCCACCTTGTCGACCACGGCGACGGGGAACTCGGCCAGCAGGCTGGAGGGCGGGGTCACCACGTCGAACTTGTCCTCGCCGTACTCGCGGCGGATGGAAAACACTTCCGCCTCGAAGGTTATCAGAACGTCGCCGATCTCGCGCTCCACGAAGGTCGTGGTCGAGCCGCGCCCGCCAGTGTCGAACACCGCGACGTTGCCCAGCATCTTCTTCGCATAGGCCTTGGCCTTGTCGTGGTCGCCACCGTTCCTGGCCAGCGCGTCGGCATAGCCGGCAAGGTAGGTGTAGCGCGCATTGCCCGAAGTCTTCGGATTGGGAAACACCAGCTTGATGCCGTCCTGCGCCAGGTCGGGCCAGTCCTTGACCTTCTTCGGGTTGCCCTTGCGCACCAGGAAGGCCGGCAGCGAATACCAAGGCGAGGCGTTGTTGGGCAGCTTGCTCTGCCAGTCGTCGGCAACGAAGCCGCCGCGCTTGGCCAGCATGTCGATGTCGGTGACCTGGTTGAAGGTCACGACGTCGGCCTGCAGCCCTTCCATGATGGCGCGCGCCTGGCGCGAGGTGCCGGCATGCGACTGCTTCACCGTAACGTCCTGGCCGGTCTTCTTCTTCCAGTGGTCGAGGAAGACCGGATTGATGGCGGCGAACAGCTCGCGGGCGATGTCGTAGGAGACGTTGAGGATCTCGCTCGGCCCCTGCTGCGCCTGCCCGCCGGCAGGCAGGGTCAGGAAAGCGGCAGTGCCGGCAAGGGTGGCGAGAAACTGTCTGCGGAACATGATGGTTCTACTTTCGCTCTTGTGGGATTTGCTCAGGCCGCCTTCCGGGCGGTGGCGGCGTCGAGCGCCTGCCTGAGGTCGGCCAGGATGTCGTCGATGTGCTCGATGCCGATCGACAGGCGCACGTAGCCGTCGCTCGCGCCGGACGCCTTCTGCTCATCCGGCGTCAGCTGGGAATGGGTGGTCGTCGCCGGATGGATGGCCAGGCTGCGCGCGTCGCCGATATTGGCGACGTGGTAGAACAGCTGCAGCGCGTCGATGAACTTGCGGCCGGCCTCGCGGCCGTCCTTCAGCTCGAAGCCCAGCAGCCCGCCATAGCCACCCTTCAGATACTTGTCGGCCCGCGCCCGTTCCGCCCCGGTCTGCGCGCCGGGGAAAATGACTTTCGAGACCGCCGGATGCTTGCCGAGGAAGTCGGCCACGGCGGCGGCGTTGCGCGAATGCTCGCGGATGCGCAGCGGCAGCGTCTCGAGCCCCTGCAGGATCTGGAAGGCGTTGAAGGGCGACAATGCGGCGCCGACGTCGCGCAGCAGGGTGACGCGCGCCTTGATGATGTAGGCCACCGGCCCGATCGGCTTGACCGCCTCGGTCCAGACGGCGCCGTGATAGGACGGGTCGGGCGAATTCAGCAGCGGCTGCTGCCTGGCGTGTTTCTCCCAGTCGAAATTGCCGCCATCGATGATGACGCCGCCGATCGAGGTGCCGTGGCCACCAATGTACTTCGTCGTCGAATAGACGACGACCGCCGCGCCGTGATCGAAGGGCCGCGCCAGGATCGGGGCGGCGGTGTTGTCGACGATCAGCGGGATGCCCAGTTCGCGGCCGATCTTGGCCACCTCGGCGATCGGAAACACGGTCAGCTTGGGATTGGGCAGGGTCTCGGCGTAATAGGCGCGGGTGCGCTCGTCCGAGGCCTTGCGGAAATTCTCGGGATCGGACGGGTCGACGAAACGGACTTCGATGCCCTGCTGCTTCAGCGTGTTGGCGAACAGGTTCCAGGTGCCGCCGTAGAGGTCGGTCGAGCTGACGACGTTGTCGCCGGCCCGCGCCAGGTTCTGGATCGCCAGGGTCGACGCCGCTTGGCCGGACGCAACGGCCAGTGCGGCGACGCCGCCTTCGAGCGCGGCCAGCCGCTTCTCCAGCACGTCCGTCGTCGGATTCATGATCCGGGTGTAGATGTTGCCGAACTCCTTCAGTGCGAAGAGATTCCCCGCGTGCTCGGTGTTCTGGAACTGGTAGGACGTCGTCTGGTAGATCGGCACCGCCACCGCGCCGGTCGCGGGATCGGCGCGCCAGCCGGCGTGCAGCACGGTCGTCTCGGGATTCTTGAAGTCGCTCATCTTTCGCTCCGTCTTTCGGTTTGCCTAGAGGCTGGATGAGAGCAGGGAAGCCTGCTCCGGATTGAGATCGAACTGGCCGGCGTCGCGGGCGAACAGCCGCGCGCGGCGGAAATGCGGGCGCACCCGCTGGCCGACTTCCCGATCGAGTTCCGCGAAATCCTCGCGGGGTATGTCCGCTTCGAGCAGCAGCGCGCGGTCGTCGAACAGGATCTCGACCCGCACGAAGGGGCCGGCGACGCCGATGAAGCGCACCACCGCCGGTCCCGTGGGATCGGCGCGCAGGCGCACGTCGTGCGGGCGCACGTAGAGCGCGGCCTCGCCCTCGATGCCGGTATCGTTCTCCAGCGCATCGACCGCGATCTCCGGTTGCACGACGCGACCGTTCTCGATGCGGCCGGGTATCTCGTTGACGTTGCCGAGAAAGCGATAGACGAAGGGATTGTCGGGCCGGCCATAGACTTCCGCCGGCGATCCGACCTGCTCGATGCGGCCCTGGCCCATCACGACCACGCGGTCAGCCAGCTCCAGCGCCTCCTCCTGGTCGTGGGTGACGAACACGGTCGTGGTGCCCAGCTGATCGTGCAGCCGGCGCAGCCAGCGCCGCAGATCCTTGCGTACCTTGGCGTCGAGCGCGCCGAACGGCTCGTCGAGCAGCAGAACCCTGGGATCGATCGCCAGAGCGCGCGCCAGCGCCACCCGCTGGCGCTGGCCGCCCGAAAGTTGCGAGGGATAGCGTTGCGCCAGGCCGCCGAGTTGCACCAGCTCGAGCAGTTCGTTGACGCGGGAGGCGATCGCGGCTTCGTCGGGGCGTTCGCGGCGCTTGCGCACGCGCAGGCCGAAAGCGACGTTCTCGAACACGCTCATGTGACGGAACAGCGCGTAGTGCTGGAACACGAAGCCGATCTGCCGCTCGCGCACCGAATGCCGAACGGTGCTGATCTCGTCGAGCCGAACGTCGCCGCTATCGGGCCATTCCAGCCCGGCGATGATGCGCAGCAGGGTCGTCTTGCCCGAGCCGGAAGGCCCCAGCAGCGCGATCAGTTCGCCCGAGCCGATACGCAGGTCGATGCCGTCGAGCGCGGTGAAGGCGCCGAAGCGCTTGGTGATGCCGATCAGGTCGATGCTCATGGTGCATGGTCCGTTCGCGGGCGATCGGCGCTGCGGCCTATGGCCGGAGGCGGATCGCAGGGCTTGCGTGAAGAAATGCCGCTAGTGAGCGCGCATTGGCCGGGCGAGGTGGATGCCGCATTCGCTCTTGGAGAGCCCGCGCCAGCGGCCGGCGCGCGCATCCTCGCCTGGCCGGACCGGAGACGAGCAGGGCATGCAGCCTACCGAGCGATAGCCCTCGGCCTCCAGCGGATGACGCGGCAGGTCATAGGCGGAAAAGTACGCCTCGGTCTCGCGCGCCGACCAGCGCGCCAGCGGATTGACCTTGATGCGCCCGTCCGTCTCTTCGACGACCGGGATCGCCCCGCGCACGCCGCCCTGGAAACGCTTGCGGCCGTTGATCCAGGCCGAGAAGCCGGCGAGCGCCCGTTCCAACGGCTCGACCTTGCGCAGCGCGCAGCAGGCGTCGGGATCGCGGGCAAACAGCATGCCGTCGGGATCGCGGCGCGCCACCTCGACCGGGTCGGGTTCGACGCTGCGCACGTCCGTGAAGCCGAGCAGATCGACCAGCGCTTCGCGATAGCGCAGCGTCTCGCCGAACAGCTTCCCGGTATCGACGAAGATCACCGGCACGCGCCTGTCGATCTGCGCCACCAGATGCAGCAGCACCGCCGCCTCGGCCCCGAACGAGGAGACCAGCGCGATGCTGCCGCGGAAGAAGCCGTTGATGGCGTCGTCGAGCAGCAGGCGCGTGCTCATCTCCTCCGCGCCCTCGGAGAAGCTGGCCCAGGTGGTCTCGGGCGGGATGGAAAACGGGATGCCCATCGCCGTCTATCCCGCCGTGCCCGACCAGGTGGCTTCCGCGCGCTGTTCGAACAGCCGACGCTGGCGCTGCTCGAACACCGTGGCGCGGCCATCGCCGGCCGGCTGGTAGAAGGCGTCGAACGCGCCCAGCGCCTTGCGCCAGGCCAGCTCGGCGTCTGGGCGCGTCATTTCGAAGGCATCGATGCCGCAGCGCTGCATGAAGGCCAGCTGATCGAGCAGCACGTTGCCGGCGGCGCGCAGTTCGCCGGCGTAGCCGAGCTCCTCGCGCAGGATGCGGGCCTGCGAATAGGCGCGGCCGTCGGTGTATTTCGGGAACTCCAGCACGATCAGGCCCAGCCGGCCGACATGGTCGGCCAGCGCGCGCGCGTCGTCGGTGTTGCGCAGCCGCACGCCGAGAGCGCCGTCGCGGCCGGCCAGCCGGTCCGGTTCGGCCCTGAAGCGGGCCAGGCTGACGACGATGGCGCCGTCGGCCGGCAGCGGCGCGTCGTCGCCGATTTCCTGCCAGGCGTCGCCGACGATGCGTCCGTTCTTAAGCAGCGGCATAGAGGCGCTCCTTGAAAGGGTTGGTGCCGAGACGGCGTACGGTGTCGAGGAAGCGTTCCTCGCCCTGGCGCGTGTCGAGATAGGTGCGGACGATGTTGTCGATGGCGCCGACCACGTCGGCGCTCGAAACCGCCGGACCGACGATGGTGCCGATCGAGGCGTCGCTCTCGGCGCTGCCGCCAAGCGTGATCTGGTAGAATTCCTCGCCGTGCTTGTCGACGCCGAGAATGCCGATATGGCCGACATGGTGGTGGCCGCAGGCATTGATGCAGCCCGACACCTTTATCTGCAGATCGCCGATTTCGTGGCCGAGATCGGCGTCGGCGAAATGCCGGCTGATGCGCTGCGCCACCGGAATCGAACGGGCATTGGCGAGCGCGCAGAAATCGAGACCGGGGCAGGCGATGATGTCGCCGATCTGCCCGATATTGTCGGCCGCCAGTCCGATCTCCTGCAGCCGGCGGAACACCGACGGCAGGTCCGCCAGCTTCACGTGCGGCAACACCAGGTTCTGCGCATGGCTGACCCTGATTTCGCCCAGGCTGTGGGCGTCGGCAAGCTCGGCCAGCGCCTCCATCTGCGCCGCGCTGGCATCGCCCGGCGGCTCGCCTTCGGGCTTCAGCGACACGTTGACGATGGCGTAACCCGGTTCGCGATGGGGCACGACATTGGCGCGCATCCAGCGTCCGAACGCCTTGTCGCGCAACTTCAGCGCCGCCACCTCGGCCGAGTCCGCCGGCTGCACGGCATAGGCCGGCCGCGCGAAACGCGATTCGATGTCGGCCACCACGTCCGGTTCGAGCCGCAAGCGGCCGTCGCGCAGACCTGCCCATTCGGCCTCGACCCGCCGGCGCATCTCGTCGGCGCCGATCTCGTGCACCAGGATCTTGATGCGCGCCTTGTAGAGGTTGTCGCGGCGGCCGGCCAGATTGTAGACCCGCATCACCGCCTCGAGATAGGACAGCAGGTCCTGCTTCGGCAGGAACTCGGCGATGGTCTTGCCGATCATCGGCGTGCGGCCCAGCCCGCCGCCGACTATGACCTCGAAGCCGACCTCGCCCGCCGCGTTGCGATGCATGCGCAGGCCGATGTCGTGCACGCGTACGGCGGCGCGGTCGTTGGGCGAGCCGGTGATGGCGATCTTGAACTTGCGCGGCAGGAAGGTGAATTCCGGGTGCAGCGACGACCACTGGCGCACGATCTCGCACCAGATGCGAGGGTCCTCGATCTCGTCCGGCGCCACGCCGGCCCACTGGTCGGCGGTGACGTTGCGGATGCAGTTGCCCGAGGTCTGAACCGCATGCATCTGCACCTTGGCGAGATCGGCCAGTGCGTCGGGGGCCTCCTCGAGGCGGATCCAGTTGAACTGGATATTCTGGCGGGTGGTGAAATGGCCGTAGCCGCGATCGTAGCGGCGCGCCACATGCGCCAGCGCCCGCATCTGCGCCGAGGACAGCGTGCCGTAGGGAATGGCGACGCGCAGCATGTAGGCGTGCAGCTGCAGATAGAGCCCGTTATGCAGGCGCAGCGGCTTGAATTCGTCCTCGCTCAGCTCGCCGGCCAGCCGCCGCCGCACCTGGTCGCGGAACTGCGCGACGCGGCGATCGACGAATTCCTGGTCGAAATGATCGTACTTGTACATCGACCGCTTCCTACAGATACGGCAGGGCTTCGACCCCGACCATCGGCGTCGTCGGGCCAAAGGCGCGGATTCGCTCGCGCAGGCTGATCGGATGCAGCCCGTCCTCGCCCGGCTCGACATCGATCAGGTACGGCCCGACCACCACCGCTTGGGCGGCATCGCGCTCGGCCTCGGCCAGCAGCCGCGCCGCGTCCTCCTCGCCCTGGGCGGTGTCGGCATCCTCGATGCGGCTCGACCAGCCGCCCGTGACGGTGCGGAAAACGACGACGCCGTCGCGCAGGCGATTGCCGGTGGCTGCGCGCAGGGCGCTCGAAGCGGGACGGGCCATCACACGGCCTCCTTCAGCAGTGCGTTGAATGCGGGCGATCGGGATGTCGCCAGGGCGGCGACCTTGCCGATGATCAGCAGGGCGGGACCGCCGCCCTGATGGCGTTCCGCCAGCCCTTTCAGTTCCGACAGCGTGCCCGTGCTGACCTTTTCGTCGGGCCTGGTGCCGCGCTCGACGATGGCGACCGGCGTCGCCCGGTCGAGCCCGGCGACCAGCAGCCTGGCGGCCAGCGTTCCCGCCGCGCTCAGGCCCATGTAGACCACCAGCGTCTGGTCGGGACGCGCCAGCACGCGCCAATCGGTCGCCAGTTCGCCGTCGCGGGTGTGGCCGGTCAGGAAGGTGACGGAAGAGGCATGGTCGCGATGCGTCAGCGGGATGCCGGCCGAGGCCGCGCAGCCCAGTGCGGCGGTGATGCCGGGCACCACCATCGCCTCGATGCCGTGCCGGCGGACGTAACCTAGTTCCTCGCCGCCGCGGCCGAACACGAAGGGATCGCCGCCTTTCAGACGCAGCACGCGCTTGCCCGCCCTGGCGTGCTCGACCAGCAGCGCGTTGATCTCGTCCTGGCTCTTGCTGTGGCGGGCCTTGATCTTGCCGACATAGACGCGCTCGGCGTCCCGCCGGACGTAATCGAGGATCTCCGGCCCGACCAGCTCGTCGTAGAG
>JBFWZG010000125.1:0-11127 GCA_050185515.1 Reyranellaceae bacterium
GAGCTCGGCAATGATCGCAGCCGTCTTGTTCGCCGTCGCGTTCTCCTCGAACGAACCGTGGTCATTGAAGGCGTTACCAGCTGCTGCCAAGGCCAGGCTGAGCCGATTGGCTTGCCACAGGTTCATGAACTGCACCTGCGATGGCAGACGCGCCACGAGGGAGCTTGGCCTGCTTTCGGCGAGAGTGGCGATCGCGTTGTCGACGATCCGCTGCTGATCCTGGCCACCCGCGACCTGCAGCAGATGATCGAGCTCGGCATCAGATACATCGTCTGGCGCAACTGCATAGGAAAAATAGCGCCCGTGATAGCGGGTATCAGTGATCGTCTTGGGAGATGTGCGCTTCCAGCGCAGCAGTACAGTCGTGATCTGCGCACAGGCATCCCCTTCCTGGACGGAGAGCGATGGGTTTCTTCGCCCCACGACCTCCATGATGCTGGCCGGGGTTGCGCCCTCGAAGGAATCAAGGCTGCCCAGGACGGCATACAGCTCGGGATGGAGAATTCGAACCGCCTCGACGATCAACTGGTCGAAGGGATCGACCTCACCCTTGAGCAGGGGCAGCGCGAACCGCAGGGCGTTGGCGTAGCGAATGGCCTGTCGCGGCGTATTCAGCCTGATGAGCAGCGCCTTGCGGCAGAGTAGAGCGAACTCATCCCATTCCTCGCCGCCGATCTTGATATCTGCCTCCTGGCAGACCTCCCTCGCATGCCCAATCACGTAGCTCGCAAGCCGCTCCCGCCCGATGGCCGGCAGCGCGAAGGGAAACTGAATGATCTTCTCCAGGAACTGGCGCCCGTCGCTCGCTTCGCCATAGGCTTCGCCGGCGACCCGGCCGACGCGCTCCTCGTCGAAGGCGAGCAGGTACACCACGTTGGGAAAGTTGGCGGTCAGCCGGACCATCTTCAGCGTGGTCATTATCTCGTCGCGATCGAGCCGGTCGAGATCGTCGATCAGCACCACCACCTTCTTCGTCTGCTCGCGCATGGCGGCGACGAGACGGTCACGCTTGGCCTGGGTGCTGTCCGACGCGAGCTCCTTGCCGAGGCTCTGGGTCAGGTCGCTCAGCCCCTTGCCCACGAGAGGCACGGCGTTCAGGGCCCCGCCGTACTTTTCCATCAGCGTGCCGACCTTCCGCCCGGGCGAGCCGAGCTTCGCCTTCACGGTCTGTGCCATGCCGGCGAAGAACTCCAGCAGCAGCGCATCGGTGTCCTTGAACAGCCAAGGATTAAAGAAGTACACGATCACGTCATCCGAATGATCGCTTTCCAGCACGGTTCTGACGAAGTTCAAGACCGTGCTTTTCCCCGATCCCCAACTGCCGAACAGTCCAAGCACCGGCGCGCCCTGCCGGGCATCGAAACCCGAGATCGTCGCGGCAAGCCGATGGCTGAACGGCCAACGGTTGAACTCGTCCTCTGCCTTCAGGCTTACCGGATTATCGAGCGTAACGTCGCGAGTCATGATGCACTTCCCGGTTTGGTCCCGCCAATCTACTCCTTGATCATTCGCTGCACGTTTTGCCGATCCTCTAGGAACCTGTATGAGTTGTGGTGCCAATAGTGGCACGGACTCGACACGAGAGATTGCTTGAGTTCGGCCACCGGGTCGGGGTGGTAGTCGCTCAGGCCGGCACGTCAACTGAACGTACTCGGTCGATAGTCCACCTTGAGGTGAGTGCTACGGGCGATCGACCACTGCTCGGACCACAGAATCTCGTACCTGCGGCATTGCACTGCCAGCTCGGCGAAACAGTCGGATCCGACGCTGCTCCGGAGAAACCGCCCTGGCAAGCAGCCGATAGTTGCCCTTGCCGTCGGACTGGATCAGCTGACGCCAAACTGAACGTCGCTTAAACAGGTCGGAAATCCGTAGCGTCGTCGATCTGGCATCGCCCAGCAGGCGCTTGCCGTCCCGCCAAGGGTCGTCCGTGGCGCTCGCGAGAGTCAGCAGACGCAGCACAGCTGCCTGCTTCGGCCCAAAGCTATGCCATTCACCGGCCACATTGATCTTCGTGAAATCGTCATTGTGGAAGAATACGGCGGCGGGCGCGACTTCTGGCACTGATGCAGCCCCGTGCTCTCGCTCGAAGCGGTCTCGCTCCTCGCGCGTCACGATCAAATCGTCGAGCCGATAGACGCGCGGGCCCACATCGGCCCGTACCCGCCGCCCGCTCAATGGGAGATCTCAATGATAGATGAAGAGCGGCACCGCCAGCGCCCGCGGCAGCCGCCGCCTGCTCGAGATCGCTGACGTCGATGCCGGCGATCCCGTCGATCGAAGCCCCGTTCCGGCGCGCCAGCGCGAGAGCGATCCGCTTCGCGGTCACCGCCGACGGCGTATCGTCGACGGTCAAGAGGATCGAGCGCATGCAGCCTACTCGCTTTCGTTTCGTCCCTTGGGCTGCCTGCCGGCCGCCGCCGGGGCCTTCGCCCGTTGATCCCACCACTTCTCGAGTTCCATCACCAGCAGGAGACTGGAGGCTGCTAGCAGCAGAAGGGCCCATTCCGCGAGCGACACCGGCGCCACGTGGAGGACGCCGCTGAGCGCCGGCATGTGCATGGCGCCGATATGGACGAGCTGGGCGGCAATGACCGTCAGCACCAGAAAGGGGTTCGCGAAGAAGCGCTGGCGAACGATCGAATGACGCTCGGAGCGGCTGTTGAAGGTCTGAAAGTTCTCGAACAGCACGAAGAGCAACAGCAGCAGATTGCGCGCTTCCTCCTCGGCATAGCCATTGTGCAACATCCAGTAGAAGGCAGCAAAGCCGCCCACACCCGTCACCAGGGTCGAATGGAAGATACGCCGAAGCATGACGCGGTCGAAGATCGGCTCCATGGGCCGGCGCGGCGGATAGGACAGCTCATCGCCCTCGCCCTTTTCGGCCGCGAGTGCAACGTCCTGGATCCCGTTCGTGACGAGGTTGAGCCACAACAACTGAACGGGAAGAAGCGGTATCGGCAGGCCCAAGGGAATGGCCAACAAAAACAGCACCACCTCTGCCGCGCCGGTCGAGACCAACATGAAGATGACCTTGCGAACGTTGGCGTAGGCGACGCGCCCTTCCTGGATGCCTTTGACGATAGACGCGAAGTTGTCATCGGTGATGACGATGTCGGCGCTTTCCTTGGCGACATGGGTGCCCTTGCGGCCCATGGCGACGCCAACATGGGCGTGCTTGAGGGCTGGCGCGTCGTTGACGCCGTCACCGGTGACGGCGACGAAGTGGCCGTTGCGCGCTTGCGACAGCACGATGGCGAGCTTCTGCATGGGCTCGACACGGGCGAAGATGCGCGCCCGCCGGGTGAGCCTGTCGAGCGCCTCCGGCCCTTCGGCCTCGGCAGCGCGTACCTCAGTGCCGATCACGACCTGATCGTCGGCAAAGTCGAAGCCGGCGTTCCTGGCGATGACCGCGGCGGTGCGCGGGTCGTCGCCCGTGATCATCGCGACATCGACGCCGGCGGTACGGCAATCGCGGATGGCGGCGGGCACCTCGGGCCGCACCGGGTCCTGCATGCCTGCGAGGCCGAGAAACACCAGATCGACCAGGTGATGGTGACCGTACCGGCCATCCGGCTCTTCCCGGATCTCGCCCTCGGCGAATGCCAGAACGCGCAGGCCGCGGCCGGCCAGCGTATCCTTCTGGCGCGCCAGCGCCTTGCGATCGACAGGAACGGTGCGGCCGCCGACGTCCATGCGATCGGCCATGGCGATCAGCGTTTCCGGCGCACCCTTGACGAAGATGCGCACGCCGCCCCCGCCGCGGTGGAAGGACGCGGCGTACTTGCGGTCGGGTTCGTAGGGAATGCGGCTGACCAGCGGATAGCGGGCATGCACCTCTTCCAGGGCCACGCCACCCTTGCGCGCAGCCGCCAGCAGGGCGATGTCGACCGTATCGCCGGCCGACGTCCAGCCGTTAGCTTCGCGGACGAGCCGCGCCTCATTGGGCAAGGCCGCCGAGCGCAGCAGCGCGGCCACGCGCAGGCGCGCCGCCTCGGGCCCGCCGGGTCCGACAATCGAGCAGGCATCGAGATCCTGGCCGGCCTCGCAGAGCAGGCTCGTGCCGTCGGGCAGGCAGATGTCCGTCACGGTGAGCTCGTTCAGGGTGAGGGTGCCGGTCTTGTCCGTGGCGATCATGGTGCAGGAGCCGAGCGACTCGACCGCGGGCATCTTGCGCACGATCACACCAACCCCGGCCATGCGGCGCGCGGCGATGGCAAGCGCCACCGAAATGGCGACGGGCAGGCCCTCGGGAATGGCGCTGACGGCCAGGCCCACCGACATGAAGAACAGGTCACGCAGGCCCATGTCGCGCAGCCAGCCGACGACGGCCAGCAGCACGACCGCGGCGCCGACCGCCAGGGCAATGGCGCGGGCGAACCGCGCCATGCGGATGAGAAGCGGCGGCTGGGAGATCGAGCGTTTGCCGATCTCACTCGCGACCTTGCCGAGCTCGGTGGTAAGGCCGGTTGCGGTGACGACGCCGCTTGCCCGGCCGCGCGTGATCGTGGAACCGGCGAACGCCAGCGAATGCCGCTCGCGGCCGTCGCCTGCCGTCTTCCTCACTGCGGCGGACTCGCCCGTAAGCAGGGATTCGTCGCACTGCAGGTCTGCGGCGCCGACCAGCCGGAGATCGGCCGGCACCCGTGCGCCGGCCTCGAGCAACACGAGATCGCCAGGCACGAGGCCGCGCGCATCGATCTCGCGCGGCACGCCATCGCGCACCACCGTCGCAATTGGCTGTTCGAGCTGGCGCAGCGCGGCAGCGGCGCGGTCGGCGGAGTGCTCCTGGGCGGTGCCGATCGCGCCATTGGCGAGCAGCACGGCAGCGATGAACAACGCGTCCTGCAGATCGCCGGCCACCAGCGAGACCACGCTGGCGGCGAGCAGGATGTAGATCAGGGGACTGAGGAACTGCCGCAGGAAGACGACGACGAGCGAAGGAGGCCTGGCCTCGGGCAAGGCATTGGGGCCGTAGCGGGCCAGCCGTGCCGCGGCTTCGGTCGCGCCCAGGCCCGATGCTTGGCTGCCGGTAGCGGCGGCGTGCGGCAGACCAGTCATCGCAGCCATCGGCAGATCCATCGACTCACAGCCGCACTGCCAGGACGTCGCAAGGCGGCCGGCTCAGGAGATCCTCGGCGACGCTGCCGAGCACCGCACGGGCAATGCCACCGCGGCCGTACGTGCCGACGACCAGCAGATCCGGGCGCAGGTGCTCGACTTGGTCGCGGATGACCTTGCCCACCGATCCCTGGCGCACGATCGGCGCCGGCAGCGTCTGAAGATAAGCACAATGACGGCGCACGAATTCGTCCATCTGCTCATGATGGGCCCGCGAGGCCTCGCGCCGGTTCGACTCGCCGGTGAGGAAGGCCTTGTAGGGCGTGTCGAACGCATGGACGAGCTGCAACTCGCGGCCCGGCAGGAGATGCGCGGCGAACTCGACGGCGACACCGAAGCATTCCGAAAGATCGACGGCGACCAGAAGGCGCCGGTAGGGGCCGGCCGGACGGGTCTTGACCAGAAGGACCGGCGTCGTGCCCGCGCGCAGGACGCGTTCCGCCGTGGTCCCGGCAAACAGCTCGCGCGTTTCGTTCCGATGGACGCCGATCACGACCAGACCCGCCTTCACATCCTCCGCCACTGCCAACACGTCGACATGGTCCTTGCCGAAGACGACCCGATTGTCGCAAGCGACGGCTCCGCCGCCCGCGAGCGAGGCGACATGCGCCTCGATCAGCAGCCAAGCGTCATCGGCCTGGCGATCGGCCACGCGGGCCGGCAGGTCGGCATCGACGACATGAACGATGGTGAGGGTGGCACCCGCCTCCCCCGCCAGAAGGACAGCACGCTCGACCGCGCGGTCGGAACGCGCCGACAGGTCCGTCGCCGCAAGTATGCGTGTTACCCGGGCCGGCATCCGTGCAGTGCTCATGCTCCGGTTTCCTCCCGGAGAGGCCGGCCACGCCGGCCAAGGATATCGACGATCGATTGGCGCGGCGCAGGCGGACGCTCCTTGCGATAGGTCAAGAAAGCTGGCAGTTGGCCGCCGAAGCTGCCCGAAGCGGCAATGCATGTCTGCCGGCCTTGGCGTGCGAGCCTCCAATCACCCCAAGTTGCGGAAATGCCGAAGAACGGGCCGCTCCCGACCAGACGATCATGAGCGAGATGCGCACCTTCGACATCCTTTCGCCGGGCTTCCACGCGAACCCCTTCCCCACGCTGGAGCTCATGCAGGCGCAAGGGCCGGCGGTCTGCCTGCGGCTGCCGATCGTCGGGCGAACTTGGCTTGCCGTCACACACGAGGCCTGCACCGAGCTGTTGAAGGATCACGCCACCTTCGCCCGCGATCCCGCCAATGCGGGAAGCCGTACGCAGACACGGATACTTAGGATCCTGCCGCGCACGATCCGCCTTCTGGCTACAAACATGCTCGGCCATGACGACCCCGAGCACCGCCGCCTGCGCGCGCTCGTCGACCAGGCCTTCCAGCGCCGCGCGATCGAGGCCCTGAGGCCGATGATCGCCGATGTCGCCGACCGACTGCTCGACCGCCTGCAAGGCAGGATCGAGGCCGACCTCATGGCCGAGTTCTGCCGGGACCTGCCGCTGTCGGTCATCTGCGCCATGCTCGGCATGCCGCCGCAGGATCACGGCCGGTTCCGCAACTGGCTGGGCGGGCTGAAGGACACCGCCAGCATCGGTGCCGTCATCCGCGCCCTTCCCGGCGTAATCCAAGTCGTCCGGTACCTGCGCCGCGTCGCGCGGCCGGGCGGCGGCGCGCTGCCGGACGGCCTGATCGTGGCGCTGCGCGACGCCGTGACCGACGGCCAGCGGCTCAGCGAGGACGAGCTGGTGTCGATGATCTTCCTGCTGTTCGGCGCCGGACAGGAGACCACCACTCATCTGATCGCCGGCGGCCTGTTCGCGCTGCTGGCGCACGAGGAACAACGGGGCCGCCTGCAGGACGATCCCGGCCTGATGCCGGCCTGCGTCGAGGAATGCCTGCGCTACGTCTCGCCCGTGCAGATGACCAAGCCGCGTTTCGTCACCCGCGACGTGGTCTGGCAGGGAAGACAATTCCGGCGTGGCGACATGCTGGCCGCGTTCCTGGCGGCGGCCAATGCCGACCCGGCGAAATTCGAGCATCCCGACCGCTTCGACATCGCGCGGCATCCGAACCCTCACCTCTCCTTCGGCACCGGTCCGCATTTCTGTCTCGGTTTCCAGCTTGCCCGAGCCGAGACCGCGATCGGCTTCGAACGCATCCTTGCGCGCTTTCCGCATCTCCGTCTGGCCGTCGACGAGCAGCAGATGGCATGGCGCAAGCGGCTCGGCATCCGCGCGCTGGCGCAGCTGCCCGTTAAGCTTGCCTGAGGCAGGCTCCGGTCGACCCCGCGGGATCGCCAACGTCAGCCATCCGGGGACGGCCTGGCCGTGGTGTTGCGGGCAAGGATCTGCGAGGCAACAGCGATATATTTGCGGCCGGCTTCCTGCGCCAGGCGCACGGCCTCGGCGATCGGCCGGGTGCGAACGCCGGCGAGCTTCACGAGCAGCGGCAGATTGGCTCCGGCCAGCACCTCGACCCGGCCGTGCTCCATTATCGAGATGGCGAGGTTGGACGGCGTGCCGCCGAACATGTCGGTCAGGACGATCACGCCCTCGCCCGCATCGCACATGCGCACATTCTCGAGGATCTCCGCCCGCCGCTGCTGCATGTCGTCGTCGGGATCGATGCACACCGCCGAAACGCCTTGCTGCGGGCCCATCACGTGTTCCAGCGCCACCAGGAACGCCCGCGCCAGGTTGCCGTGCGCGACCAGGACGATGCCGATCATTGCTTCTGCCTCCGCAGCTTGCGGGCGTACGCCGCTCCCCAGGCCAGGCCGAGGAAAGCCGCCACCAGCGAACCGAGCAGCACACCGAGCTTCGCCGCCGCTAGGAGGTCCTGGTCGGGGAAGGCGAGGATCGCGATGAAGATCGACATAGTGAATCCGATGCCGGCCAGAAGGCCGATCAGCCACACGCCGGCCCAGGACACGCCCGGCGGCAGCCGGAGCCAGCCGGCCCGCACCAGGAGCCAGGTGACCGCGACAATGCCGAGCGGCTTGCCCACGACCAGGGCAACGGCGACGCCCAGCATGACGAGGCTTGCCGGCCCGGCGGAGAGATCGACGGCGCCGACGGTCACGCCGGCATTGGCCAGGGCGAAGATGGGCATGATGCCGAAGGCGACCCACGGATGCAGGGCGGACTGCACGCGAACCACCGGCGGCAGAATCTCGCGATTGGCGACGCGAAGCTGGCGCAGCGGCCGGTCGATGGCGTGCGGATCCTTCTTCGCGGCGGAGAAGCGCGTGCGTAATTCGCCGGCGACGCGCGAGACGACGTCGATGGGGTGTTCGTGCATCGGCATGGAGCGCACCGGCGTCATCAGCCCGAGCACCACGCCGGCGAGCGTCGGATGGGCGCCGGTCATCAGGATGCCGGTCCAGACCACCGCGCCGGGAAGAACGTAGACATAGGCGGAGCCGACGCCGATCCGCTGAAAGGCCAGCACCATCAGGATGCCCAGAGCGGCAATCAGGAATCCGCCGAGGCCGAGTCCGCCCGAATAGAAGAAGGCGATGATCAGAACGGCGATGACGTCGTCAATGATCGCGAGCGCCAGCAGAAAGATCCGGACGTTGCGCGGGATCGAACTGCCCAGCAGGGCAAGCACGCCGACGGCGAACGCGATATCCGTCGCCGTCGGCACCGCCCAACCTTGGCTTCGCACCGGGTCGAGGTTCAACGACAGGAAGATCACGGCTGGAAAGACGACACCGCCGACAGCCGCGGCAACAGGCAAGGCGGCCTGGCTGCGTTCGCTCAACGCCCCTTCGTGGATCTCGCGCCGGACCTCCATGCCGACCACGAGAAAGAAGACGGTCATCAGGCCATCGTTGATCCAGAAATGCAGCGACTGGGAGAAGACGAGATCTCCGAGCGCGACCGAAACCGGCAGATGCCAGAACGCATGATAGCCATTAGCATAGGGAGAATTCGCCCAGACGAGAGCGACAGCCGCGGCGAACAGCAGCACGACGCCGCTCACCGCCTCGATACGGAGAAAGCGCTCCAGCGTGGCGAAAGCCTGCTGGGCTACCATTTGTGCCCGCGGCACTTGACGGCGTGAAGTTGGGCGACGCATCGGCTCACGAGTGATTCCGCGCGGCGGCCCGACCAGCGCATCACCCTGCCCACCGACCCTATGCAGTAGACACCCGGCAGCCATTAGACACTACTAGCCGGCTGAGACAACCGAATTCCGCTGCCCACTTTCATCCCTGATGCGAGAGCGCGCGGTCGCGCCATACTTGGCTAGCACGATCCCTCGATGCCGAGGGCGTACGTACGCGGCCGGGCAAGCCGATCGACAAGGGCTACATATACAAGGTGTTGAACAACCGGACCTACGTCGGTCTCGCCGTCCACAAGGGCACCGCGTATCCAGGCGAGCACCAAGCCATCATCGACCAAGCCCTGTGGGACAAGGTGCACAGCATCTTGCAGGAAAGCCCGCGCGCCCGCGCCTGCCGAACGCGCGCCGAGACGCCGGCGCTGCTCAAGGGCCTGCTGTTTGGGCCCACTGGCCGCGCCATGAGCCCGACGCACACGCGCCGCGCCAGCGGCCGACTCGACCGCTACTACGTCAGCCAGACGGTGCTGCAGGGCGACGTCGAGGACTGCCCGATCCGGCGCGTCTCGGCGGCCGCTATCGAGGCTGCAGTCGTCGACCAGCTGCGGGCGCTGCTGCGCTCACCCGAGGTCGTCGTCGCGACTTGGCGCGCCGCCCGGCCCGGAATCGACGGGCTGTCGGAGACGGTAGTCCGCGAAGCCCTGGAGCGGCTCGATCCCCTCTGGGAAGAGTTGTTCCCTGCCGAGCAGGCCCGGATCGTGCAACTGTTCGTGGCCCGCGTCGATGTCAGGACCGATGGGCTCGAACTGCACCTCCGCACGCAGGGGCTCGGTCGAATGGTAAGTGAACTCGGCGGAATGGGCATGCGGCGGGCAGCATGAGCGGCGCTCGGCCCCAGCGCGACGCGGTCGTGACCATCAAGATCCCGTTCGCGGTACGCAAGCGCGGCGGTCGGAAGCTGGTGTTGGCGCCGGACGGCGCGCCGATGCCGCCGGCGGCACCTCAGATCGACAGCACGCTGGTCAAGGCCATAGCCCGTGCTTTCCGGTGGCAGAAGATGCTGGAGACTGGCCAGTACGCGACCATTCGAGAGATCGCCAAGGCCGAGAAGATCAATCCGTCGTACGTGTCGCGAGTGCTCAGGTTGACGCTGCTGGCGCCGGCGACAGTGGAGGCCATTCTTGATGGGCGTGTGAACGGGTGGCCAACGCTCGCCGACGCTATGGCGCCGTTCCCAGTCGCATGGTTGAAACAAGCGGGCAATCCTCGGCACTCCTAGCCTCACCCCAAAAAGGGATCGGAGAAGGCCTTGAGCACAGAAATTACGGCAGCGGCGTTCGCTGCCCATTTGCGATGTCCCACAAAGGGATGGCTCGTGCGCACCGGCGAAGCCCCCAGCGACGAGTTCTGGTCATCCATTCGTGCAAGCGTGGCCAGTGCATATAGGGCAAAGGCGAAGGTTGACCGCGTTGCCCCCGTTGCCGGCTCCGCACCGACCATCGACGCCGAATCCACCGTTTGGAATATTAACAAGCCCATGCGCCGCCGTCGAGGCGCCGGCCTGCCGAACGGCTACCCTCAAGTCATCCCCATTCTATATTCTCCCTGGGAGCGGTTCGACAAATCCGACGAGCTTCTGCTCGCCTTCGCGGCTTTGGCGGTTTCCCAGGGGCCGCACTGTCCAATGCCAACCGCCGGACGCATTGTGAACGGCGAGCACTCGAGGCTGAAGCGCGTAGACATTGTGCCTCTGCTCTCGAAAGCGCGGGAAGTCCTAGACACCATGGTAGCTTTGACAGATTCGCCAGCCCGCCCGGTCCGGTGCTGAACGAGCATTGCCCGGCATGCGAATACCAGTCCCGCTGCCGTCGCATCGCAATCGAGAGAGACGACCTGTCCCTGCTCAGTGCCATCACGACAAAGGAGCGGACTAAATTCAGAGACAA
>JBFWZG010000126.1:0-6625 GCA_050185515.1 Reyranellaceae bacterium
GGGGTGTTCTGTTGCAGGAAAGGGCCCGCGCCACGCCATGACCGACGCGCCAGAAGCCCTGCCCTACCGCGTCCTCGCCCGCAAGTACCGGCCCACCAGTTTCCAGACCCTGATCGGCCAGGAGGCGATGGTGCGCACCCTGCGCAACGCCATCGAATCGGGCCGCCTGGCGCATGCCTTCATGCTCACCGGCGTGCGCGGGGTGGGCAAGACCACCACCGCCCGCATCATCGCCCGGGCGCTGAACTGCATCGGTCCCGACGGCAAGGGCAGCGAGACGGTCGAGCCCTGCGGCGTTTGCGAGAACTGCCTCGCCATCGCCGAGGACCGGCACATGGACGTCATCGAGATGGACGCCGCCTCGCGCACCGGCATCGCCGACATCCGCGAGCTGATCGAGGGCGTGCGCTTCAAGCCGGCCTCGGCGCGCTACAAGGTCTACATCATCGACGAAGTGCACATGCTGTCGAACCAGGCCTTCAACGGCCTGCTGAAGACCTTGGAAGAGCCGCCGCCGCACGTGAAGTTCATCTTCGCCACCACCGAGATCCGCAAGGTGCCGGTGACCGTGCTCTCGCGCTGCCAGCGCTTCGACCTGCGCCGCATCGACATCGACACCTTGGCCGCGCATTTCACGAAGATCGCGCAGACCGAGAAGGTCGAGATCGCGCCGGAAGCCATCGCCATGGTCGCCCGCGCCGCCGACGGCTCGGTGCGCGACGGGCTGTCGCTGCTCGACCAGGCCATCGCGCACGGTGGCGGCGTGGTCAGCGCCGACCAGGTGCGCGACATGCTGGGCCTGGCCGATCGCGGCCGCATCTTCGACCTGTTCGATTCTCTGATGTCGGGCGATATCCAGTCGGCTCTGGCGGTGCTCGACGATCTCTACAATGCCGGCGCCGATCCGGTCGTCGTCATGCAGGACCTGCTCGACCTGACGCACTGGCTGACGCGGCTCAAGCTGGTGCCCGACGCCGGCTCCTCGGCGCTGACGCCGGAAGCCGAGCGGGTGCGCGGCCGCGCCATGGCCGAGAAGCTCGCCATGCCGATCCTTGCCCGCACCTGGCAGATGCTGATGAAGGGGCTGCAGGAGACGCAGTCGGCGCCGTCGCCGATCCGCGCCGCCGAAATGGCGCTGGTGCGGCTGGCCTATGCCGCCGACTTGCCCAGCCCCGGCGACGCGTTGCGCGCCCTGGAGAAATCCGGCGGCGCTCCCGCCCCCTCGCCGCGCGCCAACGGGTCCGCCGCGCCGTCTTCCGGCGGCGCAACGAACGCCGTCGGCCGCTCGAGTTCTGCGCCGGCGCCATCGGGCGGGCCGTCCGCTTCCGCCGGCCTGGCCGTCGTCGCCCGCTCCGAACAGCCGCAGCCGCTGGCCCGCGCGCCGCAACCCGATCTGCCCGCCACCGCCGAAGCGGTGCTGGCGCTGCTCGAGGACAAGCGCGAGATGATGCTGGCCAACCAGTTCCTCAACAACGTGCATGTCGTGAGCTGCGAGGCCGGAAGGCTCGAGTTCCGCCCGGCGCCGACCGCGCCCGCCGATCTCGCCAACCGTCTCGGCGAAACCCTGCTGCGGCTGACCGGCCAGCGCTGGATGATCTCCGTCTCGCGCGAGGCGGGCCAGCCGACCATCGCCGCCGCCCGCGCCGCCGAGGAAAGCGCGCGCCGCGCCAGTGCCGCCTCGCATCCGCTGGTGCAGGCCGTGCTCGAGGTTTTTCCCGGCGCCGCCATCGAGCGCATCCGGAAGCTGCAGTCGGACGAGGCGCTCGCCGCCGATGCCGCGACCGAGGAGGACGATTTCGGCTACGACGCGCCCTTGGGCGAGGACGAGCTGTAACCAGGAGTACCGTCATGGACATGAACGAGATCATGAAGCAGGCGCAGCTGATGCAGGAGCGCATGCAGCAGCTGCAGGCCAAGTCGACCACCACCACCGCCACCGGCCAGTCCGGCGGCGGCATGGTCAAGGCGACGATCAACGGCGTCGGCGAGCTGCGCTCGATCGAGATCGACGCCTCGCTGCTGAAGTCGGAAGAGAAGTCGATGGTCGAGGACCTGGTGGTCGCCGCCGTCAACGACGCGCGCAACAGGGTCGGCGAGGCGATGAAGCAGGAAATGGCCAAGCTCACCCAGGGCATGCCCATGCCCCCCGGCGGCTTCAAGTTCCCGGGGATGTGAGGCGCAAACAAGACCGTCATCCCGGCCGCAGCCCGCAGGGCGGAGAGCCGGGACCCATGACAGCGCTTCAATTGCCACCGTACTATCGACACATGTCCAGCCGCCGCCTGGCAATCGTATCACGCGGCATTATGGGTCCCGGCTCTGCGCCCCTTCGGGGCTTGGCCGGGATGACGGAGTTAAGGTGACCGGCCCCGAAATCGACCGACTGATCCAGCTGCTGGCCCGCCTGCCCGGGCTGGGGCCGCGTTCGGCCCGCCGCGCCGCCCTGCATCTGCTCAAGCGTCGCGACGTGCTGCTGCAGCCTCTGGCCGCCGCCATGGAGGAGGCGGCCGAGAAGGTGCGGCCGTGCAGCCAGTGCGGCAATCTCGATACCGTCGATCCCTGCGCCATCTGCGCCGATCCGCGCCGCGATCCCTCGATCCTCTGCGTCGTCGAGGAAGTCGGCGACCTGTGGGCGCTGGAGCGGGCGCGCATCTTCGCCGGCCGCTACCACGTGCTGGGCGGCACCTTGTCGGCATTGGACGGCGTCGGCCCGGAAGACCTCAATATCGGCCCGCTGCTGGCCCGCGCCGCCAACGAGGCGGTGCGCGAGGTGGTGATCGCCACCAACGCCACCACCGACGGCCAGACCACGGCGCACTACCTGACCGACCGGCTGGCCGGCTGCAACGTCGCCGTCACCCGCCTGGCGCATGGCGTGCCGGTCGGCGGCGAGCTCGACTATCTCGACGACGGCACTCTGGCGGCGGCGCTCAAGGCGCGCCGCTCGCTCTGACGCAGAAGGAGAACGCGGGCCATGGACGTCGCCAAGCTCAACAGCCCGAACTACGCCGGCAGCATCGAATTCACCATCGCCGAACAGCACGCCGACCGCGTCGTCGGCAAGATGCCGGTGCAGCCGGGCATCCTCAACCCGTTCGGCACCGTGCACGCCGGCGCCATGGTGTGGTTCGCCGATGTCTGCGCCACGCGCCTGGCGATCGGCGGCACGCAGATCGGCGAGGGCGGCGCCGGCTTCCAGCTCGCCATCGACCTGCACACCGTGCTGCTGGGCAACCGCCGCGACGGCGAGCTCACCGCCGAGGCCCGCTTCGTGCGCCAGGGCAAGCGCGTCTCCGTCGTCCGCACCGCCGTCACCGGCCCCGACGGCCGCCTGCTGATGGAGCTGACCAGCACCCACGTCCCGGCGGGGTAGGGTTCTCTGTCGTGGGGTATCGCCTCCCGTCATGCTGAGCGCAGCGAAGCATCTTGCTTCGAGCAGTCGATGTCGGGTTGGGAGAAGATCCGTCGCTGCGCTCAGGATGACGGACGAGGCACGTGCCGGCCGTTCAGGGCGCGATTGATTTTCCGTGCGTCGCTCGTGCAATAATGCCGCTTCCACTTCGATGGCAGGAGAGCGGTTCATGCGTGATCGTGTCGTGGCAGCCGGCGCCGCATTGGCGTTCATCGTCCTGTGCCAGCCGGCGCAGGCCCAGGAGATTCCGCTGAAGGCGGGGCAGAGTTCGGATCTGCATCCCGTCTACTGGGTCGACAAGTGCCAGTCCATTCTCAAGCGCATCGTGTCGGTCGAGAAACTGTCCGGCCCGGCCAGCGTCACCTTGTCGATCCGCGAGCAGCCGGTGCAGGCGCGGCGGCAGAACTGCCCCGGCGACATTCCCGGCGGCATGGTGGTTGCGACGGCCGGTGCCGTCGCTTCGGCCAGCACGGAGACCATCGAGTATCGCGTCGTCTACGACACCGAGGTCGGCACCAGGCAATCGACGCACAAGCGAACCCTGCTGCTGTCGCCCTGAGCGGCGCGGGCATTCACACACGCCCTCCCTACTTGTCCCCTCTCCCGCCTGCGGGAGAGGGTGGGCGAAGCCCGGGTGAGGGTGTCCTTCGTAAGAAAAGTCGGCGCACCCTCATCCGCCCTTCGGGCACCTTCTCCCGCCAGCGGGAGAAGGGCCAATTGAAAGGGCGCCCGCCGCCACTTCCCTCGTCCTGAGGAGCCGGCCGCAGGCCGGCGTCTCGAAGGACCGGCAGCGGGATTCGATTGCGGCAGCGCTTTTTATTTCCTCTCCCCGCGAGCGGGGAGAGGAGAGATCGATCAGAACGACAGGTTCTCCTTCAGCAGCACCCATTTGCCGTTCTGCACCTGCTGCAGCTGGGTCGGGATCGACATCAGGTGGTTTTCCTTCGAGAACTTGATCGGCGCGGTGCCGAAGATGTTCTCGTAGCCCTTGCCGCTCTCCAGCGCCTCCAGCATGGTCTTGCCGTTGAGATCCTTGCCGGCCAGCTGCGCGTAGTGCGCGAAGGTCATCACGCCATTGTAGCCGTAGATCACCTGCGTCGTCGGCTCGGCGCCATACTGCTTCTTGTAGGATTCGAACCAGTCCTTGACCTTGCCCTTGACGGTGTCGGCATAGGGCATCTCGAACAGGCCGGCGGCGTAGAAGCCCTCGACCGCCTCCTTGCCCAGCAGCGGCACCTCGACGACGTTGGCCGCCGCCGAGCCCAGGAACACCGGGTTCCACTGCAGCCGCTTCGCCTCCGCCATGGCGCCGATGGTCTCGCGGATGATGGTGCCCAGCACCACCAGGTCGCAGTTCTCCGCCTTCATCTTGGCGATCTGCGAGGAGAAGTCAGAGGCGCCGCGCTTGTAGCTGGTGACGGCGGCGGCCTTCAGATTCATCGCCTTGAGCTGCGCCTCGAAGCCGTCGGTGACGTTCTTGCCGAACTCGTCGTCCTGGTACATGACGCAGGGCTTCGACAGCTTCTTCTCCTCGATCAGCGCCTTCATCGTGGCGCGGATCGAATCGGCGTAGGGCAGGGTGATGGCGAATTTCAGCCGCTCCTGGGCGCGGCCCTTCTCCATCGTCCAGGTGAACTCGGCCGAGGTCACCGGAAACAGCTGGAACACGCCGGCGTCGAGCACGATGTCCTGCGGCGCCAGCGTCGTTGGCGAGCCGAGCGTCGCGACCATGGCGAACACCTCGTCGCGCTCGATCATCTTCTGCGTCGCCAGCACCGCGCGCTTGGGATCGTAGCCGCTGTCCTCGATCACCAGCTTGATCTTGCGGCCGTTGATGCCGCCATTGGCGTTGATCTCGTCGACCGCCATCTTCATGCCGTTGGCGGTCGGGATGCCGAAGGCCTTGATCGGCCCCGACAGGTCCTGGTGCGTGCCGATGACGATCTCGTCCTTGCTGACGCCCTGGTCGGCGAATTTCTGCGCCGCCGCCGGCAGCGCCAGCGCCGTCGCCGCCAGCAGCGTCGCGGCCAGCGCCGCGCCCCGTCTCATCGCTTTATGCATGACTACTCCTCCTCAATGCCCGTTGGTGACCACGCCACTCTAGTGCGTGCCGCCACGATAGCGCGCCGCGCCCCGCGCGCCAGCCCGCCGGGCGGCGCGGCGGCGCATGCCGGATTTTCGTTCCGCGTTGCGGCAGAACAGCCGGGAACCCCCGCCGTCGGCCTGCCGTTGCCGTTTCGACGCAATGGAGGAACGCATGGTCTCGACCGCCGCCGCGTGCCGCGCCACACCGCCGCCGACGTCAACGAGCGCATCCGCCGCGAGACCGAGCAGCGCATCGCCTGGTACGTCGCCCACCCCGAGGAGATCGACCGCCGCCTGGGCGAGCTCGATCGCGAATGGGACATCGAGCGCATGATCGAAGCCAACGCCTCGACCCTGGCGCTGGCCGGCCTGGCGCTGGGCGCCACCGTCGACCGCCGCTGGCTGGCGCTGCCCGCCCTGGTGACCGGCTTCCTGTTCCAGCACGCCGTGCAGGGCTGGTGCCCCCCGGTGCCGGTGCTGCGCCGGCTGGGCTTCCGCACCGCCGCAGAGATCGGCCGCGAACGCTACGCGCTCAAGGCGCTGCGCGGCGACTTCCAGCCGTTGCAGCAGGCGAAGGACAGGCTCGCCGCGGTGCTGCAGGCGGTCGGCTTGCGCGCCCGGAACGCCGCCGGTGGGTGAGCGCCCGCCGCAGCCGCGTTTTCCGGTCTCCGCCGGCGTGCTGCTCGGCCTGGGGCTGGGCGGCTTCTTCGACGGCATCGTGCTGCACCAGATTCTCCAGTGGCACCACATGGCCACCAGCGCCGGCTATCCGGCCGACACGCTGGAGAATCTCGAGCTCAACACCATGCTCGACGGCCTGTTCCACGCCGCGACCTATGTCTTCACCGTCGCCGGGTTGATCGTGCTGTGGCGCAGCGCGCGACGGCCGCATTTCCGGTGGTCGCCTCTCATGCTCTTCGCCACGATCCTGATCGGCTTCGGCCTGTTCAACCTCGTCGAAGGCGTCGTCGACCACCACCTGCTGGAACTGCATCACGTCAACGAAACCGTTCCGCGCGAGCAATGGATCTACTGGGACATCGGCTTCCTGGTGTGGGGCGCGGCAATGCTGCTCGTCGGCCTGACGCTGTTGCGGCGCGACCGGCGCCAGTCCTCGCGGGCCTGACC
>JBFWZG010000126.1:6725-11028 GCA_050185515.1 Reyranellaceae bacterium
TCAGGACAATGATGTACCGCGCAAAGTCGTCGATCTCCTCCGGCGGCTGGGGTTTGAGCGTCGGGTCCCATCCCATTCTCAGCTTCTCGTTGTGGCGAAGGGTGTGGCGGCTGTACTCCACCATGAACTCGGCATCGGGATCGCGTCGCTCTACGGCGGCCTGCAGACGGTCGGCGGCCGCCGCCACGTCGAGCGGAGCGCGCCGGACCTCCTGGCCCCTCCACAGCCAGCCGGTCCCCTCCGGATCCCATTCATGCAGGGCGAACAGCCTTTCGTCCTCTTCGTTGAAATTGCTGTAGCTGGAGATGTCGAGGTCCTCGATTCCCAGCCGTCGGATCGACTCCGCGTTCTTCGCGCGGAACGTCTTGAGCGAGGACAGCAGATTGTCTTCATCGCGCGTCAGGTCGATATGGGTACGGGCTGCCTTTTCAATTTCGTCGTAATCCGCCGAGCGCAATCCTTCGCCCAGCAACATGACCCAGACGGACATGGAACTCCCCCGTTAATGACGTTCGGCGATTCCGCTCGACGCCGACCATACCCCGGTTCTCCAGGATTGAGAACACGCATGGGTAGTAAAATAAATAACAACGTTCCGCATGTCGGGTTGCATTGCTCAGATGCCCGACCGACCATCCTCTTCCGTCCGGGCGGCCGTCGCGCCGCCCAGCACCATGAGAGCGAGAGCTATCACGTGCTGGCCGGACATGTTGCGCGGCGCGGCGCGCTGGATGGCGCCGATCAGCTTCTCGACATCGGCCCGCGTCACGCCCGGCGGCATCGGCGAAAGCGCCGCCGCCGACCTGCCGTGCGGATTCTTAAGAAAGCGAAGGTAGGGAAGGGCGCGCGCGATTCCCGCAGGAACTTGCGAGCACCCGCAGGCGCCCTGCTCAGAACTGTCGAAAGATCACGCGCTCATAACGAGCGATACACGTCTCTCGCCCGCTTCATCCAGCAGATCGCAATGTCGTGCCAACCCTTCGAGGTTATCGGCGATCTCGTTGCGGAACCGCAGAAACTCCTCGAGGTGTGAGATGTCCCAATTGTGCCGGCGCATCATGTCCTCATTGTCCAGCAGGCGTTCTCGCATTCTAGGGTCGTTGCGCCAAATTTCGGCCAGGGTGCGCAACGCGTCAGCCAGCGATTTTGGCGACACCGGGTGGTCATCCACCAGATCCGCGTCCGGCACGTAGAGTCCGTCCAGAATAGTGGCGGCATGCGGCGCATCCATGTCGTGGTCGATCATCTCGGAGACGACGTTGAAGATCAGATACCCGACATACCGGTGCTTCGTCTCCAACTGCTCGTAGAATTTTTCGATGGCTTCTTCGTCCAGTGTTGCTGCCGCCAGATATGCGTGTCTCCCCATCGGCGGTCTCCATAGAGGTTCTCGTTTGGATTGTATTTCCCTCTGTAGAAGAAAACAATTATGATTTCGCGCATCACACTTCGCGGTCGGGGGCGGGCCCATCGTCGGATTCGGCGGCGACTGCGACGGCAAGCGACAGGAACACCGCGAGATTCATGTCCTTGGCGCGCTCGTTGTAGAACTTTAGAAAACGGTCCTTGTTGAGCTTCAGCCCAGCTTTCCGTACGGCGTCGGAGTTCTGCAGGCGCTCAAGAACCTCTTCTCCAGGGATGTCGGCGGTTCGTACCGAGGATTCGACGAAAGCCTCCGCTCTGCCTGCCTTGACAGCCCGGGCGCGTATGATCTTCTGTCCGTCACTGAGGGAACTGGCCCCGGTCTTGTAGTCGTACATGATCTCCAGGTCTTCCACGAAGTCGATCCATCCCACCTCGCCATTGCGCCTGACCTGGTAGCTGTGAGGTCCGAGTGGTTCCTTCCGAAATTTTCCGGTTCGGAGGACCACGTCGTCGATTTGGGCGATACGGACGCCATTCTCGATGAATTCGAGCTGTGCCAGGACGGTGAACCGGTCCGCAGGGTAGATCTGGCGCAGGATCCGTCCGGCGACCGCTTCGGAGGTATCACCACGGCTCCTCGATAGCGCGAGGATTAAGGCGCGCTTTTCCCTTTTCGTCATGCGCGAGAAGTTGTCCACACTGGCCGTCAGCTGGTCATGGTTGGGATAAGAATTAAGGTTCAGCCTGCCGTTCAGCGATACGGGACGCGCCGTTCCTGTGGTCGCGGGATTCACGTCGCGGTTTTCCGGTTCGTGTCCGGCGTAGTCAGACGTTTTGTCGCCTTCGCGCTGAACAGCGTTGTAGGAACCTGCGGTCTGCGAGTCTGCAGACTCATCGCTTGCGTGCTCGATTGTCCTCTTGTCCTCTTTCCGACTGTCCGACCGGCCTCCCGATGACTCCGGATTCTCGGACCGAAATCCCGGTGCGGACGAAACATCGGCATGCCCGGTTTCGTCTGACAGGGAAGTCGTCGATCCAGCGGCGGAGACGTCGACCGTGGCCCGTGATGACCGTTCCGGCTCCACCAAAGCGTGCGAATTTTCACCGACGGATTTTGCGACGTCGCGCGGGTCACTCGACAGTTCGACGATTTCACGCGCCTTGGTCGGATCGATGGCGAAGCGGCCGAAATCTCCCATCGTCCGCATCGCCCGCTTGCCGGCGGCGAGGAGCTTCGCGCCGGGGATGTAGCCGGCGGCGACCGCCATCAGCCGACCGGCGGCCAGCGCCATGCCGACCGCGCTGCCGGCCTTGGCGGCTTCCAGGAAGTCGCTGCCGGCCTCCGACACTTCCTCGATGTCCCCAAGGGGCGACAGGCCGACGATCAACTCGATGCCCGCTTCGAGCACGCTGGGGCCCAGCACGCGGTGGCCGATCAGCGGCAGCAGCGTATAGGCGGCCTGCAGCCGGTCGCCGCCCTCGCCGAGCAATGCCAGCTGTCCGTCGAGCTGGCGCACCGCATTCGGATCGGCCGGCAGCCGGGCCCAGTCGATGTCGGCCATGCCGTGCCAGGTCTCGTCTGCCGTCGGCTGGCGCCGCGGCAGGAAGGCCAGCGCCTGCTCGCGCCAGGCACGCGGATCGGTCTGCGGATCGATCAGCGCCTGCAACAGATTGAGAGTCGGAACGCCGTTCTTCGGATCGAGCGCGAAACGCCGACCGACGTTGTTGGTAAGGGCCAGCTTCGCGCCGCCGCCGGCGTCCCACAGGGACCAGCCGGGCTGTTGGGCGCGCTCGACCTTCATGGCGCCGCTGCGATTGACGTTGGCGAAGAGTTGGCGGTCGCGCTCGGCCTGCTCGTCGATCTCCTGGCCCCGCGCCATGCGCTGAGACAGCCTGTCCATGTTGTTGTTGGGGCCGCGGCCGGCGCCGGGCAGCCGCTGCTGCCAATTTCCCTCGCCATCGAACTGGGACCGGGCCGCCTTCTTGAACGCCTGCGCCACCTCGGGCGTGTCGCCCAGCCTGGCCTCGATCTCGGCCTCGGCCTGCGCGAAAGATTCGTATTCGCCGGCGAGAATGCGGCGGCGCAAATCGTTCGCCTCGCGGCGCGCCTTCTCGCTGTAGTGGCGGCGGCCATAGTCGCCGGCGGCCGGGTCATCGCCCGTCTGATCTGCGATAGCGTCGGAATCCTCGCCGCCGAACAGCCCGTCGGACGCACCTGCCGGCGAGATCGTGTCGCTGGTGCTGCGGATCTGCGTCTGCGGGCCAACGGGCTGGCGCCGATCGGGTTGCGCGTGGGTGTCCCTTGCCGGCTGCGCTTTGGCTTGCAACTGCGGCTCCCCGTCCTCGGGCAGGCGCGTGCTGGTTCGGCGTGCGGGTTGCGCCAGCAGGGTCTTCTGCGGCGGCGGTCTGGTGAAGCCGATGCGCGCGCCGGCCGGCGCGTCCTGTCTGGCAGCCTGCCGCGTCATGGCATCGTCCGGCCGCGCCGACGGGTTGTGCGATGCCGACCTGCCCGAGCGCGGCGCACTTCCCGGCACGCCGATCTCGCGCTCGATCTCCGCCTGCATGCGCGCCTCGGTCTCGCGCAGTCGCTGGTCATGCTCGGCGGCGGCGATGTCGCGGCCGATCATGGCGAAGGGATCCGGAAAGCCGCGCTCTTCCGCCCGCTTCTGCCACGGCGCGGCGAAATCCTGCCATTCCGCCAGCGCCGGCGGCTTGCTGCCGCGGTTTCTGTAGGGGAATGCCTCGATGTCCTTTTCCGACGGCCCCCACGACGAGGGGTCCTCGGGCAAATACCGGTTTGCCACGGCCAGCCTCCTGAAGCTTGCGAGAGGCCGTAGAATATGCGATCAATGAATTAGATGATACCTGATTCGTTCATTAACGAAACGGTTTAATTTGTCGATAATAATCTATATAAATCAACTATCTGACTGGAGTA
>JBFWZG010000127.1:0-10816 GCA_050185515.1 Reyranellaceae bacterium
CTGGAAGTCGAACAGGCGCGCGAGCTGGCGTTCCGGGAACAGACGAGGCAGGAGGTCGAGCGCGCCGCCGATCTGCATTCGGCAGCTCTGGCTCAGGAGATCGAGGCCCGGCAGGACGCCGAGCGCAAGCGACAGGCCGACCAGGCGGCCGCCGAACGCGCCCGTCTCGCCGAGGAGCAGCGCCGGATAGAGGAGGCTGCCCGTGCCGAGCGCGAACGTCAGGCCGAAATCGTCCGCGCTCGCAAGGAGGCCGAGGAACGGGCGCGCCGGGCGACCGACGAGGCCGAGGCAAGGCGCCGACAGGCGCTGGAAGCCGAGCGGCGGGCCCTCGAACAGGCACGCCTGGAAGAAGCCGAACGCCGGGCGCGCGAGGAACAGGCGCGGCGCAATCGCGCGGCCTCGCAGGGGCCGGTGTTCGGGCGCACCGTGACGCGCGATCAGCTCGGCCGGCCTCGCATTCTGACCGGTCCCATCAATCCGGACGCCCAACCCCAGCCCCAGCCTCAAGGGGACATGCGCTGGGATGACATCAATCGCGACGTCGAGCGCGATCGGGGCCGCGAGCGGCGCTATCCCGATCAGGGATCGTGGCTCGATTTGCGCAACGGCGGCGATCTGTTGAGTTTCGTATCCCTTTTCGTCGCCAGTACCCAGCGCCTGCTGGCGCAGCAGGATGCGGCACCGCGGCTGCAGACCGATCCCGATGCGGCCGCCGAACGGCAACGCCGCGCCGAGCAGCGTGCGCGCGAGCGGGCCGAGCAGGAACGCCTGCAGCGCGATCTGCAGGAGCGCCGCGAACGGCAGCAGGAGCAGCTTCGGCTGCTCGAGAACGAGCGCCTGCGCGAGCGTCGCTGAAACGGCTTTCGCAGCCTCGCAAGTCGATTGCCTGATGCCGTCCCGCCGCGCCACAATGGCGGCTGGAGGCAACAATGAACATCGTCCGCTGGCTGGAGCGCGCCGCGCGCTACCATCCCGATGCACCTGCCGTGGCCTGCGGCACGACCGTGCATCACACCTACCGCTCGCTTCTTCGTCGCGTCTCATGGATGGCTTCGGGCCTGCGCCATCGCCATCGCCTGGCTGCGGGCGACCGCGTCGCCGTGGCGATGACGAACTGCGTCGAGGCCATCGAAACGCTTTACGCAATCTGGCATGCCGGCCTGGTCGCCGTGCCGATGAATGCCAAGCTGCACCCGCGCGAATTCGCCTATATCCTCGAGAATTCCGGGGCGGCATTGTGCATCTGTACCGATGACCTGGCGGAGGAAATCGAGAGCGTGCGTGGCGACTGTCCGGGGCTGCGCGCCGTGATCGTGGTCGGCACCGATGACTATCGCAAGCTCGGCCCGGGCGACCCGATCGCCCTGCAGGACCGGCTGCCGACCGATCCGGCCTGGCTGTTCTACACCTCCGGCACCACTGGCCGTCCCAAGGGCGCCTGCCTGTCGCATCGCAACCTGATCGAGATGACGCAGGGATACTTCATGGAGGTAGACGATCCCGGTTTCGGCGCGCCGATCCTTCACGCCGCGCCGATCAGCCATGGGTCAGGCCTGTACAATTTCCCGCTGCTCGCGCGCGCCGGCGTGCAGGTGATTCCCGAAAGCGGTCGCTACGAGCCGGACGAAACCGTCGCCCTTGCGAACCATTGGCGCGGCATGAGCATGTTTCTGGCGCCGACCATGGTGAAGCGGCTCGTGGAGCATCGGTCTGCGGCCGAAATCAAGGACGGGGCGATCCGCACAATCGTCTATGGCGGCGGCCCCATGTACGTCGCCGACATCAAGCAGGGGATGAACCGGCTCGGCGATGTCTTCGCGCAAATCTACGGCCAGGGCGAAACGCCCATGACCATCACCGTGCTGTCGCGCGCCGAGCACATGAACAAGTCGCATCCGCGCTGGGAGGAGAGGCTCGCCTCGGTCGGTCGGCCCCAGGCCTGCGTCGAGGTTCGCATCACCGACGCCGAGGGCGTCGATCTGCCCGACGGCGAGATTGGCGAAATCGTGGTTCGCGGCGACACGGTGATGTCGGGCTACTGGAACGATCCCGCATCGACGGCCAAGGCCCTGCGCGACGACTGGCTTTTCACCGGCGACATGGGCAGCTTCGACGCCGACGGGTTCCTGACACTGAAGGACCGTTCCAAGGACATGATCATCTCCGGCGGCACCAACATCTATCCGCGCGAGATCGAGGAGGTGCTGCTGCGCCATCCTGCGGTCCTCGAAGTGTCGGTGGTAGGTCGCCCGCATCCCGAATGGGGCGAGGAGGTCGTGGCGTTCGTCGTGGCTGGCGAGGGCAGGCAGGTCGGTCCGGCCGAGCTGGACGCGCTGTGCCTCGACAACATCGCCCGCTTCAAACGGCCGAAGGACTACAAGTTCGTCGCCAGCCTGCCGAAGAACAACTATGGCAAGGTGCTGAAGACCGAATTGCGCAAGCTGGTTTGATCGGCGCGCGGCTCACGAGGAGAACGGACATGGGAGATCGCCTCAAGGACAAGGTCGCCATCGTGGTCGGCGCCGGTTCGTCCGGGCCGGGATGGGGCAACGGCAAGGCCACGGCCGTCACCTTCGCGCGCGAAGGGGCCCGGGTGTTCTGCGTCGACGCCAACGTCAAGGCGGCGCAGGAAACGGTTGATATCATCAAGGGCGAAGGCGGCGAGGCGCACGCGCATCTGTGCAACGTCGCCAATGCCGCCGAGGTGCAGCGTATGGCGGAAGCCTGCGCCACCGACTGGGGCCGCATCGACGTGCTGCACAACAATGTCGGCATCGCCCGCACCGGCGGTCCGGTGGAGATGAGCGAGGGCGACTGGGACCTGGTGCTCGACGTCAACCTGAAAAGCTTCTTTCTCACCTGCAAGTACGTGCTGCCGATCATGGAGAAACAGGGATCGGGCTCGATCGTAAATGTCTCGTCGATCGCCTCGATCCGCGTGCCGAGGGGGATTTCCTACGTCGCCTACAACGCCAGCAAGGCCGGCGTGAACGGGCTGACGCAGGCGGTGGCGGTGCAGTATGCCGGCAAAGGCATCCGCTGCAACGCCATCCTGCCCGGACTGATGAACACGCCGATGATCGCCCCGCTGGCCAGCTCGTACTCCCAGGGGGACTACGAAAAGATGATCGCCATACGCGACAAGATCAGCCCAACCGGCAAGATGGGCACGGCCTGGGACGTTGCCAATTGCGCGCTGTTCCTCGCCAGCGACGAATCGACGTACGTCAACGGCCATCTGCTGGTCGTCGATGGCGGGTTGATCAATACCGCCTAGGGCGCGAGCCGCTTCCACAGGCGGAACACCGCCGGCGCCACCAGTACGACGAAGAAGATGCGGAACAGATGATGCGCCGCCACCATGGCGGTATCGACGTGCAATGCCAGCGCGACGAGGCTCATCTCCGCGACGCCGCCCGGCGAGAACGACAACAGCAGCGCCGGCATCGGCAGGTCGATGTAGTGCAGGGCTATCAGCGTGAAGGCCACGGCGACGCCGACGCCGATCAGCCCGCCGCCCACCGACATCACCAGGGTTCGGCCGACCTCGCGGATATGGACGCCGATGAAACGGCAGCCAATGGCGGTGCCGATCACGACCTGCGCTGCCGCCACGATCTCGACCGGCGGCTGGGACTTGGTCAATTCGAAATAATGCGCCGCCGCGGACAGGATCATCGGCCCCAGGATGGCGGCGGCCGGCAGCCGGACCAAAGCGGCCAGCGGCGCGCCGATGGCGCCGCAAGCGATGAGAATTGCATAGTCGATCAGTCCTACATCGGCGAAGTGCACGCCGGTGCCGCCGGTTGCCTGCACGCCATCGTGCAGGCGGAACCAGATCGGCACGGTCATGACCACGACCAGAATGCGCACGGCATGCGCCAGCGAGATCTTGCGATCATCGCCGCCCATGTCGCCCCCGACCGCGATCATTTCCGCCAGCCCGCCCGGTATGCCGCTGAAATAGGCCGTAGTGCGGTCGAAACTTCCCACGTACCGGAAGAAGAGATAGGCGAGGAAGCCGCTGACGAAGGTAAGCGCCATAAGAGTGGCGATGCTGCTCACCCATTGCGGCAGGGAGTCGATCAGGGTCGGCGAGAAACCGCTGCCCAGCATGACGCCCAGCACCACGAGCATGATCTGGCGCAGCAGCGGCCAGACGCCGATTCGCGCGCCTGACAGCGAGGCGATCGTGCACAGCACGGCGGCGCCCATCATCCAGGGCAGCGGCATGCCGATGAAAAAGAACGCGGTGCCGCCGATCGAACCGAGGATCAGCGCCAGGACAAGCGATTTCGGATTTGTCGGCCCCAGGGGCGGATAGGCATGCGGCACATGGGACAGGTCATCCTCGATGTGCTCGGCTGTGGGAGCGGCATCGTTCTCGCTTCTGCTTCTCGTCACGGGGCGAACTGCTCCTTGACGATGCGCTCCTCGAGATTGTGCTCCGGGTCGAACAGCAGGGTCAGCTTGACGTCGCTGGCCTCGGTCACGACGACGGAAACGACGTCGCGCACTTCGGTATCGTCAGCCACGGCGCTGACCGGGCGCTTCTGCGGATCGAGCACCGTGAACTCCACCGTGGCCGTACGCGGCAGCAGCGCCCCGCGCCAGCGCCGCGGACGGAAGGCGGAGATCGGCGTCAGAGCCACCAGGCTGGAGCCCAGCGGCAGGATCGGTCCGTAGGCCGAGAGGTTGTAGGCGGTCGATCCGGCCGGCGTCGCCACCATGACGCCATCGCAGATCAGTTCGGAAAGCCGCTGCTTGCCGTCAATGCTGATGGCGATCTTGGCCGTCTGCCGGGCCTCGCGCAGCAGGGAAACCTCGTTGATGGCCAGCGCCTCGCGTCTTGTGCCCTTGAGCGTCGTCGCAACCATGCGCAGCGGATGCAACTCGATCGCCTGGGCGCGCTTCAGCAGGCTGGTCAGGCCGGCTGAACGGTACTCGTTCATCAGGAACCCGACCGTGCCGCGATTCATGCCGTAGATCGGCTTGCGCAGGTTCTGGTAGCGATGCAGCGTTCGCAGCATGAAGCCGTCGCCGCCCAGGGCCACGATAACGTCGGCCTGCGCCGGCGGGACGCTGCCGTAGCGCTTTTCCAGGGTCTTCAGGGCCGCTTCCGCCTCTTTCGTCCGGGCAGCGACGAAGGCGAGCCTCGTCCCGTTGCGGGCGGAGACCGGAGAGCGGCGGGAGGAGGAGCGCTTGGCGGGCATGGGGACGCGGGGAGATCGGACGGGTCGGGCAGTATAACGCCTGCGGGCCGGGCGGCTACTGCGCCGGCGCGCAGGTCAGCCGCCCGTCACGCTCATGTGGCGGGCGACGGCCGGCGCCTGGCTGCGGCGATCGATGATGAAATCGTGGCCCTTGGGCTTGCGGGCGATCGCGGCATGGATCGCCGCGGTCAGTTCCTCGTCGCTTTCGGAGCGCCGCAGCGGTTCGCGCAAATCGGCCGCGTCGTCCTGGCCCAGGCACATGAACAGCGTGCCGGTGCAGGTGAGCCGCACCCGGTTGCAGCTTTCGCAGAAATTGTGGGTCAGCGGCGTGATGAACCCCAGCCGGCCGCCGGTTTCCTTGACGTCGAAATAGCGCGCCGGCCCGCCGGTGCGATGGTCGCTTTCCTGCAAGGTCCAGTGCGCCTGCAGGCGCGAGCGCACCAGCGAGAGCGGCAGGTACTGGTCGACGCGCTGCTCGCCGATATCGCCCATCGGCATGACCTCGATCCAGGTCAGGTCCATGCCGCGGCCATGGGCCCAAAGCATCATCGAATCGAGTTCGTCGTCGTTGATGCCGCGCAGCGCCACGGCGTTGATCTTGACTGCCAGCCCGGCCGCCTGCGCCGCATCGAGCCCCGCCATGACCTTGTCGAGATCGCCCCAGCGCGTGATGGCGCGGAACTTGTTGCGGTCAAGCGTGTCGATCGAGACGTTGATCCGCTTCACGCCGCAAGCGGCCAGTTCTGCCGCATGCCGGGCGAGCTGGCTGCCGTTGGTGGTGACGGTAAGCTCGTCGAGCGCGCCGTCATGGAGATGCCGCGACAGGCCGCGCACCAGCGACATGATGTTCTTGCGCACCAGCGGCTCGCCGCCGGTCAGGCGCAGCTTGCGCACGCCGAGGCGCACGAAAGCGCTGCACAGCCGATCCAGCTCCTCGAGCGACAGCACGTCCGCCTTGGGCAGGAAGGTCATATCCTCGGCCATGCAGTAGACGCAGCGGAAGTCGCAACGGTCCGTCACCGAGACGCGCAGATAGGAGATATGCCGGCCAAACGGGTCGATCATGGCCTGTAATCTAGGTCCGCAGCGCCCTCATTGCGACCCGAATTTTCGTGTGGGTATAGAGCCTTGACCCGGTTGGCTGATATCCGTTTGCAGCCCCGCGTCACGGCGTTGACACAGCCCCGCGACGCTATGGCACGGCAAGGTGCGTCTCCTATCAGCCTTCTGTCTACCCGGTCCGGCGTGCCAGTTCCCGCGTACCCCCTCTCGAATGCATTGAGCAAGGCTGTTCGCGCTCTTCGGCGGGGCAGGCTTCACAGGCTTGTCGGCCGCCTCAGGGCGTTCGGCGCTCTGGTAGCCCTTTGGCGCGGTTTGCTGGATCGCGCGGCGAAACCGCCGTCGCCGGGCGTCGGTGACTGCGCCACGCTGTTTCCGGGATTGTCGCCGCCGGCAGCCGTCCAGGCGCTGCGGGTGGACGGATTGTGGCTGGCGCTGCGCCTCCCAGCCGCCATCGTCACGGAGATCGCCGACTACGCCCGCTGCACCCCGTGCCATTTGCCTCGGGACGATCGCGAAAGCTTCCTGGTCGGGGAGGTGCGGAACGGCAGGACTCCTGATGGCCGTCCGGCGCCTATCGCCGAAGTCGACCTGCGGCATCCATGCCCGGCCATCGCGGCCATCGCCGCCGATCCCCGGTTGCGCGAAATCGCCCGCCGCTATCTCGGTTTTTCTCCCCGGCGCATCGAGCGTCGGCTGTATTGGAGCCCGGTGGCCGATCTGCCCGATCACGACCGCCGGGCGGGAGGCCAGACCGTCGATTTCCATTTCGACGTCGAGGTCTCGCGCGCCCTTTACGTATTCTTCTACATCGTCGGCGGCGATCGGCAGTCGGGCTGCCATGTCGCGGTCGCCGGCTCGCATCGGCGGAAACCGCTGCGGCTCGCGCTGGCGCCTGCCTTTCAGACGGACGCCGCGGTGTTCGCCTGTTTCGACCGTACCCGGGAAACGATCGTCGAGGGCGGGGCGGGATTCGGCTTCCTCGAGGATCCGGCGTGCTACCACAAGGTCCTGCCGCCGAAGCATGGTCCTCGCCTGTTGCTCCAGTTGCGCATGTTCTGACGCCATGAGCCGATTGGCAGCGCCCCGGCCCTTGGCTAGGGTGGGGCCCTGCAACGGACGTTGGGGGCGTCGGGCGTGGTGGAATTCGTGCTTAACGAGCGGCTGGCGGCCGATACCGTGCCGATCGCCGAATGGCCCCTGTCCGATGTGCGGCTGATGAACGACCGCTCCTGGCCGTGGCTGATCCTGGTGCCGCGCCGGCCAGGCCTCAAGGAACTGCATGACCTGTCGACGCTCGATCTGGCCCTGCTGGTGGGCGAGATCGCCAAGGCGTCGCGGGCGATGACTGAGATGTGCCGGCCCGACAAGGTCAACGTCGGCGCGCTGGGCAACATCGTGCAGCAGCTGCACATCCACGTCATCGGCCGCTTCCGCGACGACCCGGCCTGGCCGGGTCCCGTCTGGTCGTTCCGCCCGCCGGTGCCCTATCGCGACAGCGAACTGCCCCAGGTCGTGGAGCGGCTGCAGTCCGCTCTGGGGTAGAACGGCAGTCGGGGCCGTCGCGGTTGTGCCATGGCGGCCGGAGTCCTAGACTTGGTCCGCCAGAGTTGGTGTTCCTTCCCTATTGCCGAGGACAGGAGACCGTCGATGCCCAGAGCAACTCCACCCGTATAAGGACCGTCAGGCGCGCCATAGTGCTGCGCACTTTATGGTTCTTGCGACAGAGCCACGCGACATCGCGCGGATCTCGCCGCCTTGTCTTTGGGAGGAAAAAATCATGCCTGACAGCGTGTACAAGATCATCGAAGTCGTTGGGTCCAGTCCGAAGTCCTGGGAAGATGCCGCTGCCGTCGCCGTGAGACGCGCCAGCTCGGCCCTGCGCGACCTGCGCATCGCCGAAGTCACTGCCCAGGACATTCAGATTCAGGCCGGCAAGATCAAGGCCTATCGGACGAAGCTGAAGCTGTCGTTCAAGATGGAGAAATAGGGCGGTTCCCGTTCCCTCTCCCCGTGCGGGAGAGGGATCGCGCCTCCGCCTGCCACGCCCTCGCGCAGGAGCTGCTCCTTTCCCGTCGCCTCGGGCAGAGCGCTGCCGAGGGACAGGCTGTCCAGCCCCGCGATCCGCCAGCCCGGCCCGTCGAAACGCCTCCAGTCCTCGCAGAATGCCCGCAGATAGCGGAGATGGCGCTCGGCATCGCCGGCAACGGGGCGCAAGGGGCCTTGGCATCGCATGTCTGTCTAAACTAACCTTCATTAGAAACGTCGGCGCCAGACCGGCTCATGCTTAGGGTTAAGGGAAAGACGCGTCCATGCAGTCGCAATCCGTCAGGCCGAAGGGCTACGCGCTCTATCCCAACCTTCTTTCCCCCATAAATATCGGCACCGCCCGCATCAGGAACCGCATGATGATGGGTTCCATGCACACCCGCGTGGAAACGACCGACCGCTTCCACGAGCGCGAGATCGCCTATTACCTGGCGCGCGCCAATGCCGGCATCGGCCTGATCATCTCCGGCGGCCTGGCGCCCAACGACGAAGGGCTGATGGAGCTCGACTCGCTGAAGCTGACCCGCGACGCCGATCTCGGCTACCAACGCGAGCTGTGCAGCGCCATCGCCGGTACGGGCGTGCCGTTCTTTGCCCAGATCCTGCATGCCGGCCGCTACGCCAAGTTCGACGGCTGCGTCGGCGCCTCGGAGATCCCGTCGCCCATCAACCGCCGCAAGCCGCGCCGGCTGGAGACGTCGGAGGTCTGGCGCACGGTCGACGACTACGTGCGCGCCTCGGAGATCGCCCGCGAGGTCGGCTTCGTCGGCATCGAGGTGATGGGATCGGAAGGCTATTTCATCAACCAGTTCCTCTCGCCGCGCACCAACGACCGCGACGACGAGTTCGGCGGCGACTGGGGCCGGCGCATGCGCCTGCCCGTCGAGATCATCCGCGCCATCCGCAAGTCGATGGGTCGCGACTTCCCGATCATGTACCGCATCTCCGCCCTCGAACTGGTCGAAGGCGGCATGACCCAGGCCGAGATCCTCGAACTGGCGCAGGCGCTGGAAGCCGAAGGCGTCGACTGCCTGAACTCCGGCATCGGCTGGCACGAGGCGCGGGTGCCGACCGTGGCCTATGTAGCGCCGCGCGCCGCCTGGGCCGAAGCGACCGCCGCCATCAAGGCCAAGGTGAAGATCCCGGTCATCGCGTCGAACCGCATCAACGATCCCGCCGTGGCCGAAAACCTGATCGCCTCGGGCAAATGCGATCTGGTGTCGCTGTCGCGGCAGATGCTGGCCGACGCCGAGTTCGCCGCCAAGGTCGAAGCCGGCACGCCGGAAGCCATCAACACCTGCATCGCCTGCAACCAGGCCTGCCTCGACATGATCTTCCGGCTGAAACCCTCGACCTGCCTGGTCAACCCGCGCGCGCTGCGCGAGATCGAGTTCCCCACCGGCAAGGCCGCGACGCGCAAGCGCATCGCCGTGGTGGGCGCCGGAGCGGCCGGCATGACCTGCGCCTTTGAGGCCGCCGCCCGCGGCCACGACGTGACGCTCTACGAGAAGAGCGGCCAGCTTGGCGGCCTGCTGCAGCTGGCCCGCAACGTGCCCGACAAGAGCGAGTTCGACGAGCTGATCCGCTATCTCTCGTATCGCGTGAAGGCCGACGGCGTGACGGTGAAGCTCAACGCCAGCCCGACCGCCGCCGAGCTCAAGGGCTTCGACGAGGTGGTGATCGCCACCGGCGTGCATCCGCGGGTGCCGCGGATTCCCGGCATCGACCATGCGAAAGTCGCCGGCTACGAGGAGATCCTCACCGGCGCCCGCAAGGCCGGCAGCAAGGTCGCCATTCTGGGCGCCGGCGGCATCGGCTTCGACACGGCGGAATACCTGCTCGACGAGGGCCGCCGCGCGCCCGACGCCAAAGCCTTCCTCGAAGAGCATGGCATCAAAATCGCTTCCGATTTGCGCGGCGGCTTCGATCGCGCGAGCCGCGTCGACCATCCGCCCAAACGCAAGATCACCATGCTCCAGCGCACGCCCGGCAAATTGGGCCGCACGCTCTCCATCACCACCGACTGGATCAAGCGCGAGCGGCTGGAGCGCGCCAATGTCGAAACCATCGCCGGCGCCACCTACGAGCGCATCGACGATGCCGGCCTGCATATCATGGTCGACGACAAGCCGCGCCTGATCGAGGCCGACACCATCGTGCTCTGCACCGGCCAGGAATCGGAAACCGGACTCGCCGCCGATCTCGACCGCGCCGGCGTCAAATACACCGCCATCGGCGGTGCCCATGTCGCGGCGGAGCTCGATGCGATGCGGGCGATCGACGAGGCGACTAGGCTGGCGGTGGGGTTTTAGTCGCTGGCAAGGTGCAGGCTCGCGTTGTCCTGAAGGCAGGCATGGAGTAGAATGCGATCGCTTCGAAAGGAGGCAGCGCATGGTCAAGAGAACGACGCATAGAAGTTCGACGGGCACCAAGCTGTATGCTGTTCGAGACGCGCAGGGCCGCTTCAAGGATATCCAGACTTACAAGCGGGCGCA
>JBFWZG010000128.1:0-10684 GCA_050185515.1 Reyranellaceae bacterium
TCCCGTCCCTGTCGCGGGCATTGCGCGCAGGACAAAAGAAAAGGGCGGCCCATGGGCCGCCCCTGCCTGCATTTCGATGTCGCCTATTCCGCGGCGACCGATTCCTTGACGAAGCGCTTGGCGTCGAAATCGTCGGCGACCTTCTGGTCGTTCTCGAGCATCGCCCTGGCGTCGAGCTGGGTGTATTCCATCACGCCCATCTCCTCGAACGCCTTCTTCACCCGCGGGCCCATCAGGCCGATATCCTTGACGGTCGGCACGATGCGGCTGAACAGCCGGCCGCGGAAGCGCTTCATGGCGTCGGAATTGGCCGCCAGCTCCATCAGCTTGTCCACGGGAAGGCCCGAGCGCATCCAGACCTCGGCCTGGTTGAAGCGGTCGCGCATGAAATAGAGCGCCTCGACCACGAACTCCTCGCGCTCGTCGCGTTCCTTGTCGGAAAGCTGCGGATAGTAGTCGCGCAGGGAGAGCCGGCCGAAGGCGACGTGGCGCGCCTCGTCCTGCATGACGTAGGCGTTGACCGAGGCGGCGAGGTTGTTCTTCGCCGAATCGCGGATGCGCTGGAAGGCGGCAAGAGCGAGGCCCTCGATCAGGATCTGCATGCCGAGATAGGTCATGTCCCAGCGGCTGTCGGTCAGCGTCTGCTCGAGCAGGTTCTTGAGCGACGGCGTGATCGGGTAGGCGAGATTGAATTTCTCGTGCAGCAGCCGCTTGTAGGCCTCGACGTGGCGCGCCTCGTCCATCACCTGCGTGGCGGCGTAGAACTTGGCGTTGGCGTCGGGAACGGTGTTGACGATCTTGGCGGTGGCGATCAGCGCGCCCTGCTCGCCATGCATGAACTGCGACACGGTGTGCGCCTGCAGATGCCGGCGCAGCCACGCCTTCTCCTTTTCGGTCGCCTTGTCCCAGATCTCGGTGCCGAAGATCGGGATCGTGTCGTCGGACATCCCCATCGGGTTGTCCTCGTCGAGATCCTGCGTCCAGTCGAGCCGCTCCGAGGCGTTCCACTGCTGCTTCTTGCCCTTCTCGTAGAGCTCGAGCAGCTCGTTGGAGCCGTCCTCGTATTCCCAAGTGAACTGGATTTCGGTCTTGCCGTCGAACTTCCAGTCGGTGGTTTCGACCGGCAGCTCGTAAATGCGCGTCGACGACATCGAACGCCCTCCTCGGTTTGCGCGTTGCCTCCGGCGTCGACCATCCGCCGGCCGCCGCCCCTTCCCCAATCAGACGTCTATGACGCCTTGTTCATTTTTTTGGGACAGTAGCATGCGGGCCAGCACGCTGTCATCGTCGATTCCGCAGACCGGAACCAACCCCTTGCTACGATTGGAGTATTTGTCGCTTCAGGCGACCGGCAGGCCGTAGAGCTCGCGCACGTTGTCGTGGGTGATGCGGTCGCGTTCGTAGGACGTCAGCTCGGCCGCCTGCTCGGCCAGCACCTGGCGCGAATGCGGCCAGGTCGAATCCGAATGCGGGTAGTCCGACGCCCACATCAGCCGCTCCATGTTCATCAGGTGACGCACCTGGAAGGCGCTCCAGTCGTCCTGAAAGGTCATGTAGACGTTGTCGCGGAAATACTCGCTGGGCAGGCGCGACAGCTCGCGCCCCTTCATCCAGTGGCGGTGCCGCTTGTAGGCGTGGTCCATGCGGTACATGTAATGCGGCACCCAGCCGGCATCGGCCTCGGCGCAGACCAGCTTCAGCTTCGGGTGGCGCTCGAACACGCCGCCATAGATGAACGTGCCGATGATGTCCTGGCAGCCGCGGATGATGCTGAGGAAGCTGTTGATGCGGGGCCCGCGCGTGCGTCCCAGATTGTCCTCCTTCGAGGTCAGGATGTGGAACGAAAGCGGCAGCTCCAGCTCGACCGCCGCCCGCCACAGCGGATCCCACATCGGATCGTCGAAATCGGCGATGCCGGGATTGCCCGGCATCATGACGCCGACGAAGCCCATTTCCCTGATGCGGCGGAAATCCTCGATCGATTCCTCGACACTGCGCAGCGCCGTCTGGCCCAGCCCGAAGACGCGATCGGGCGCTGCGGCGCAGAACTCCTGCAGCCAGCGGTTATAGGCGGTGAAGCAGGCGTTCTTGAAATCGAGATCGGGATGATTGCACAGCAGCATGCCGACCGAGGCGTAGATCACCTCCGCCGCCACCCCGTCGCGATCCTGGTCGGGCAGGCGCGCTTTGGCGTCCCAGCCGCCGACATGCATGTCGTCGTAGGTCGAGCCGTCGATCGCCAGCTTCTCGGCATCCTTGCCGGCGCCGGCGATCAGCCCCATCGGCACTTTCTTGGGCAGGCCCTCGATGACGTAGAGGTCGCCCTGCGTCTCGTGCCGCACAACACGTGGCGCGCGTTCGCGCCAGGCCGGGTCGATGTAGTCGACGTAGCAGTTGGGCGGTTCGGTGACGTGGCTGTCCGCCGAGATCGGCCGCTTGGTCATGCGCATCCTCCGGACCGGGCGTCGTGCACGCCCGTGGCTGGAAGTCTTGCGCCAAACGACCGCCCTGTAAACGCCCGTTTACCCCGCGCCGCGGGCGGTCGCCTACCGCTGCCCCGCGAACGTCCCCGTCGCCTTGTAGTTGGGACCGCCGATCCTGAAACTGCCGGCCTGGTAGGCCGCGGCATCGGTCGGCGAGCGGAAGAACGAGCCGTGGACGTCGCCGGCGCGGCCGAGATCGTTGGTGTCGCCGATCGAGCCGGAGAAGTTCACGTTGGCCGGAGAACCCGTCATCGTGCCCTGGTAGTTGGCGCCGTCGAACGTGGCGTTGAAATTGCCCTCCCGGTCGGAGAAGTCCCACTGGTTGGTGAAGCTGCCGGCGGCGACGTACTTGTTGAAGTTGTTTTCCACGTTGCCGATCATGTGGCCGCTGTAGGTCGCCGTTCCGGTAAGCGGCAGATCGGCGACGTCCGGCAGTTCGCCCGCCACCCAGGTTCCCAGATGCACGCGATCGCGTTCGCCGGTGCGCGGGCCGGCGTCGTAACGCAAGTCGCCCTGCCAGTAGCCCCAGCTGAGATACTGGCAGGTGCAGAAGCTGACGCCGACCGGCAGCCAGTCGCTGTCCGGAGCCTGGCCGGCCGCCGTCATCTCGATGCGCGCCACCAGCGCGTTGCCGCCATTGTAAGTGCTGCCGGTGCTGAAGGACTGGCGCATCGCGAAGTTCATGTCGTCGATGAAGGCCGACGTCGACCGCGACGGGCCGGTAAGATCGCCCCAGCGCAGATCGTGATTGGTGCCCGGATTGTCCGGATTGAACAGCGCGAAAACCCCGGACGCGCGGTTGCTGGCCGCCTCCGTGCTGATCGTCACACCCTCGGGCGCCGTGTTGAGCAGCGAATAGGTAGAGAACACGCCGCCGGAACTGCGCGCGTCAACCAGCGCGGCGGCATAGCCGTACATGGTGCGCGTGCTGCGCTGGTCGCCGACGCCGGCCGGCAGCGTGGCCGGCGCGATCGGCGTGGCGTAATAGTAGTCGTCGCCGGGAAGGTTGTTGAACGGCTGCTCGAAGCCCGCCTGCGGCGTCCGTGTCGTCACCGGGCCGGCAGTGGTGAAGGTCGATTCAGGCACCAGGACGGCGTATTCGCCGGCCGGACCGTAGATCGCGGTGCCGGTGCTGGTTTCGGCCGAACTCAGCGCCGAGGTGTAGCGGGTGGTGTGCGACACCGCGGACGGACGCAGGTAGGAGTTCGACGAGCCGCCGGTGTAGAGGTTGCCGCCCTTGGTCTCGTCGGTGAAGTAGGTGCCGATGTTGATCTGCATGAACGACGACTGCGCGCCGCCCTGGCCGGAAATGTTGACGGTGCTCTGCATCCAGATCGAACGCTGGTTGCTCGATCCAGACGCCGTGGTGTCGAGCACCGGCGACCAGGCATGCAGGATCAGGCCGGGCGTCGCGCCGGCGATGACCGGGATGGCCGCCGCCTCGTCCGGCAGAAAGGCGACGCGGCCGGGGATCGGGACGACCTGGTGGGCGCCGAGGCCGGTGGTCGGCAGGCCGCTGACCGGCGTCAGATCGCCGCCGAACAGGCCGACGCGGTTGTTGCCATTGGCCGTTTCCTCGAGATCGTAGAAATAGAAATTGCCGCTGGGCGAGACGAAGCCGGTGCCGCTCAAAGGCCCGAGGCTCGACGTGCCGTCGGTCACCGCGAATACCGAGCCGGGCGCCCAGGGCAGGTCGAAGGTCGGGCCGCTGCTCGACGTCAGCGCCAGGCGGCCCTCGAACACCGAGGCGCTCGACAGCGTGGCGTTGTTGGCCGGATCGCGCGGCGCGGCCAGCGTCATGTTGTCGAAGCTCGTATAGGGCGTCTCGCGCAGGAAGCGGCCTTCGGCGCTGATCGTCACCGGTCCCGGCGGCGGGGGAGTCGGCGGCGGTTCGCTGTTGGCTGGCGGCGTCGTATCCGTCGAACCGGTGCCGCTGCCCGCCCCGGTCGTATCGTTGGCCACCTCGGCCCCGGCGGCCGGCGTGTCGGCGCCAGTCGCGGCACCGCTCGAATTGTTCTGCGCTACCTGGGAGCTCTGCAGGTTCTGCTCGATCGCGCCGCCCGAACCGCCCTGCGTGCCGCCGCTGCCGGCGGTCCCCGCCGCGCCCGACCCGGCGCTTAAGCCCGACAGCGCGCCCTGGATCTCGGCGTCAGACGCCAGGCGCGGATCCTGCGGCGGCTGGCCGGGATTGCCGGCGATGACCGAGTTGGGCCGCACCGCGGTCTGGCTGCCCTGCGGCGTGGTGAAGGTCAGGCTGTCGCCGAAGAGGAAATAGACTTTCAGCTGCGCCGGGTTGGCGGCATCGACGATGGCGATGCCGCCGCGAATGCCGATCGTGGCGTTGCCGACCGTTATCTTCGCCTCGTCGTTCTTGGTGATCCTGCCGCCGACCAGGCGGAACACCCCCTTGGCGGCATTCATCGACAACGCGCCGCGCTTGGTGGCGGGATCGTAGACGAAACGGTCGATCGTGATGTCGGCGTCGGGGCCAACGGTAAGCGAGGACCCGTCGACGAACAGCAGGTGGGCGCGGTCGGCGGCGCTGGTCGTGATGCGCTCGCTGGCGAACACGTCGACGCCGACCTTCAGCACGCGCTGCGGCAGGGCCGGCGGCTTGCCGAGCGGCCCGCCCGTCGTGGTCGAGGTGACGCCAACCTGTTGCGCCAAAGCCGGCGGTGCCAGCGGCGCCGCGAGGCAGAGGCCGAGCGCGAGAAGGCCCACCGGGCGGATCGCGCGCAGGCCGGTGAGATGCACGTCGCCGTTGGTCATGGCACGGTCTCCATCGTGGTCACAGGGCGCGCCGGCCTCAGAACCGCCATGCCAGCCCCGTCATGCTGAACCAGTTCTTGTACTCGTAGTTGGGCAGCGAGGAATCGCGCCGATTGTAGCCGCCCTGCACGACCAGCGAGATCGACTCGGTCAGCGGCAGGCTGCCGGTGAGCGACAGGCGCAGGTCGCGGTCGCGCCGCTTCTTGTCGGGATCGACGGCCGGATCGGGATCGCTGTAGTGCGAGATCATCCGGGCGCCGGCCAGCGACAGCACGGTGCGCTGGTCGGGCACGAACGGCGAGAAGGGCAGCAGCGCCGTCAACTGGCCGTAGAACTGCACTTCGTTGTAGGTCTCGTAGTCGCGGCGGGCATTGTAATGCGTATAGCCGACGCCGGCGGACGCCATCAGCCAGGCCGACAGCTGATGCTCGAGAAGCGCCCGGCCGGTGAATTCGTTGCCGTCCTGATCGGAGTTGAACGGCCGCTCTTTGGAATCGTGGTAGTCGCGCCGGCGCCAGTCGAAGACGAAGCCCAGATTGCCCCCGTCGTAGCGCTTGTCGAGATTGACCGTGACGCCCGGCGCCACGTAGTCGAGCTGGTCGTCCAGGCCGACGACGTCGAGGGCGCCCGCCACCCGCAGCGACAGTCCCTTGATTTCCGTCGGCATGATCGGCAGGCGCGGACCGGAACTCAGGGTGAGGATGGCGGCGTCGACCTCGCTCAGCTCGAACTGCTTTGCCGCGTAGGCGGTGCCGCGCGTTTCCCAGGTCTCGCCGTACTGCGTCCCGAAATCGTAGATGTGCTGCGCGTTGGCGGCGACGAACACGTTCCAGTCGGACTGTCCGGTCGAATTGCTGTCGAGGTCGGCATCGATGCCGCCGACCTTGACGCCGCCGGTCGGCGCCGCGTTGGCGTTGGACTGGTAGCGGATGCCGGCCAGCACGGTCCCGGAAAACTTCGACGGCGAACGCTGCTTCTCGATCTCGGCCAGGAAATTCTCGGCGCGCTCCCGCACCTCCGGCGGCATGTTGGGCGCCTGCAGGGCGCTTTGCAGATAGCTTCGCGCCGCGCCATAGGAGCCGAGGCGATAGTAGAGCACGCCCAGTTCGAGCTGGACGCGCGGCAGGTTGGGATCGATCAGCAGCATCCGCTCGAGCGCCGACACGGCGCCTTCGAGGTCGCCGACCTGCGCGGCAAGCGCGGCGTAGGCGAAGGTCTTGTCGAGATTCGCCGGGTCGGCAAGCATGGCGGCGAAGGCCGCGTCGTATTGCTGCTGCAGGGATTGGCTGGAAGAAGCCGCCGGCGTCTGGGCCTGCGCCGGGGCGCAAAACAGCGCGCCGGCGCCGATGGCGCCCGCCACGAATACCCGCACGCAACCGGCGCGCATGGCGCGAAACATTGGGTCTGATCCCCCGATAGGACGGAAGATATTAGCCTAATGAATACTAAAATCCATTGTCGTTACGGAAACTCGACTTCGTTCCGCAAAGTCGATATCGACAAGAAACTGTATGCCGCTAGACGGGAGACCTCAGGAAGGCCTCGTCGACCGGCACCTGCAGGCCGATGGCCAGCCGGTTGGTGGTGCTGGCCATGGCGACGATCGCCATCAGCTCGGCGAACTGCGCGTCGCTCAGGCCCTTGGCGCGCGCCGCCGCCGTATGCGAGCGGATGCAGTATTCGCAATTGTTGGCGACCGAGACCGCGACGTAGATCATCTCCTTGACCAGCGGATCGATCGTGCCCGGCCCCATCACCTGCTTGATGTCCTCCCAGGTGCGCTTCAGGAGCTTCGGATCGTGCGCCAGCACGCGCCAGAAATTGTTGACGAACTCGGTCTTGCGCACGGCGCGAATGTCGTCGATCACCGCCCTGGATTCGGCGGGCATCTGTTCGTCGGACAGGATGGGAAGCATCGGCATGGCGGTCTCCTCCGGTGACGGTGGCACAGGATAGAGAGGCGCGCGCGATCGCGCGAGCGACGCTTCAGGGCTGCAGCCGGTAGCCGCCCTTGTCGGTGACCAGCAGCGCCGCATGCGCGGGATCGCGCTCGATCTTCTGGCGCAGCCGGTAGATATGGGTCTCCAGCGTGTGGGTGGTGACGCCGGCATTGTAGCCCCAGACCTCGTTGAGCAGCGTCTCGCGCGGCACCGGCTTCTCGCCGGCGCGGTAGAGGAATTTCAGGATCGCCGCTTCCTTCTCGGTCAGCCGCACCTTCTTCTTGCCGTCCTTCTCCAGCAGCATCTTGGCCGCCGGCTGGAACTCGTAGGGACCGATGGTCAGCACCGCGTCCTCGCTGCGCTCGTGCTGGCGCAGATGGGCGCGCAGGCGCGCCAGCAGCACGGTGATGCGGAACGGCTTGGTGATGTAGTCGTTGGCGCCCGAATCGAGGCCGAGTATGGCGTCGGCGTCGGTATCGGCCGCCGTCAGCATGATGATCGGCGCGCGCACGCCCTGCCGGCGCATCAGCTTGCACAGGTCGCGCCCGTCCATGTCGGGCAGCCCGACATCGAGGATCAGCGCCTCGAAATGGTCCGACTTGGCCAGCGCCAGGCCTTCGGCCGCGGTGCCCGCCTGCAGGCAGACGAATTCCTCGTGCAGGCCGAGCTGTTCGGCGAGCGCCTTCCTCAGCGCCTCGTCGTCGTCGACCAGCAGCAGCTTGCGCCCCTTGCTCATGCCATCCTCGTTCTCTGGGCCGCGCCGCTTATAGCACGGAACCGGTTTCGATCATGCGCCGCAGGGCGGGAAACAGCGCCGCATCCCGGCTCTCCAGCGTCTCGAGCACGGAGAAGTGATTGTGCCCGGCGAGCTCGATATCGGCCCCGCGCACGCCCTGGCGGCGGCAGGCCCGGGCGAAGTCGCGCTGCTGGCGCACGAATTCGGGCAGTTCCGCCGCACCCACCGCCAGCAGCAATGGCGGCGTCGAAGATCCGTCGCGCGGCAGATGGTGAATGGGAGACAGCGCCCGCGCCTCGGCCGCATCGAGTTTCAGCGCCTCGTTGACATAGGCCAGCCGCACCGGTTCCAGCTCGTAGAGGCCCGAGACGCAGAGCCCGCCCTTGATCGTGTCGGCCGGCCGGCCGTAGCGGGTGAAATCGGTCAGCGCCAGCATCGCCGTCAGATGCCCGCCCGCCGAATGGCCGCCGACGAACAGCCGCGCAGGATCGAAGCCCAGATCTTCGGCATTCGCGTGCAGCCAGACGATGCCCTCGCGCACCTGCTCCAGCAGCCGCGTCATGCTGACGTTCGGGCACAGATCGTAGGTCATGGCGGCGAAGGCGATGCCGGCCTCGTGCAGCGGCGCCGCCAGGAAGGAGAACGGCTTGTTGTCCAGCGACTGCCAGTAGCCGCCATGGATGAAGACGAACAGCGGCGCGTTCTTGCCGGCGGCGGGAAAGAAATCGAGGCGCTGGCGCGGATCGCGCCCATAGGCGAGATCGAGTTTCGGCTTCAGGCCCGCCCGCGCCCTATCGCTCGAGGCCTGGAAGCGCTCGACGATCTGCATGAAATGCGGAACATGGGCGCGGTTGTTGTAGGCCGCGTCCAGCGCCGCCTGGTCGAAATCGCGATAGAGCACCGTCATGGCCGATCATCCCCCGGCGCGCCCCGGCAGTTCAATCCTGCTGATACCGCATGGCGCCAAGCCCTTCGCGACATTGACCTTTGTCGCTCGCGCGCTCATCTTCCCCCTGCGTGGACGACACGGCCGCCAACCTGCCGCGTCGTCGGATTATCCAGGAATTTCAATAGTATGGCGTCCCAGCCCGCTCCCATCGCCCCGACCCAGGCGGCCCTCGCCACGCCGCTGGTCGGCGTCGAGCGGGCCATGGCCGAGCTGCGGCGCGGCGGCATCGTCGCGCTGCGCGATCCGTCCGGCCACGCCGCCCTGATCGCCGCCGCCGAGGGGCTGGGCAACGAGGTGCAGCGCCGCGTCAGCGCGCTGTGCGCCTCCTCGCCCTATCTGCTGCTGACCGAGCCGCGCGCCCGCACCCTGGCGATCGACGTGCCGCCGCATCTGCTGGCGCAGATCCGCGAGACCAATACCGTGGCGCTGGCCATCCCGACCGGCGTCGCCGCCGAGATCGTCGCCGACGTCGCCGATCCGCGCGCCGATCCGAAGAAGGTCGGCCGGCATTTCTCGCGGCCCGTGGCGCCGCCTTCGTCCGCCGTCGCCCGCGCCGCCATCGAACTGTCGAAGCTGGCCCGCCTGCTGCCGGCCGTGCTGATGGGGCCGCTGGCGATCGACCGCAAGGACCAGCTGCGCCAATGGGCGCGCGAGCAGGATCTGATCTACGTCGACACCGCCGCCATCGCGCTCTACGAGGAGCTGGCGGCGCAGACGCTCCAGCCCGTGGCCGACGCGCGCGTGCCGCTCGAAGGCGCGGAGAACGCCCGCATCGTGGCATGGCGACCGCGCGACGGCGGCAAGGAGCATCTCGCGATCGTCATCGGCGACATCGATCCCACCGAGCCGGTGCTGATCCGCCTGCATTCCGAATGCTTCACCGGCGATCTGCTGGCCAGCCTGCGCTGCGACTGCGGCGAGCAGCTGCGCGGCGCCATCGCCGAGATCGCCCGCGCCGGTTCGGGCGTACTGCTCTATCTGGCGCAGGAAGGCCGCGGCATCGGCCTGGTCAACAAGCTGCGCGCCTATCAGTTGCAGGACGGCGGCTTCGACACGATCGACGCCAACGAGCAGCTGGGCTACGACGCCGACGAGCGCCTCTATCGCCCCGCCGCCGTCATCCTGTCCGGCATGGGCATCTCGCGCGTGCGGCTGATGACGAACAACCCGCAGAAGATGGGCCAGCTCGGCCAGTACGGCATCGAGGTGGTAGAGCGCGTGCGCCACGTCTTCCCGGCCAACGGCCACAACGAGAACTACCTGCGCACCAAGGCGACCCGCGCCGGGCACATGCTGTAGCCGGCGGCCGCGACGCCATGACCTACCGCATCGAGCCCTATGCGCCGCAGCATCGCAATTCGCTGATCGAGATGATCCTGGCGATCCAGCAGGACGAATTCGACCTGCCGATCACCTACGGCCAGCAGACCGACCTGCACGACATCCAGGCCGCCTATCGCGTCGGCGTCGGCAATTTCTGGGTGGCGCAGGCGCCGGGCGGCGCGCCCGACCATGTCGTGGGCTCGATCGGCCTGCACGACATGGGCGCCGACCGCCGCGGCAAGCGCATCGCCGCGCTGCGCAAGATGTTCGTGCGCGAGAACCATCGCGGCGGCGGCACCGCCGGTCCCGCCAGCCTGCTGCTCAAGACGCTGGAGGAGCACGCCCGCCGCCACGGCATCGCCGAGATCTTCCTCGGCACCACCGAGCAGTTCAAGGCGGCGCACCGCTTCTACGAGCGCCACGGCTACACGGCGATCGATGCCGACCGCCTGCCGCTGACTTTCGTGCGGCTGGCGGTCGACAC
>JBFWZG010000129.1:0-10649 GCA_050185515.1 Reyranellaceae bacterium
GGCCGCTGACGATCTGCAGCCCGATGGGCAGGCCGGCATCTGTCAGCCCGCAGGGCACTGACGCCGCCGGGTGCCGGGAGAGATTGAAGATCGAGGTGAAGGGCGTCCAGCCCAGGCTGACGTCGTCGCCGCCCTTGGGCGTTGCCATGCCGACATCGAAAGCCGGCAGCGGCATGGTGGGCGTCAGGAGCAGGTCGTACTTCGACAGAAAGACGTTGAGCTTGGCGCCGACCTCCTGCCGCTCGTTCATGGCCGTGATGTAGTCGGCCTCGCTCTGGCTGGCGCCGATCTCGGCGGCGCGCAGCAGGCCGGGGTCCATCAGCTTGCGCTGCGCCGGCGTGAACTTCTTCATCAGCACGCTGGCGTTGCCCATCCAGTGGACGTCGAGCATCGGGCGCGTGTCGGGAACGCCGGGGTCGACCTCGGTGACCTTGGCGCCTAGGCGGGCAAAGATCCGCGCTGCTCTGGCGACTGCAGCGGCGACTTCGGGATGAACGTCCTTGACGAAGCCGAGCGTCGGCGAGAAGGCGACCTTGAGCCCCTTGAGGCTGCCCTTCAGCGCCTTGACGTAATCCATGCCGTCATAGGGCAGGCCATACCATTCGCGCGGATCGGGGCGCGTGATGACGTTCATCATCAGGGCGACGTCGCCGACGCTGCGCGCCATGGCGCCGGCATTTGACAGCGTGCCCTGGGACGAGGGCGGGTAGACGGGGACGCGGGCGAAGGTGGCTTTCAGGGTCGCCAGACCGGTGAAGGCCGAGGGAATGCGTACGGAGCCGGCCGCATCCGTGCCGACCGAGAGCGTACCCATGCCGACGGCCAGCGAGGCGGCGGATCCGCCCGACGATCCACCCGGCGTCTTGTCGGTGTTCCAGGGATTGCGCGTGATGCCGAAGAGCGGCGAATCGGTAACGCCCTTGAAGCCGTATTCGGGCGTCGTGGTCTTGCCGAATATCACGGCGCCGGCGGCGCGTAGGCTGGCCGAACAGGGCGCGTCCTCGGTCCAGGGCCCCGTTGGGTCGTTGGCCTTCGTGCCGAATACTGTCGGCATGCCGATGGTCCACAGCGTGTCCTTGATGGTCGTCGGCACGCCATCAACGGGGCCAAGCGGCTTGCCCTTCTTCCAGCGCTTCTCCGAGGCGCGGGCGGCCTTCAGCGCCCCTTCCCGGTCCTGGAACTGGAAGGCGTTGAGCTTCGGATTCAGCCGGTCGATGCGGGCGAAAGCGGCGTTCAGCGCCTCCACCGGCGAGGCTTTGCCGCGGCGGAACAGCTTTACCAGCCTGCCGGCCGGCATCATCGCGAGATCGTTGCTCATCATGCGCTCCTGGCTGAGGCCGTTGCCACCGGCAAGCGGGGCAGTCGAACGGGGTGGGCGTGGGCATAGGCGCGCGCGGCCCGCAGCACCAGCGCGTCCTTGTAGAGGCCGCCCACGATCTGCAGGCCGATCGGCAGCCCGGCCTTGCTGACGCCGCATGGCACGCTGATCGCCGGTTGCCGGGTCAGGTTGAACACGTAGGTGAAGGGCGTCCACAGACGATTCGGCTCACCCTTGTCGTCGAGCGGGGCGTTCATACCGACGTCGAAAGGCAGGACCGCCACTGTCGGCGTCAGCAGTAGATCGTATCCGGCGAAGAACATTTCGTAGAGATGGCCGAGCACGCGCCGCTGCTGCTGCGCCACCACCAGATCGTCGGCGGTGTACTGCGCTCCCATGCGGCCGGCTTCGACCAGGCCCGGATCGTAGAGCGAATGCCGATCGGCCGGCGTGACCTTCAGCAGGTGCGCGACCGAAGACAGCCAGTGCGTCAGGAACAGGTTGCCCGCGTCGGGTCCGTCGACCGGACGGTCGACCTGCTCGACTCGCGCGCCCAGCTCTTCGAAACGCCAGGCTGCCTTTGCGACGGTTTTCGAGACTTCAGGGTCGACGACGGCGCCCGTTCCGAGATCGGGGCTATAGGCGATCCGCAGCTTGCGCAGGCCGCCACGCAGGATTTTCTCGTAGTCGGTCGCGTCCGCCGGCAGAGCGTACCAGTCGCGCGCATCGGGTCGGGCGATGACGTTCATCATCGCCGCGCAATCCTCCACCGTACGCGCCATCGGCCCGACATTGGCCATAGTGCCGTGCATGCTGGGCGGATAGGCGGCGACGCGGCCGAAGGTCGCCTTCATGCCGACGAGCCCGCAGAAGCTCGACGGGATTCGAACCGATCCGCCGCCATCGGTGCCGAGCGAGAGCGGCGCCATGCCGGCGGCGATCGCCGCGCCGGAACCGCCGGACGAGCCGCCAGGAGTCTTGTCGGGATTCCAAGGATTGCGCGTGATGCCGCGCAAGGGAGAGTCGGTTACTCCCTTGAAGCCGAACTCCGGCGATGTCGTCTTGCCGACGATCACCGCGCCGGCTTCGCGCAGGCGCGCCACGGAGGGGGCGTCGTAGTCCCAGGGCTGGCTGGCCGGGTCGATGTTGCGCGAACCCATTACCGTCGGCATGCCCTTGGTCTGGATCAGCTCCTTGACGCTGACGGGAACGCCATCGAGCCTGGACAGCGGCTTGCTCTTCTTCCAGCGCTTTTCGGACCGGCGCGCCGCTTCGATCGCGCCTTCGGCGTCGACGATGGCATAGGCGTTGATCTGGCCGTCGACCTCGTCGATGCGATCTATCACCGCCTGAACCACTTCGACCGGCGACAGTTTGCGCCGTTCGTAGTGGCCGGCCAGTTCCAGCGCCGTCATCTGAGTCGGGTCTGTTGCCATGGACATTCCTTTCGAGCGCCGGGCTCCTGCGCGGCCGTTCCGGTGCGGACCAGAGCCAGTGCGCTGGCGCGGTACTGTGCGGCGGCCTCGTTTTGTCCCAGGCGAGTATGCAACTCGGCGAGCCCGCGCTTGATCGCCGGAATGGCGGGACGGGCGGCATCGCGCTGACGCAGCCGGGCCAGCGCCTTGTCGTTCCACTCCGCGCGGATCAGCGCGTCCAGATGGATCTGCTCGAACAGGTCGCGCTGGGCATGGCTGCCGCCGATCGCCTGCAGATTGGGCAGCGCTGCGCCCAGTGCATTGACTGCGGCGGGCCAGTCGCCTGCCGCGTGGGCGGCAACGCCATGAGCGGCCGGCACGGCCGCCTCCTGCCAGGCGCGGGCCGAAAAAGCGGGCACGTTCTGGGCGTAGGCTTCGAGACTGGCGAGCATTTCGGTCACTGCCGTCCGCCGACCGGCGCGGGCCAGGCCCAGAATGTAATGCAGGTCGAGAAAAGGCGAGACGTGCTCGTCGATGCGCGGTTCGAGATAGGCGGCGACATCCTGCCAGCGATCGCCGACATCGACACCGCGGAGCTCCAGCCGGGCCAGCAATGCCACGGCGTTGACCTGATCCTGCGAGAATTCCTTCCACACGCCCCAGACGCGGCGATCGAACAGCGCCAAGGCTTCGGAGCTGCGGTCGGCGTCGATCAGGAACAGCGCCAGGTGCCACCAATTGTGCGTGTACATGAAGGAATTGCATTGGTCCCAGGTCGGCGACTGACGCTGCATCCAGTCGATGCCTTCGTCCAGCCGACCCTGGGTTTCCATGACATGCGCCACGGCGTGATGCGCCCAGGGATCGTTGCGCGACAGCGAGGCGGCCAGACGTCCGGCTTCTTCAGCCTCTTCGAGGCGATGGCACTGCTCGAGGGCAAACGCGCGCATGCCGTGGATCAGCGAGACGTCCTTATTTGCTTCCAGCGTCCGGTCGGCCAGCCGCAACATGGCTTCGAAGTCGCCGACATAGAAATAGTGCTTCTGGCCCAGCTTGACGGCGAGAATGTCGCGCGGATGGCGCTCGGCCAGCGCCTCGTGCGCGCGGCCCACGGCTTCGGGATCATCGCGCCACTGTCCGTCGATCGCCTCGAGCCACAGCATCTCGCGCTCGTTCATCCGCGAGGACATGGCGCGCGCGCGATCCAGGAAAGGCCGGGCATCGGCATAGCCCTGTCGATTCTCCATCGACAGGTGCAGCAGCGCCGTCATCATCACGATCATCGGACAGTCCGGGTCGCGGTCGACGGCTGGCAGGAATTCGGCGAGTCGGTTGCCGTAGGCCAGCCATTGCTCGCGCAGGAAATCGAGCGCGGCTATCGCCTGCGGCGAGGCGTGGCTGACCGCGAGATCTCTTCCGTCCTTGGCCATTTTCCGCTCGTCTCCCGGTCGCAGAGTGTCATGGCGGGGTTGGCAAGTCGAGCCGTCCGGGTCGGTTGCCGACTGCAATGTTACAGTTTTGCGACGCTCGTCAGCCGGCTTGGCAGGCGAAGGCCGGACGGTTCAGGGACGCGGGCCGTCGGCGAAGGCGTGCAGTCCGGCCGCCAGTTCGACATAGTCCGGATCGTCCGGCGCGATCAGCCCGTGGCGAATGAAGAAATCGATCAGCACGAGATTGCAGTTGAACTTGAAATCGAACGTATCGCGCACGCGTTCGAGAACCCGACCAACGGGCCACAGTTCGAAATGTTCGATCTCGTCGTCGCCGGGGCGCGGCGTGAAGTCATCCGGCAGTTCGAGATCGAAATTGTAGAGCACATCCGGCTTCAGCCCGTCACGATGCTCCAGACAATAGGTGACGATGCCGATCGGCCTGGCCGTGCGCGCTAGGCTTTCGGAAATGCTGGCTTCTTCTGCGCATTCCTTGACGAGATTGTCGATCAGCGAAATGCCGTCCGGCTGTCCGCCCGCCACCGTGTTGTCGAGCATGCCGGGATAGGTTGGCTTGGTACGGCTGCGGGTCGCGACCCAGATGTGCAGCCCGTCCAGTCGGCGGACATAGCCGGTGAGGTGCACGCCATAGGCGCGGATGCCGAAGAACACGACGGCGGCGCGCTCCATGGCAAACAGGGCCGGCTCGCCCCAGCGCGGCGCCACCGGATAGCGCTCCTCGCGCCAGGCGCCGATCATGCCTTCGGCCGACAGCTGGCGCAGGAACGGATCGAGCGCCGCGGTTCGCTCCTGCGGCGTCGTCAGCGCACGCGACAGCGTCACGGCATGCGGCTGGATCATGAAGAGGTCGGGCCGCCGGGCCAGGGTCGGCACGAAGTCGTCGCGTATCCACCCGGCGGTGGCGCCGGCGACGCGAAACGGACGGAAACGGGAGATGTCGTGCGCGTTGCAGGCGCGGATATGGTCGATCAATGCCATGCCGCCACTCTACACAGGGCCCGCCGTTGCGCGCTAGGATCGCGACATGGATGGACCTTTGAGCGCCGCGCGGGCGGAAGAGATCAGGCGTGAAATAGCGACCGTGCTGGGCGCGCCGATCCATCGGCATTTCGGATTGCGCCTTCTCGAGGCGGGCGGCGGACGCTCGCGTCTGGCATTCGTCGCCGGCCCCGCTGCCTGGATGAACGAAGCCGGCGGGCGGGTGCATGGCGGTATCCTGGCGCTTCTGATGGAGCCCGCGGCCCTGATCGCCGCACTCGATCTGCTGCCGTCGGGCAAGACCGTCGTGACGGCCGATCTGCACGTTTCGGTCATGCGGCCCGCGCCGCCAGGCGCCGAGATCGTCCTCGCCGGACGGGTCATGCGTCCGGGCAAGTCGCTGTTCTTCTGCGAGGCGGAGGCGCAGGCCGATGGCCGCATCATCGCCGCCGCACGTCTCACCAAGGCGGTGGTCGATGTCTCCTGAGAGAACGCTGCAGGATCTGCTCCACCGCGTGCTGCCGGCGCGCGACGTACAGGGGCTCGCGGTCGATGCGATCGAGGAAGGCGAGATCCGTTTGCGCTTTCCCTTCGCCGCGGAGAATGTCGGGCCGGGCGGCATCTTTTCCGGTCCGCTACTGCTGTCGTTCTGCGACACGGCGATCTTCGCCGCCGCCCAGCTCGATCTGCCGGCCGGCGAGATCGCCCTGACCTCGACGCTCAACGTGGCGTTTCTTCGCCCGGCGAAGGCGACCGATGTGGTGGCGCTGTCGCGCGTGCTGCGCCGCGGCCGCCGCCTGATCCACGCCGAGGCCTGGCTGTTCAGTCATGCCGCCGTCGAGCCCGTCGCGCACGCCACCGCCACCTGCGCCATCGCCGCCAGTCCGCTTTGAGATCGCGTGGCGGGCGGGCATGCCCGCCATGTCGCGATAGGTGTTCATTCCCGCGGCCGCCGCCTTATGATCCGGTTCCTGCATGGCCGCGTTCGTTTCCTCCATAAATGCCTTCCTCTTCCGTTTCCACTGATCCGACGGCATCGCCGTTCCGCCGGGGCGTGAGGCGCGTCCTGCCCATGACGATGGGCGCCATGCTGTTCGGGCTGGCGACCGGGGCGGCGACCGCATCGTCGGGTCTGCCGGCGGCTGTGAACTACGCGATCCCGACGCTGTTCTATTCCGGCGTCGGCCAGCTAGCCTACGCACAGCTCTTCGCCCTGGGGGCGCCGTTCGCTTCCGTGCTGGCCGCCCTGGTGCTGATCAATCTGCGCTATCTGATCTACGCCACGATCGCCAGCACCTGGCCCCGGCCCCGGAGCCGTCTCCTGCGCATCGTGACGCCGTACTTCATTACCGAGACGTCTTTCGCCATGGCGCTGCAGGAGCCGCTCGGCGATCGCGTGCGGTTCCTGCTCGGCGCCGGGACGACGCTGTGGATCACCTGGCTTGTCACCTGCGCCATCGGCTCGCTGCTGGCCGACCAGCTGCCGCCGTTGAAGCACGGCTATGCCATACCGGCGATCGTGCTGGCGCCGATCCTCATGGCGCTGGTCAAGGGCCGGCTGCGGATTGCGGTGGCCGTCGTCGCATTCGCACTGGGACTGGTCCTGTTCGGGCTGCCGTTCCGGCTCGGACCGCTGGCCGCCGGCATGGCGGCGATCGCCGTCGTGCTCGCGGGCCGCGCCGTCTGGCAGCGCGTCCGATGATCGAGTTCGCCGCCGTTCTCGGCCTCGGCCTGGTCCTCTACGCCATGAAGGCGCTGCCCTTTGTGTTCGGCAAGGTGCCGCAAAGCCAGCTGGGCAATCAGGTCCTGGATTTGCTGCCGGTCGGGTTGCTGACGGCCCTGCTGCTGCCGCCGGCGCTGATCGGCGCAATGCAGGATCCCGCCATCGAAGCGCTGCTCGCCATCGGCGCGGTCGTCGTCGCGCTCGGTGTAAGCGCGGTGACGGGCCAGGCCGCGCTGTCGATCGCCGCCGGCCTGGTTATCCTGGCCATCGCGGAGACGATCTGATCAGGCCGCTTCCTTGGTCGAGCCGTCGACCACCTGCACGATGTCGCGCATGATGGCGGTTATGTCGTAGTCCTTGGGCGTGTAGACCCGCGCCACCCCCGCCTTGAGCAGCGTCTCGGCATCGGCCGGCGGAATGATGCCGCCGACCACGACGGGCACGTCGGTGATGCCGGCTTTGCGCATGCCGTCCAGCACTTCGCTGACCAGCGCGACGTGGCTGCCGGACAGGATCGACAGGCCGACTACATGCACGCCTTCCTCGAGTGCCGCGTTGACGATCTGCGCCGGGGTCAGGCGGATGCCTTCGTAGACCACTTCCATTCCTGCGTCGCGGGCGCGGACGGCGATCTGCTCGGCGCCGTTGGAATGCCCGTCGAGGCCGGGCTTGCCGACCAGAATCTTGAGACGACGGCCCAGGCGGCGCGACACGCGCTCGACCTCGCCGCGCACCGGCGCCAGCGAATCGCCGCCGAGCCCCGAGGCGCGCGCCACGCCGGTCGGTGCCCGGTATTCGCCGAAAATCTCGCGCAGCGCGGCGCCCCATTCGCCGGTAGTGACGCCGGCATGGGCGCAGGCGATCGACGGTTCCATGACGTTGCGGCCTTCCTTCGCCGCCGCCTTGAGCCGCTCCAGCGCCGCCGCGGCCGCCTTGCCGTCGCGCGCCGCGCGCCAGGCCTTGAGGGCCTCGATCTGGCCGCGCTCGTCCTCGGCATCGACCGTCATGATGGCGTCGGTCCCGGTCGACAGCGGCGACGGCGCGCCCTCGGTGAACCTGTTGACGCCGACGACGATCTGCTCGCCGCTTTCGATCGCCGCGATCCGGAGCAGGTTGGACTCGACAAGCTTCTGCTTCATGTAGCTCGAGTCCACCGCCGCCACCGCGCCGCCCAGCGCCTCGATGCGCTCCAGTTCGCCGCGCGCGGCCTGTTTAAGCTCCGCCACCTTGGCGGCGATCTCGGTCGAGCCGTCGAATATGTCGCCGAAATCGAGCAGATCGGTTTCGTGCGCCACGATCTGCTGCAGGCGCAGCGACCATTGCTGGTCCCAGGGGCGCGGCAGGCCCAGCGCCTCGTTCCATGCCGGCAGCTGTACGGAGCGGGCGCGCGCCTTCTTCGACAGCACCACGGCCAGCATCTCAAGCAGGATGCGATAGACGTTGTTCTCCGGCTGCTGCTCGGTCAGGCCGAGCGAATTGACCTGCACGCCATAGCGGAACAGCAGGGCGCGCGGATCGGTGACGCCGTAGCGGTCGCGGCCGATCTCCTCCCACAGTTCGGTGAATGCGCGCATCTTGCACATCTCGGTGATGAACTTGATGCCGGCATTGACGAAGAAGGAGATGCGCGAAAACACCTTGGAGAAATCCGCGTCGGGCACCTGGCCCGTGGCCTTGACGGCATCGAGGATTGCGATGGCGTTGGCCAGCGAGAAGGCCAGCTCCTGCACCGGCGTCGCGCCGGCTTCCTGCAGGTGGTAGGAGCAGACGTTCATCGGGTTCCACTTGGGAACCTCGCGATAGGTGAAAGCGATGACGTCGGCGGTCAGCCTGAGCGACGGCTGCGGCGGGAAGATATAGGTGCCGCGCGAGAGATATTCCTTGATGACGTCGTTCTGCGTCGTGCCCTGCAGAGCCTTGCGGTCGACGCTCTGCTTCTCGGCGCAGGCGATATAGAGCGACAGCAGCCAGGCGGCCGGCGCGTTGATCGTCATCGAGGTGTTCATGCGGTCGAGCGGGATGCCGTCGAACAGCGTCTGCATGTCGCCGAGATGGCCTACCGGTACCCCGACCTTGCCGACTTCGCCCCGCGCCAGGACATGATCGCTGTCGTAGCCCGTCTGGGTCGGCAAATCGAACGCGACTGACAGCCCCGTTTGTCCGCGCGCAAGATTGGTGCGGTAGAGCTCGTTCGACTTCTTGGCCGTGGAGTGCCCGGCATAGGTGCGGATCAGCCACGGCTTGTCGCGATTCTCAGTCGTTGGTTTTACGCTCATTTCGCTTCCCTGCAGGACCGAGTTTTCGTTCGAGGTCGGCTCATTTATGGGCGATTTCTGCTGCAGCGCAACAATAACTTGTCCTGCCCCAACGGTGCACGGTGGCAAGCAACATAAGTACGTAGCCGATGGCAACCTGGCGCGAGTTTCGCTAGCCTGCCCCGGTTTTGCGGCGCATGCGGGGGAATTCATGCAGTCGATGCAGGGGGCCGGCGGCAGCGCCGGGGCGGAGCGTTTCGTCTATGACGGTCGCCTCGGCGAACTCTACGTCATTTTCATCAAGAACGTTCTGCTGACCATCGTCACGCTCGGCATCTACCGTTTCTGGGCCAAGACGAGGGTGCGGCGCTATCTGTGGTCGCACACGTCTTTGTTCGGCGATCGTTTCGAATACACGGGCACCGGCAAGGAGCTTTTCCTGGGCTTCCTGATCGCCCTGGGCCTGTTCATTCTCCTCGGCGCGATCTTCGCCGCCGTGACGATCGTTCTCGGGGAAACCGCCGGGCAAGTGATGCTGGCCGGTTTCTACATGCTGCTGTTCTTTCTGTTCTTCGTGGCGCGCTTCACCGCGCTGCGCTATCGGCTGTCGCGCACGCGCTGGCGCGGCATCCGCGGCGGCCTGGCCGGCTCGCCGTGGCGGTTCGCCGGCATCTCGATCGGCTGGAACATCGTCAACCTGCTGACGGCGGGTCTGCTCGGTCCAGTCGTCACGATCCGCACGCTGGGGTATCGCATTCGCAACGCCTTCTTCGGCACCGCTCGCACCAGCTTCTCGGGCCAGGCCAAGGATTTCTACGGTCGCTTTCTCGTCTACTACTTCTCGAGTGCCGCCATCGCCATCGTCGGCCTGGCGATCGCGGTCGGCATTGCCTATGCGATCGGCTTGGGCGCGGAGATTGCAGCGCTGTTCGCCGATCGCGCTCCGGGCGAGGAGCCGCCGCCGCGCGCGATCGCAATCATGATTCTCGGCATCTACGCGGTCGCCTTCTTCGTCGGCCTGCTGATGCTGCCGGTGGTCTGCTGGTACTATTCGTTCCTGTACAACTACCTGCTGCGCAGCACCGACATCGCCGGCATCCGGTTCGGCGGCACGGTCACAACGTGGGGCATGTTCGGCTATCTCATCGTCAACCTGGTAATCATGGTGGTGACGCTCGGGCTGGGCTTTCCCTGGGTGATGCATCGGGTGATGACCTTCATCTCGGCCAATGTCATGGTCGAAGGCGACATAGATCCCGAGACCGTGCGCCAGAGCCAGATGAGCGCCCCCCGCACCGGCGAGGGCCTGCTCGCTATGCTCGATACCGGCGTAATCTGACGCGAGCGATGGAGAGGGCACAGGCGCGATATTTCGACGGGGTGACGCCACTGCCGCGGGCGGTGTCGCTGTCGCTTTCCGGCCCGATGCTCGCCATCGTCGATGCGTCGGGCACGGAACTCGTGCGCTGGCCGCTCGCAGAGCTGCGGGTGCCGGCCCAGGACGACAGT
>JBFWZG010000130.1:0-10556 GCA_050185515.1 Reyranellaceae bacterium
GTCATCGCCGGCGTGGCGCTCGGCCTGATCGGCGCGGCGTTGATCATCACGCGCGGCGATCCGCTCTCGGTCCTGTCGCTCGGCTTCAACGTCGGCGACGTCATCCAGTCCGTCGCCGTCGTCTGCTGGGCGCTCTACTCGGTGCTGCTGCAGCGCCATCCCATGAAATTGCCGCCGCTGACCCTGCAACTGGTTCTTATCGCCGTCGGGCTGCCGGTGGTGTTTCTCATTTTCCTGGTCATGCCGACGGTTGGAACGGCCGTCCCGCGCCACGAATGGGACTGGGCGTTGGTTGCCTACCTGGCCATGGCGGTCAGCCTGGGCTCGACCCTGCTGTGGTATCTCGCCGTGCGTTCGGTCGGCGCCCGGGTGGCGGGCTTCTTCAATTACCTGACACCGCCGATCGTCGCGCTTCTGTCGGTGATCTTTCTCGACGAGCAGCTGCGTCTGTTCCACGGGCTCGGTTTCCTGCTGATCCTAGGCGGCATTCTTCTGGCGACGCTGGGCGCGCGAAAGGCCTGATGGCGGTATTGCAACGGCGAGGGTTGGGCTAAGCTGCGCCGCCGCAATCGACTGGATTTCCGCCATGAGCGATAACGACAAGCCGACGATCGACACCATTCTTGCGCAGGTGTCGCATTTCATCGATCCGACCACGGGTGCGGTGGTGCCGCCGATTCAGTTCTCCACCACCTTCGCCCGCAACGACAGCTACGAGCTGATCGGCAAGTACATTTACGGCCGCTACCAGAGCCCGACCTACGATCCTGTGGAAGCGCTGATTGCCGAACTGGAGGGCGCGAAGGGGGCCAGCCTGTTCGCGTCCGGGCAGGCCGCGGCGGCGGCCGTGTTCGAGACCGTGCGGCCGGGACGGCAGATCCTGGCGCCGGCGGTGATGTATCACGGCCTGCAGGAGCTCCTGCGCCATATCGCTGCCCGCCGCGGCATCGAGGTCACTTTCTACGACGCTTGCGATCTTGGCGCGCTGGAAAAGGCGATCGTTCCCGGCAAGGCCGATCTGGTGTGGATCGAGACCCTGCTGAACCCGACTTGGGACGTGATCGACGTCGCCGGCAGCGCGCGGCTGGCGCACAAGGCGGGCGCGATTCTCGCGGTCGACGCGACGGTGACCCCCGCCCTGACCTTGCGCGCCATCGATCTGGGCGCGGACTACGTCTTCCACTCGACCACCAAGTACCTGAACGGCCATTCCGACGTCACCGGCGGTGCGCTGGCCTGCCGCGAGGCCGATGCGCGGTGGGAGGAGATGAAGCACGTCCGCAAGATGGTCGGCAGCATCATGGGACCGTTCGAGGCCTGGCTGCTGTTGCGCGGCATGCGCACTCTGGCGGTGCGCTACGACAAGGCGGCTTCCAATGCACTGGCGATCGCCCGACATTTCGAGGGCCACCGGGCTGTCGAACGTGTGCTTTACCCCGGGCTGTCGAGCCATCCCGGCCATGCGCTGGCGGCGCGCCAGATGCGCCGCGGTTTTGGCGGCATGATGTCGATCTGCGTGCGTGGCGGCGCCGACGAAGCCCGGAGGGTCGCCGGCCGCACCCGGAAGTTCATCGCCGCCACCTCGCTGGGCGGCGTCGAATCGCTGATCGAGCATCGCGCTTCGGTCGAGGGGCCGCACAGCTCGGTGGCGAAGAACCTGCTGCGCCTGTCGGTCGGTATCGAGGATCCGCAGGACCTGATCGCCGATCTGGAGCAGGCGCTGGCCCAGATCGGCGGCTGAGCGCAGGTCAGGCATGTGACAGCGCGGCGATTTGGCTGGATTTACGGACTTGCCGGACCTGTGGAAACCCCCTAACTACCGGCGCTGCAGCGTCCCGGCCCAGGCCCCGGCCCCAGCCAAGGCGCGTTTTTCCGGCAAGGCATCAGAAATTGGCATTTCCCACCACATCGCCGCCGCTCGCCCAGGCGTTGGCCGACCGCGATTACACCGTCCCCACCCCCGTGCAGAGCGCCGTACTCGAGGCGGCGGCGGCGGGCCGCGATCTGCTGGTGTCGGCTCAGACCGGGTCGGGCAAGACCGTGGCGTACGGGCTGGCGCTGGGGGCGACGCTGCTGGGCGACGCGCCGACCCTGGGAGGTCCGGGCGCGCCGCTGGCTCTGGTCGTGGCACCGACCCGGGAACTGGCCCTGCAGGTGCAGCGCGAGCTTGAGTGGCTCTATGCCGGTGCCCGGGCAAGGGTCATAGCCTGCGTCGGCGGCATGGACCCAAGACGCGAGGCGCGGTTGCTGGCCGAGGGCGCCCACATCGTCGTCGGCACCCCCGGACGTCTGCGCGATCATCTCGAGCGCGGTCGGTTCGACATGTCGACGCTCAAGGCGGTGGTGCTGGACGAGGCGGACGAGATGCTCGATCTGGGCTTCCGCGAGGATCTCGAGTTCATCCTCGATGCCACGCCGGCGGAACGTCGCACCCTGCTGTTCTCGGCCACCCTGCCGCGTCCGATCGTGGCGATGGCGAAGCAATACCAGAAGGATGCGATGCGCATCGAGGTTGCCGGCGCCGAGCGCGGCCATGCCGACATCGAGTATCGCGCCGTGCGCGTCGCCAATGGTGAGATCGAGCTGTCGGTCGTCAACGTGCTGCGCCACGCCGACGCGCCGGCCGCACTGGTATTCTGCAACACGCGCGAGGCGGTGCGGCACCTGCAGGCGATACTCTCAGAGCGCGGCTTCTCGGTCGTCGCCCTGTCCGGCGAGCTGAGCCAGAACGAACGCAATCACGCGCTGCAGGCGCTGCGCGACGGGCGGGCGCGGGTCTGCGTCGCTACCGACGTCGCCGCCCGCGGCATCGATCTGCCCCATCTCGGCCTGGTAATCCACGCCGACCTGCCGCACGACGCCGAAGTGCTGCAGCATCGCTCCGGCCGCACGGGGCGGGCGGGCCGCAAGGGCGTCTCCGTCCTGCTGATCCCGTTTTCGCGCAAGCGCAAGGCCGACCGGCTGATGGTCGAGGCCGGCATCGTGCCGCAATGGAGCGGCCCGCCGACCGCCGACGAGATCCGCGTACTCGATCAGGAAAGGCTGCTGCGTCATCCGGCCCTGGAAGAGCAAAAGACCGAGGACGATCTCGCCATGGCCGCCGCCCTGCTGGCCGAGCGGTCGGCCGAGGACATTGCCGTGGCGCTGGTCAGGCTGTATCGCGACCAGCTTCCGGCCGCCGAGGACGTCGTCGACCCTGCCGAGCGCGGCCCCCAGCGTGGCCCCGAGCGCGGCGCCCGCGCCCGCGGGCCAGAACGCGGCGAGCCCACAGCCGAGCGAACGGCGGACAATCCCGGCCGCCAGAAGCCGCGCTCGCGCCTCGACGGCGGCGGCGTGTGGTTCCGCATTCCGCTGGGCCGCGACAAGAACGCCGACCCGCGCTGGATCCTGCCCATGGTCTGCCGCCAGGGCGGCGTGACGAGGCGCGAGATCGGCACGATCCGCATCTTCGACCGCGAGACGCGCTTCGAGATCGACGCCGCCGCCGCACCGGCCTTTATCGAGGCGGTCCGCAAGACGCCCAAGGGCGAAGCGCGGATCGAATTGGTAGACGACGTCGCCAAACTGCCCGAAGAGGCGTCCTCAGAGGCTCCGCTGCTACCGCGCGGCCGGCTGGCGCTCAAGAATGCACGGCAGGCCGAGCCCGTGCCTGCTGCAGCGCCACGAAAGCCGGCCAAACCAGCCCGCAAGGGCTTCGGCAAGAAGCGGGTCGACAAGCCGTTCGAGACCAGGGTGGTGCCGCGCAAGGATGGCGGCGACAAGCCGTTGCGTCGTCCCGGGCGCGATACGCGTGCGGCGGCAGGGGCATTCGCCGGTCGGGCGAAGCCGCGGCGCCGCGACTGACGGCGCTGCCGTGCCGCGGCGATACGACGTGATCGTCGCCGGCGCCGGCGCTGCCGGCATGATGTGCGCCATCGAGGCTGGCCGGCGCGGCCGGTCCGTTCTCGTGGTCGATCATGCCCGCGCGCCCGGCGAGAAGATCAGGATTTCCGGCGGCGGCCGCTGCAATTTCACCAATCTGCGAACCGGTCCCGGCAACTTCATCTCGCGCAACCCGCATTTCGCCATATCGGCGCTGCGGCGCTACCAGCCGCAGGATTTCATTGCTCTGGTCGATCGCCACGGTATCGCCTGGCACGAGAAGACGCTCGGGCAGTTGTTTTGCGACGGCTCGGCGCGGCAGATCGTCGACATGCTGTTGCGCGAGATGAGGGACGCCGGCGCCGAGTTAAGGCTTGGCGCGACGCTGAAAGAAATCGACCGGTCGGGGGATGGTTTCCGTCTTGTCGCATCGGGGGAACCACTGGAATGCGATCGGTTGGTGGTGGCGACCGGCGGCTTGTCGATCCCCAAGATGGGCGCGACCTCGTTCGCTTACGATATCGCGCGAAGCTTCGGCGTTCCCGTCGTGCCGACTCGTCCGGCTCTGGTGCCGCTGACCTTCGACGGGTCGCTGCTGGACTCGATGAAGGCGCTCAGCGGCGTCTCGGTGGACGGCGCGCGTGTGACCTGCGATCGCACGAGTTTCGACGAAGCTCTTCTCTTCACCCATCGCGGCCTCAGCGGACCGGCCATCCTGCAGATTTCGTCCTACTGGCGCGAGGGCGAGGCAATCGAGGTCGCCTTGTTGCCGGGGATGGATCTCTATACCGAGCTGCGCGACATGCGTGCTCAGAACGGGCGTCAGTCCCCAGTAACGGCGCTGTCCGCGCTTCTGCCGCGCAGGCTTGCACAATTCATGGCCGACGATTCCGACCGGGCAACGCTTGGCGACATGCCTGACCAGCGCCTCAGAGCTCTCTCCGAGCGCATCAACCGCTGGCGAGTCACGCCGTCCGGCAGCGAAGGGTATCGCACGGCCGAAGTGACGCTGGGCGGTATCGATACCGACGCGCTCGACCAGCGCACGATGGCGGCCAAAACCGTTCCCGGCCTGCACTTTGTCGGCGAGTGCGTCGACGTGACGGGCTGGCTTGGCGGCTACAACTTCCAGTGGGCGTGGGCTTCGGGCTGGGCCGCGGGGCAGGCGGTTTAAGCTGAAAACGGAACACCCGGCCGACACGGTTTCGCGGTACTGCAGGGGCCCATGTCACCAGGGAGGGCCAGAAAACCCCTGTTTCAGGGCATTAATCCACCGACAAATGCAAAAAACCCCCGCAATATATGGTGTTTCTGTTGCCGCTGGTCACTGAATATTGTAAGCAAGCTGACGCCGCCGGCCATATCTGGTACCGGCTAGCGCTAGTGACACCAGGGGAAACATCATGGCCGAGAAAGCTAAAACCACCGTTCCGACCGTTCCGCTCTCCAAGATCATCGCGGAAATCGCCGCCAACACCGACATGCCGAAGAAGTCCGTTGCCGCGGTCGTCGACGAGCTGGTCGGTCTGACGGTCAAGAACCTGAAGAAGGGCAACAAGGTCCGTCTCACCGGTCTGGGCATCCTGCAGGTCCGCAAGCGTCCGGCCCGCATGGGCCGCAACCCGGCAACGGGCGAGCAGATCAAGATCAAGGCGTCGAAGAAGGTCGCCTTCCGCGTCGCCAAGGACCTCAAGGAAGCCGTCTAAGCTTCTTCGATCCGTTCGCGTCATTGTTCATTCCGGCCGGTCGGCCCATTCGGGCTCGCCGGCCGGTTTGCGTTTGGGGCGGGATACGCAGACGGGAACCTACCGGTGGGCGCGGAGGTTGCATGGGCAACAACCGCATTGGAGCTCGCAATGACCGACATCAAGGACGCCCGAATACTGATCATCGCCACCGATGGCTTCGAGCAATCCGAACTCGAAGTGCCGCGCGACCGTCTGCAGCAGGCTGGGGCGCGGGTTACCGTTGCCTCGCCGGACGGCGACGAAATCCGCGGCTGGAAAGGCGACGACTGGGGCAGCGAAGTCGCCGTCGACACGCGGATCGAGGCGGTGGACGCAGGCGACTACGACGCCCTCGTCATTCCCGGCGGCCAGATCAACCCGGACAAGCTGCGCGTCGACAAGCAGGCCATGGGACTGGTAAAGACCTTTCTCGACAGTGGCAAGCCGGTCGCTGCCATCTGCCATGGACCTTGGCTGCTGGTCGAAGCCGATGCCGTGCGTGGCCGTGACATGACCTCCTACCATTCGATTCGCCGGGACGTCGAAAATGCCGGCGGCAACTGGGTCGACAAGGAGGTCGTGGTCGACAACGGCGTGATTACCAGCCGCTCGCCGGACGATCTCGATGCCTTCGTGGCCAAGATCATCGAGGAGGTGGGGGAGGGGCCCCACCCACGCTAGGCTGGCTCCCGTTCGCCGTCTTGCCAAAGCCGACCGCCGGTTGCCAGAATGCCGCGATACATTGCGGAGGAACGCGACATGGCGACGATCAAGAAGGGCGTGAAGCAACTTTGCGCCGAAGCCGAACAGGTCATCGAAACGCTGAGCGTCGAGCAGGCGATGGCGCTGGCCAACGATCCCAAGGTGCAGCTGGTCGATATCCGCGACATCCGCGAGTTGTGGCGTGAGGGCGGCATTCCCGGCGCCTATCACGCTCCGCGCGGCATGCTCGAATTTTGGGTCGATCCTGAAAGTCCCTACGCCAAGGAGATATTCCAGTCGGGCAAGAAGTTCGTGTTCTTCTGTGCCGGCGGCATGCGATCGGCCCTGGCGGCAAAGGCCGTCCATGACATGGGCCTGTCGCCCGTCGCCCATATCGCCGGCGGCTTCGGCGCCTGGCGGGAGAAGGGCGGGCCGACCGTTCCGGTCGAACAGAAGAAGAGCTGAGGGCGGAGGCCGCCTTTTCCATCGACGGCGATGTATCCTGACGCCATCGTCACGGACGTTCGTTTGATCTGACGAGAGAGTTCTGCGCGGCAGAACCGGCGCGGAGAAAGATCGGCCTTTCCCTTCTTTTTGTTCGGCCTCCTTTCGGTCTTCGAAACTGCCGCGGCATTTTCGCCCCTTCGCAGTTGCCAGCCTTTTGCTGCGCCCGTAGCCTGTCTGCGACCTCAAGGTCGAAGTCCGGGCACACGGACGCAGCAGGCGCTGGGCGGCGAACGCCACAGCGATCAAGCAACGGGAGGAACCAAGAATGTCGATCACTCGTCGAAATGCATTGCTGTGCACTGCAGCCGCCGCCTTGCTGGCGCCCGGTTTGGCGCTGGCGCAGGCCAAGTCCGATATCAAGCTGCCGAATACGCTTGTCTGGACCGCCTACGACGTCGGTTCGTCCGGTTATGCCCAGGCTGTCGGCATCGGCTCGATCCTGAAGAACTCGGTCGGCACCAATCTGCGCGTGCTGCCCGGCAAGAACGACGTCTCGCGCTTGGCGCCGCTGCGGGAGGGAACCGCGCAGTTTACCGCGACCGGTTCGGACTACATCTATTCGCAGGAAGCCGTCTTCACCTTCGGCGAGAAGGAGTGGGGTCCGCAGCCGGTTCGCCTTCTTATGCAGAATTACGCTGACGGCGCCGCAGTGGCGCTGGCGACGGCGGCCGACGCCAACATCAAGACGTTGAAGGACGTGAAGGGCAAGCGCGTTGCCTGGATCCGCGGCGCGCCGGCGCTCAATCAGGCCGTGACCTGCATGTTGGCCTATGCCGGCCTGACTTGGGACGACGTGGTCAAGGTCGAGTTCGGCGGCCACGGGCCGGCCGTCGATGGCATGGTGAACAACGAGGTCGACGCATTCAATAACGCGACCTTCTCGGCGCTCAACCAGAAGATCGCCGCCTCGCCGCGCGGCATCTACTACCCGCCGGTGCCGCATAACGACGAGGAAGGTTGGAAGCGCCTGCAGGCCGTCGTGCCGTGGTACGAAAAGATCGTCGCCACCGACGGTATCGGCATCAAGAAGGAAGGCCAGGAGATGGCGGGCGTCGCCTATCCGGTGCTGGTTTCCTACGACAAGATCGACGAGGAAGTCGGCTACAACATGACCAAGGCGATGCACAAATTTTACGACGAGTACAAGGCCAGCGCCCCAGGGGCAAACGGTTGGGCGATCGAGCGCCAGAAGTGGAGCATCTTCGTTCCCTACCATCCCGGAGCGGTTAAGTACTACAAGGAGATCGGCGTGTGGCCGAAAGGCCAGGACGAGGTGCAGGCCAAGTCCATGCTCCGGCAGAAGACTCTGATGGACGCCTGGGCCGCCTACATCAAGAACGCGCCGTCCGACAAGGAAGCCTTCAAGTCCGGCTGGGAAAAGGCGCGCGGCGAAGCGCTCAAGGCGAAGAACCTGGCGGTCGTATTCGAAACCTGGTGAGTTCAAACTGAGGACATCCGGGCGCGAAGAGGAGATCTCCGCTTCGCGCCCGGCTCCATTGCGTATTCCAACCACTTCGCAGCCGCCAGGAGCGCCCGCCATGGTCGGACCGTCCGCGCCAGTACCCCAGAAGATCGTCGTCAAGGAAGAGGACATTCCCGACTACGAGCTGGCGCGCACGCGCACGCTGCCGCTGGTCTGGCAGTACATCGTGGTCATTGCCACGATCATCTCCGTCGGCCTGGCGATGAACCAGATCTTCGCCTGGCGATTCTTCATCGGCTACACGATCATCGAAGCGCAATTCCTCTACGCCATCGTGGCGATCATGTTCGCCATGGTGTTCGTCGTCTTCCCGGCCTACAAGCGCCAGAACCGCACCATCGTTCCGTGGTACGACGCCGTCATGTTCGTCGCCTCGCTGGTGATCGGCGGCTACGCCGTCTGGTATTCCAATGAGATCGTCGACCAGGCCTGGGAGTACGCCTCGCCGCTGCACGGCAAGATCGTCGCGGTTTTCATGTGGGCGCTCGTGCTCGAGGCGGGACGCCGCACCGGCGGCTGGCCGATCTTCTTCGTCGTCCTGGTGCTGTCGACCTACCCGATCTACGTCCACCTGATGCCGGAAGTCATCTCCGGCGTGCCGCAGACGCCGTTGAATACCGCCGCCTTCCACATGTTCAGCATCGAGAGCCTGCTGGGCATCCCGATGCGCGCTTTCGCCTCCCTGGTGTTCGGCTTCATCATCTTCGGCATCGCCCTGCAATATACCGGCGCCGGCTCGTTCTTCATCAATCTCGCCTTCGCTTTGCTCGGCCATGTGCGCGGCGGCCCGGCCAAGGTGGCGGTGTTCTCGTCCGGGCTGTTCGGTTCGATGTCGGGCGGTCCGGTGACCAACGTGCTGACCACCGGCACCCTCACGATCCCGGCCATGAAGCGCATGGGTTTTTCGGCCAAGTATGCTGGTGGCGTCGAGGCTTGCGCCTCCACCGGTGGCGTGCTGATGCCGCCGATCATGGGTGCCACAGCCTTCGTCATGGCGAACTTCCTGCAGATTTCATATGTCGAGGTCGCCGTTGCCGCCGTGGTGCCGTCGCTGCTCTATTATTTCGGTCTGTTCGTGCAAATCGACGCGTACTCCGCGCGCCACGGCATGAAGGGCCTGCCGCGCGAGGAGTTGCTGCCGGTCTGGCAGGTCATGAAGGCCGGCTGGAGCTATATCTTCGTCTTCGCGCTGCTGATTTTCATGCTGATTTACCTGCAGCAGGAGGCGCGCGCGCCGTTCTACGCCACGGCACTGCTGCTGATCATCAACCAGTTCGACAAACAGCACCGCATCACCTGGGAGAAGCTGCGACGCTTCGTCTTCGCCACCGGCTTCCTGCTGGCCGAACTGGCCGGCATTCTTGCGGCGATCGGTCTGGTGGTCGGCGCGCTCGTCAGCACCGGCATGGTCGGAACCATCACCAACGACCTGGTGTTCCTGGCCGGAAACAACACGCTGGTGCTGTTGCTGATGGGAGCGCTTACCTGCTTCATTCTCGGCATGGGCATGACCGTTACGGCGGCATACATCTTCCTTGCCATCATTCTGGCGCCGGCGCTGATCAAGGCCGGACTAGAGCCGCTGCCCGTGCACATGTTCCTGCTCTACTGGGGCATGTTGAGCTTCATCACCCCGCCGGTGGCGCTGGCTGCCTTCGCCGGCGCTTCGGTCGCCAAGGCCGACCCGATGGCGACCGGGTTCGAGGCGATGCGGCTGGGAACGATCATCTATTTCATTCCCTTCTTCTTCGTCTACAACCCCGCGCTGCTGCTGCAGGGTCCGCTCGACGAGATCATCATCGTCTGCGCCTCGGCCACGCTCGGCATCGTGCTGCTGGGCGGCGCCCTGCAGAAGTATCTGGTCGGGATCGGCCGGTTGCCCGACGGCCCGCTAGGCGTGGTGTGTCAGGTGCTGATCGCCCTGGGCGGGCTGACCTTCGCGGCGCCCGGCGGCGACATGACCGGGCTCAACCACGTGCAGCTTACGCTGGTGGCGCTGGCGCTCGCCGGACCCGGCATCGCCCTGGCCTGGGTCATGCGCAAGAAACCGGTCGTCGCGACCGGTTAGTGCGAACTCAGGCGGCGACGATCTCGACCTCGACGCCGTGCAGCGCCGTGCTGTCGCCCATGTCCGTGCGCAGGCCGGGATTGAGCGCGTTGACGTTCAGCCCGCCGGCGCTCGCGCCAGGCCACCGCGTCTTGTGGGTCAGCGCCGTGCCAGGCGGCACGACGTCGGCGACGCGCAGCGTATGCGGCAGCGATGCCAGTTCGTTGAG
>JBFWZG010000131.1:0-10283 GCA_050185515.1 Reyranellaceae bacterium
TGATAGCCCTCGTCGATCATCGCCTTGGCGAAGTCGAGCGTCGTCACCCCCGTGCCCTTGAGGAAGGAATCGTCGAACAGCGCCTCGTGCATGCAGGTACCGGGGAAGGCCGGGCTCATCACGTCCTTCAGCCGCGCCAGCACGTAGTTGGCGTTCAATACCGCGTCGGAGGCCACCTGCCACAGCCCGTCGCTGCCATGGCTCAGCATGTAGGCCAGTGCCCGCACAAACATGCCCATCTGGCCATGGAAGGCCTTGAGCCGGCCGAACGGCTGGCCGTCGACCTCGGCGCCCGCCTCGGCGACACGCCATACGTCGCCGTCCTTCACCGTCCAGGGATACGGCGCGAAGGGCGCCAGCGCCGCCGACAGCACCACCGGGCCCGAACCCGGCCCGCCGCCCCCATGCGGCGTCGAGAAGGTCTTGTGCAGGTTGATGTGCATGCAGTCGATGCCGAGATCGCCCGGCCGCACGCGCCCGACGATGGCGTTGAAGTTGGCGCCGTCGCAGTAGAAATAGGCGCCGGCCTCGTGCACCGCATCGGCGACTTCGCGGATGTCGCGCTCGAACAGGCCGCAGGTGTTGGGGTTGGTCAGCATGATCGCCGCCACGTCCGGCCCCAGCGCCGCCTTGACAGCCGCGACGTCGACCCGGCCCTGCTTGTTGGCGGGAATCGCCTCGACGCTGAAGCCCAGCGAGGCGGCAGTCGCGGGATTGGTGCCGTGCGCCGATTCCGGCACCAGCACGCGCTTGCGCCGGTCGCCCTCGCCGCGCGCTTCCAGCGCGGCGCGGATCGCCACCATGCCGCACAATTCCCCGTGCGCGCCGGCCGCCGGCGACAGCGCCACCGCCGGCATGCCGGTCAGCGTCTTCAGCCAGTGCGCCAGCAGGTCGATCATCTCCAGCGCGCCCTGCACCGTCGATTGCGGCTGCAGCGGATGGATATCGGCGAAGCCCGCCAGCCGCGCCATCTTCTCGTTCAGGCGCGGGTTGTGCTTCATGGTGCACGAGCCCAGCGGGTAGACGCCCATGTCGATGGCGTAGTTCTTCTGCGACAGGCGGGTGTAGTGCTGCACCACCTGCGGCTCGGACAGGCCAGGCAGGCCGACCGCGCCCTGGCGCTCCAGCCCGCCGAGGCGGGATTTCACGTGCGGGGCCGGCGGCAGGTCGACGCCGGTGCTGCCGGGCGAATCCTGTTCGAAGATCAGGCTTTCCTCGAGCTGCAGCGCCCGGTTGCCGGTGAAGGTCTGTTTCGTCGCATCGGCCTCGCCCACCGGCCGGCCGCTGCGTCCCTGGCTGCGATCCATCACAGCACCTCCTTCAGCGCCGCCACCAGCGCATCCATATCGGCTTCGCTGGTGGTCTCGGTCGCCGCCAGCAGCAGCAGATTCGTCGCCGCGGGCTCCTTGGGCAGCAGGCGGGACACGGGCAGCCCGCCCAGGATCCGCCGCTTCGCCAGCGCCTCGACCACGGGCGCGGCCGGCCTGGCGAGGCGCACCGTGAACTCGTTGAAGAAGGCGTCGTTTAGAACCTCGACGCCTTTCATGCCGGCGAGCCTGTCGGCGAGCTGACAGGCCCTGGCGTGGTTCAGCGCCGCCAGATCGCGCAGACCCTTCTCGCCCAGCAGCGAAAGATGGATGGTAAAGGCCAGCGCGCACAGACCGGCATTGGTGCAGATGTTCGACGTCGCCTTCTCGCGGCGGATATGCTGCTCGCGCGTCGACAGGGTGAGCACGTAGCCGCGCTTGCCGTCGGCATCGACCGTCTCGCCGGCCAGGCGTCCGGGCATCTGCCGCACGTATTTTTCGCGCGTGGCGAACAGCCCGACATAGGGGCCGCCGAAATTCAGCGCGTTGCCCAGCGACTGGCCCTCGCCGACCACGATATCGGCCCCCATCTCGCCCGGCGATTTCAGCGCGGCCAAGGCCAGGATTTCGGTCACTACCACGATCAGCAGCGCACCCTTCTCGCGGCAGGCGGTCGCCAGCGCCGAATGATCGCGCAGCCGGCCGAAGAACGAGGGGTACTGCACCACGACGCAGGAGGTGTCGGCGTCGATCTTCGCCGCCAGATCCTCGCCGCCGGCGATGTCGGCTGGTTGCGAATCGACCGTGAACCCGGTGAAGCGTCCCAGCGTCTCGACCACTTCGCGGTAATGCGGATGCAGGCCGCCCGACACCAGCGCCTTGCTGCGGCGGGTCACGCGATTGGCCATCGCCACCGCCTCGGCGGTGGCGGTGGAGCCGTCGTACATCGAGGCGTTGGCCACATCCATGCCGGTGAGCAGCGCCACCTGGGTCTGGAACTCGAACAGGTATTGCAGCGTGCCCTGCGTCACTTCGGGCTGGTAGGGCGTATAGGAGGTCAGGAACTCGCCGCGCTGGATCAGGTAGTCGACCGTGGCCGGCACGTGATGGCGATAGGCGCCGGCGCCGATGAAGAACGGCACCGAGCCGGCGGCGATGTTCTTCGCCGCCATCGCCGCGAGCTGGCGCTCGACGTCCATCTCGCCGGCGTGGCGCGGCAGCTCGACCGGGCCGGCAAGTCGCGCCGCCTTCGGCACGTCCTCGAACAGCGCATCGATCGACTTGACGCCGATCGCGCCCAGCATGGCGCCGCGATCGGCCTCGGTCAGCGGCAGGTAGCGCATCAGGCCAGCCCCTTCACGAATTCGGCGTATCCGGCCTCGTCCATCAACCCGTCCAGCTCGCCCGTGTCGGCGATCCGGACCTTGAAGAACCAGCCCTCGCCCATGGGATCGGAATTGACCAGCGCCGGATTGTCGGCCAGCGCCGCATTGCCCTCGACGACTTCGCCGGTCACCGGCGAATAGACGTCGGACGCGGCCTTGACCGATTCGACCACGGCCGCTTCGCCGCCCTTGGCGAGTTTCCTGCCGGCCTCCGGCACCTCGACATAGACGATGTCGCCCAGCTGGCTCTGCGCGTAGTCGGTGATGCCGACCGTGCCGACATCGCCCTCGACCGAGATCCATTCATGCTCTTCGCTGAATCGTTTCATCACGCAAAGCCCCTTCAGTCCTTGTGATAGCTTTTCTTCACGAACGGCATTTTCACGATCTCGGCCGCCAGCCTCTTGCCGCGCACCACCAGGCCGATCTTCGCGCCGATCTCGGCATGGCCGCGATCGACGTAGCCCATGGCGATCGGCCGGCCGAGCGACGGCGAGAAGCCGCCGCTGGTGACGATGCCGATCCTGGCCCCCGAAGCGTCGACGATTTCGCTCCCCTCGCGCGCCGGAGCGCGACCTTCGGGCAATATGCCGACCCGCCGCCGCGGCGGTCCCGACGCGATCTGGCGCACGATGATCGTATCGCCGGGAAAGCCGCCGACGTTGCGGCGATGCTTGGGGATAGACCACAGCAGCCCGGCCTCGATCGGGCTGGTCGTGGTGTCGATGTCGTGGCCGTAGAGGCAGAGCCCGGCTTCGAGCCGCAGCGAATCCCGCGCCCCCAGCCCGACCGGCTTGACCTCCGGCTGCGCCAGCAGCGCCCGCGCCAGCGCCTCGGTCTTTTCCTTCGGCACCGAGATCTCGCAGCCGTCCTCGCCGGTATAGCCCGAACGGGTGATGTAGAGTTCCGCGCCCTGCCAGGAGAAGCGCTCGCCGGTCATGAATTTCAGCGCCGACACGCCGGGCACGACGCGCTCCAGCGACGCCACCGCCTGCGGTCCCTGCAGCGCGAGCAGTCCCTGGCTCTCCAGGATACGTATCGCCGTGTTGCCGGTCATCGCCTCCTGGAGCCGGGCGAAGTCGTCCTGCTTGCAGGCGGCATTGACCACCAGCACCAGATGGCTGCCGGCATTGGTGACCATCAGATCGTCGTAGATGCCGCCGGTTGCGGTCGTGAATTGCGTGTAGCGCTGGCGGCCGGGTTCCAGAGACTTGATGTCGCCCGGCGTCAGACGTTCGACGATGTCGGCCGCTTCCGGACCCTCGATCCAGCACTGGCCCATATGCGACACGTCGAACAGGCCGGCGGCGGCGCGAGTGTGCAGGTGCTCGGCGAGAATGCCGCCCGGATACTGCACCGGCATGTCGTAGCCGGCGAACGGCACCATTTTGGCGCCGAGCTCGACATGCAGCGCGTGCAGGGGGGTCTTGAGCAGTGTCTGATCGGCGTTCGGCTCGCTCACGCGTCTCTTTCTCCCGTGCCAGAATCGGTCGGGTCCGCCGCATGACGCGGCGATCCGACCCCCTCTGTCGCACGACCTGAAAGATTCGCGTCGGCCGGCGCGGCCGGCTTCAGCTTACTTCTTCGGTGAGCGATGCCGGCCCGCGCCGGTCGTCGCTGCTTTCCAGAGTTCCCTCTTCCTGCGCTCCGTTTGCCTGAGAGTTTCCGGGGCGGTTGCTCCTTCGGCGCCGGCATTTCGCCGGTCTCTCCCGCAGGTTTCATCGGGAATGACCGACCTTAGAGGCCCCCATTCGCAGGCGCAACGCGGCATTCCGCTCGTGCGGGAGATTCCGGTGGAAAGGTTGCCGTTCGGTCGGCAAATTGAGTGCTCACTCAGTTCCGGGTTTCGGGGATGTCATGGGCAAGGCGGCGGAGACCAGGAGCAGGATCGAACGGGCGGCGCTGACCCTGTTCGTGGCCCGCGGCGTGGCGGAAACCACCACCCGCGAGATCGCCCTCGCCGCCGGCATCGCCGAGGGCACCATCTATCGCCATTTCGAGTCCAAGGAAGCGATGGCGACGGAGCTGTTCCTGCGCGTCCACAACGGGCTGGCCGAACAGCTCGAGCGGGCCCAGCGCGGCAGAACCGGCCTGCAGGAGAAATCGCGCGCCATCGTCGAAGCCTATTGCCGGGCGGCCGACGACGACTGGCTGCTGTTCTCCTACCACCTGCTGTCGCAGCACCAGCACATGATCCAGGTCAGGATCGAGCAGGCCAATCCGGTATCCGTGGTGCGCGAGATCGTGCGCAGGGCGATGGCCGCCGGCGAAATTCCAAAGCGAGACGTCGACGTGGTGACGGCCATGACCATGGGCATCGTGCTGCAGCCGGCGATTCATAAAGTCTATGGCCGCATCACGGGCCCGCTGTCGGACCATGTCGAGATCCTGGCCGAAGGCGTCTGGGCGACGCTGTGCGGCAGGACGCCACGCGCGCAGCGACAGTCGAAGACCTGAGAAGCTAGGCCAGACCGGCGACCGCAAGGCTGGGGCGGCGATCGGCCATGCCGGCCAGCAATCGATGCGCTTGCGCTGCCTGGCCGGCCTTGAGATGCGCCGCGAGCAGCGTGTTGCTTACCAGGTCGCGCTGGGCGCGGCTGCCGCCGATCCGCACGGTCTCCGCCAGAGCCGAATCGAGCATGGCAATGGCGTTCGCCCAATCACCGCGCGCATAGGCGCTCAGGCCTCGGGCGATGCGCGGCACCACGTCGCCCGTCGGCGACTGACCGGCGCCGGCGCGGCGTTCGAGCTCGGCGACCAGTGCCAGAACGCCGTCGTCGTCTCCCGTCGCGATCCCGGCCAGTGCCCGGTGGACGTCGACGAAGAAAATGCCGGGCTTGGGAAAGGCCTGCTGCACATAGGCGTAGACCTCGCGCCACAGCTCCGGCTGCGGCTTCTGTCCCGCCAGCTCCGACCGCCACAGGAAGGACGGCGCGTCGGTCGCCACGTTCAGCGCCGGCCCCCAGGCCGCGCCGGGATGCACCTGCGACCGGTAGATTTCCCAGGCGCCTTCGGCATCGCCCAACACCAGGCGCGAAAGCGCCATGTGCCAGGAGATATGGCAATGCATCAGCCCCTCGCGCGGATAGCGAGGCAGCCAGGCCGAGAGGTATTCCAGCGCGGCGCGATCCTCGCCCCGTTCGTAGAGCACGTGCGCCTTGATATGCGCCCCATGCGCACTGCCCGGCCGGACCGCCAGGCTGCGCTCGATATGCTCCCGCGCCTCTTCCAGCCGGCCCATCTCCTCCAGCGCGAAGGCATAGACCATCTGGAACCACCAGTCCTCGCCCAGATGCGGACGCAGCGCGTCGAGAAACTCGACCTGCTCGGGCTCGCGCTGCTGGCGGCCGCTGAAGCCGATCAGCCCGAACACGCCGGTGGCCGGAGCCGCCACCATGGCATCGCGCGGATGCTGCGCCAGATGCGCTCGCGTCGCGGCCAGCGCCTGCCCGCCCCTGCCTTCGATCGGCAGGCACAGCACGTCGACATGGCTGCGCTCGCGATCGCTGGCGGCGTCCGCAAGCTCGCGGGCCCGCGCTGCCGCCTCGCGCGCCTGGGCCATGTCGCCGACCACGAACAGGGCGCGGGCCAGCGCCGCATGCGGCAGTGCGAAGGTCGGATCGGCCACAGTCGCCCTTTGCAGATGCGCCTCGGCGCCGTACTCGGCCGACAATACGCAATCGCAGCCCTCGACATAGGCATCGCGCGCGGATTTCGAGGACGTGCTGATCGGCAGGCCGAAACGGTCGGATAACATCTGTCTTCGCCACTGGCAGTTTGCAGGCAGGTCAGCTGAAACTTTGCAGCAATTGTCGCGGCGGACAAGCGGGCCCCTTCGCGCAGACGCGCGACGGCGTTCGACGGGACGATCGGGTTTTAGCGCTGCAGGCGGCGATTGTAGTCGAGTTCCTGCGGCGTCAGGGCGATGCCGACGGCGACGCGATAGCCGGCCGCGGTGTCGCTGGTGATGCCCGCGCGCTGGCGCAGTTCCTCGACGCCGGCCAGTCGGGTGCGATTGCCCTCGAACTTGTAGTCGGCGGTGAATTCCTCGCGCGCGACGATCTGGTTGGTCGGACCGATCAGCGCCACGAAATAGTTGAAACTCGCCTGGCGGTTGACCGCCGACGGCCCTTCCTGCACGCCGAGCGTCACGTTGGTATCGATCGTCAGCCCGTCACGCGAGAATTCGCAGCGATTTTCCGCCCGCAACACGTCGGCGCGGAAGGCGACGTCCGTGGGATCGCGTCCCGGTCCCGGCTTGAAGCGGGTCAGCTGCGAGGCGTCGCCCACGATATAGGCCTTCGGGCAGATGGCGGCCGCTTCGGCCTTCTCGGACTTGGAGGAGCAGCCGGACAGCAGCGCTGCCGCAGATGCAAGCGCGATGCCCAGAACCAGTGACGAACTCGACCGGAAAACCATTGCCATTCTTTCCTACAGACTCTTGTGCCGCCCGTCGCAATGCGGCTGCTTTGCCGTCGCCTTGCAGCCGCAGAGCCAGTAGTCCCTAGTCTCCGTGACGCTGAAACGCAACGGATCGATGCCGCAGCCCTTGTGCGCGCCGTCGCAGAACGGCTGCCGGCTCGACCGTCCGCAGGCGCACCACCAGTAGTCCTTGCCGGCCTCGAGCGTGATCTTGTACGGCGCCTTCTGGGCGCAGACGGGCTCGGCCATGGTCCTCTTCCTTGTCGGCGGGAGGTGGGTTAGGGTGCGGCCTCCGCGCGCGCCGCCGCCAAAAGGCGACGATGCGGGGTGACTTTATGGAAATGCCTGCGCTGGCACAAGGGCAGCGCCCTTTCGCCGCAAGCGTCTGGCCGGTAACGGAAAATGTCCCAGCGTGCCCCCCTGACCATCCTGCTCGCCAGTCCGCGCGGCTTCTGCGCCGGCGTCGATCGCGCGATCCAGATCGTCGAACAGGCGCTGGCGCGGTACGGGCGCCCGGTCTACGTGCGCCACGAGATCGTGCATAACCGTTTCGTGGTCGAATCGCTGGAGGCCAAGGGCGCGGTGTTCGTCGATGAACTGGACCAGGTGCCAGCCGGCGTGCCGGTGGTGTTCTCCGCCCACGGCGTGCCGAAATCGGTGCCTGCCGAAGCCGAAAAGCGCCAGCTCTTCTATCTCGACGCCACCTGCCCGCTGGTGTCGAAGGTCCATCGCGAGGCCGAACGCCATCACGCCGCCGGCTGCCGCATCGTCCTGATCGGCCATCGCGGCCACCCCGAGGTGGTCGGCACCATGGGCCAGCTGCCCGACGGCGCCGTGATGCTGGTCGAGGACGTCGCCCAAGCCGAAGCGCTTTCGGTGCCGGCCGGCGAGAAGCTCGCCTACGCCACCCAGACCACTCTCTCGGTCGACGATACCGCCGCAATCGTCGACGTGCTGCGGCGGCGCTTCCCGCATATCGAGGGCCCGAAGAAGGAAGATATCTGCTACGCCACCACCAACCGCCAGGCTTCGGTCAAGGCGATCGCCGCGCGCGCCGACGCGGTGCTGGTGATCGGCGCGCCCAATTCGTCGAACTCGATGCGGCTGGTCGAAGTGGCGCGCAATGCCGGCTGCCCGCGGGCCATGCTGGTGCAGCGCGCCGCCGATATCGACTGGGACGCGCTGGTGCAGGTGCGCCGTCTGGGGATCACGGCCGGCGCCTCGGCGCCCGAGACGCTGGTCGAGGAGGTGATCGAGGCCTGCCGCCAGCGCTTCGACGTCGCCATCGAGGAGATCAAGGTCACGGAAGAGAACGTGACCTTCAAGCTGCCCCGCGCGCTCGTGGCCTGAAGCGGGTCGGACATGGCCGTCTATACCGAAGTCTCCGATCAGGAGCTGGAAGAATTCCTCGCCGCCTACGATCTCGGCGCCCCGCTGTCGTGCAAGGGGATCGCCGAAGGCGTCGAGAACTCCAACTTCATGCTCGGCACCGAGCGCGGCACCTATTTCCTGACGCTGTACGAAAAGCGCGTCGAGCGCGCCGACCTGCCGTTCTTTCTCGGATTGATGGAGCATCTGGCGGCGCAGGGCATACCCTGCCCGACGCCGATCCATGGCCGCGACGGGCAGGCGCTGCGGGTGCTGGCCGGCCGGCCGGCCGCCATCGTCAGCTTCCTGCCCGGCATGTGGCACAAGCGGCCGTCGGCAGCCCATTGCGCCGCGCTGGGCGAGGCCACCGCCCGCATGCACCTCGCCGCTTCCGGCTTCGGCCTAAGGCGGGCCAATGCGCTGTCGGTCGGCGGCTGGCGTCCGCTGCTCGACGCCGCCAGCCCGCGCGCCCATGAGGTGATGACCGGGCTGACCGAGGAGCTTGCGGGCGAACTGGCGCATCTGGAGGCGGCCTGGCCGGCCGACCTGCCCCAGGGCGTCATCCATGCCGACCTGTTCCCCGACAACGTGCTGTTCCTGGCCGACCGCATCAGCGGGCTGATCGATTTCTATTTCGCCTGCAACGACGCGCTGGCCTACGACCTGGCGATCTGCCTCAACGCCTGGTGCTTCGAGGTCGACCGCAGCTTCAACGTCACCAAGGCGCGGGCGCTGCTCTCGGCATACGAGCGCGTGCGGCGACTGGAGCCGGCCGAGCGCGCCGCTCTGCCGCTGCTGGCCCGCGGCGCGGCGCTGCGCTTCCTGCTGACCCGGCTCTACGACTGGCTGAACACGCCGCCCGATGCGCTGGTGCGGCGCAAGGATCCGCTCGAGTATCTGCACAAGCTGCGCTTCCACCGCAACGTGCGCGACATCGGCGCCTACGGCATCGAATGAGCGACGCCGAGACCTCCGACGGCGCGGTCGAGATCTTCACCGACGGCGCCTGCAGCGGCAATCCCGGCCCCGGCGGCTGGGGCGCCCTGCTGCGCTGGCGTGGCCGCGAGCGGGAGATCTCCGGCGCCGAGGCGCATACCACCAACAACCGCATGGAGCTGATGGCCGCCATCATGGCGCTGGAATCGCTCAAGCGCGGTGTCGAGGTGAAGCTCTATACCGACAGCATCTACGTGCGCGACGGCATCACGAAATGGCTGCCCTCGTGGAAACGCCGCAACTGGCGCACCGCAGACAACAAACCGGTGAAGAACGTCGAGCTGTGGCAACGCCTCGAACGGGCGCTGGGCGAACACCGGATCGAGTGGCACTGGGTACGCGGCCATGCCGGCCATCCCGAGAACGAGCGCGCCGATGCGCTGGCACGGGCGGCGATCCGGACGTTGCGCGAGAATTCCTGACAGCTACTGGATCAGATGGTCGCCGGCGCGCTGCGTCGCGAAGCCGCCATCTCTGGCCGTCGAGCCGAAACGCAGCCCTGCTGCCGCCAGCGAGCGCGCCAACCGCGCGCCCGGCGCGGCGATCGTTTGCAGCCGATCGCAATGCGGCGTCGCCGGATCCTCGCTCTGAAGGCCGGCCAGCCAGTGCAGCGCGCCAAGCTCGTCCGACGACAGCAGCGGGCTGGCGACGGGCCGGATATCGAGCGGCCGTCGCACGTTGCCGAGCAGGCGCGTCAGGAACTCGTCGAGATCGAGCCAGGCCGCTGGCGCGCCGGCCAGCGCGAAGCCCCGCCGCAGATCGGGCAGAAGATTGCCGCCGCCGCGATAGGCCAGCACCCAAAGCC
>JBFWZG010000132.1:0-9778 GCA_050185515.1 Reyranellaceae bacterium
TCTGGAAGCCTTCTCGCGACATGGCGCGGGCCTTGCTGTCGGACGCCGGCAACTACGATCTGCTGCACGTCCACTCGCTTTATCTGTTCCACGACCTGATGGCGCCGCTTGCAGCGCGGCGCGCGAACCGTCCTTATCTAATCCGCCCCCATGGGCTGCTCGACCCGTACATCCGCCGCCGCCACCGCCTGCGCAAGGCGCTGGTCGAACTCGCCTACCAGAATCGCGTCCTGGCCCAGGCCGATGCGATCCACTACACCTCCGCAGACGAGCAGCGAATATCCGAGCCCTACGCCCGAGGCGCTCCAGGCATCGTTGTGCCCCTGGGGGTTGACGCGCCAGCACGACTAGCCGACGCCGTGCGTCAGCCCCGGCGCATACTGTTTCTCTCCCGGCTGCACCCCAAGAAGGGCCTCGACCTGCTCGTCCCGGCTTTTGCGGCCGTGCGGAAGCGGTACGGCGATGCCCGGCTGGTGATCGCCGGACCCGACGACGGCGCCCGCGCCGCGACTGATGATCTGGTGGCGCGGCACGGCCTTGGTGATTGCGTCGAGTTTCCCGGCATGTTGACCGGCATCGCCAAGGACCGTGCCTTTGCCGAGGCCGGCCTGTTCGTTCTGCCCTCTTACAGCGAAAACTTCGGCATCGCCGTCGCCGAGGCCATGGCAGCCGGGCTGCCGGTGGTGGTCTCCGACCAGGTCAATATCCACGACGCGATCGCCGGGACAGAGGCAGGCCTGGTAGTGCCTTGCCAGACCGAGCGGCTGGCGCAGGCCATGTCGGCGCTGCTGGCAGACCCCGACAAGGGTATCGAGATGGGCCGCAACGGGACGGAACTGGTGCGCACGCGATATGGCTGGCCGGCGATCGGCAAGCAGTTGGTAGACGTCTACCGGCGGATCATCGACCGGCGCCGGTCCTGACGGGGCTCAGCGCGAAATCAGCGTATCGCCCAGCGCCAGCACGTCCATGTTGGTGCGCAAAAAGCAGTCGATCGCCTCCTCTGGACGACAAACGACCGGTTCATTCTCGTTGAACGACGTGTTGAGCAGCATTGGAACCCCGGTCAGCTGCAGAAAGGCCTCGATCAGACGGGCATAGCGGGGATTGGTCGCCGCGGTCACGGTCTGGAGCCGCCCACTGCCATCGACATGGGTGACCGCGGGAATGGCCGTCCGCCGCTCTGGTCGAATGCGATAGACCTGCATCATGAACGGAACGTCGTCGTCGGTCTCGAACCAGTCGGCGACGTGATGGCGCAACACCGACGGAGCGAAAGGCCGGAACGATTCGCGGCGCTTGATCTTCGCATTGAGGATGTCCTTCATGTCGGCGCGCCGCGGATCGGCCAGGATCGAGCGGTTACCCAGCGCCCGGGGGCCCCACTCCATCCGCCCCTGGAACCAGCCGATGACCCTGCCGTCGGCTATCGCGCGGGCGACACGGTTCGCCATATCGTCCACCGACACGGTTTCTATGGCGCAGCCCCCGCTCTCCAGCTCGGCCCGGCGCGCATCGATAGCCGCATCGATCTCCGGCTGTACGAAGGATGGCCCCCAATAGGCATGGTCCATTGCCTCTCGCGGCGCCTGCGGCTGCAGCCGATGCCACACCGCAAGCGCTGCTCCGATCGCGCCGCCGGCATCGCCCGCCGCCGACTGCACGTAGCAGCGCACGAAAGGCGAGCGTTCGTAGATCTTGCCGTTGGCAACCGAGTTGTAGGCACAACCGCCTGCAAGTGCCAAAGCGGAACTGTCGCTGCTGCTATATACGCTCTCTAGCAGATTGAAAAACGCATCCTCATAGGCCGCCTGGACCGAACGAGCCAGATCGCGGTGCCGCTGGTCGAGTGGCTCGCTGGCACGGCGCGGAGGGCCCAGCAGGTCGATCATTGCAGCGCTGTAGAGACGGCCGCCTGACGGCACGCCGTCGCGAATCTGGTAGTTCGCGCCAGCGCGCGCATGATTGAAGTACCGGAGGTCGAGTTCGAACCTGCCGTCCGACTTCAGCTTCAGGATCTTGTCCAGTGCCGGCCGGTATGTCGGCTGACCGTAGGGCGCCAGCCCCATGACCTTGTACTCGTCGCCATAATGTTCGAAGCCGAGAAACTGCGTAAGCGCTTCGTAGAAAATGCCGAGGGAATGCGGGAAATGCACCCGCCCCTGCACCGAAATGCTCGTTCCCTCCCCGGTGCCCCATGCGGCGCTCGAAAAGTCGCCGAAGCCGTCGACCGACACGACCGCGGCACGTTCGAAAGGCGACACCAGAAACGCCGAAGCCAGATGCGCCTCGTGATGTTCGACATTGTGAATCTGCCCGGCGAACGGCGAGCCGGGAAATGCCTCGGCCAGCAATCCTGCAGTATCGCGCCACTGTCGGCGGTTCGCTATCCGCTGACCGACCAGCGACAGGCTCGGTCGCCGGCGCAGCACATAGACCGCCTTGCGCATCAGGTTGGCGTTCGGGTCCCGATTGAGGGCGACATGGTCGATATCCGAAAGCGTCAGTCCGGCCTCGGCCAGGCAATAGGCTATTGCGTGCTGGGGAAACCCGCCCCAATGCTTGATCCGGCGGAAACGCTCCTCCTCGGCAGCAGCGATCAGTTTGCCGTCCAGCACCAGGCAGGCTGCCGAGTCGGCATGGAAGGCATTCAATCCGAGTATGGCGGTCATGACGGGGCGCCGCCCCTCATGTCGTCGCGCAGCAACGTCAGAGAAAGGATGATCTCCGACGCCATGCGCTGCAGCGAGTAGTAGAGTCCGGCGCGGCCATCGAGAATGAGCCCCCGTCCAAACAGGCAATAGAGCAGTATCGCGCCAGGAGCGACGAGGCGCAGTTTGCGCAGCCGGTCGGGCCAGTCCAGTGCGCCCCAGCTTCGGACGCGCAGTTTGTTGGCCTCGAGACGCATGTAGCGCGCCTGCGATGCCAGCCAGTGCTGCAGGCTCTTGCGGTCGTCATGCCTTAACCGCTGGCGTAAGTCGCCGACATCTCCGGCGAGTTTTAGCCGATGCGTATGCCCGTCCTGCTCGAACATTCCGCGCTCGCGGCGGAACAGCACCGTCACCGGCGGATAGAGCGATCCGCGCAGCGCACGACCGTCGACGCAGTAGATGAAATGCGCCCTGTAACCGTCGATCTCGGGCTTTGCCGGCAGCGCTTCGAGCTCGTCGGCAAAGGCGTCGTCGGCGACGTAATCGGCATCGAACGCCAGCACCCAGTCGCTGTCGATCCCCGTCTCGGTCAGCCCGTAGTTCCATTGCGCAGCGTGCGAATCGAATGGCCGCCGGAACAGCTGGGCATTGGCGTGCCGGCCCACGATGTCGGCCGTGGCATCCGTGCTGCCCGAATCGACCACGACAATTCGTCGCGCCCAGCGCAGTCCGCTAAGGGTCCGCTCGATGTTTTCCGCCTCGTTGAAGGTCAGAATCAGGGGAGTAATCCGGGCAAGATCCATCAGGTCCGATTTCGCTGCGAAGCGGCGTTAGATGTTGCAGACATTGCCAGTTATAGCGGCCAGTCTGCAAATTCCACCATATGTTGTTGATTTTACGTCAGTTTTGATCTACTTTTCTAGCTCGACAGGACGTGGCAATACCGAACTGATCGGCCTTCGGTCCCTGAATATGAGAATTATCGAACCATGAACTCGGTACGGCCAGTTTCACCGACCTTGGTGCGCACCGGATTCAGGCTGGCTGATGTCGTCGCCACAATCCTGGCCGCGATCGCAGCCTACGAAATCTATCTTACCGATTCCATCGTCGAAGCCGACGGCCTCTATGCCATAGGCATCGTGCTCGCCGCACTGCTGACCGCCAATGTCTTTCCGCTCTTTGGCCTTTACGAGGAGCGTCACTGGCGCAACTGGTTTCGCCAGATTTCCAGGCCGCTGATAGCCTGGACTGTCGTCGCGGCATTGCTGATCGTCGCCGCCTTCGTGGCCAAGGTCTCGACCTATTTTTCGCGAGGCTGGGTCATTGTCTGGTTCGTTGCCGGCTATGCCGGGCTGCTACTGGTGCGCGTCGCGCTTCGAGCCTTGCTGACGCGCTGGTCCGAACTAGGCCGCCTGTCCCGCTCCGTCGCTATCGTCGGCGCCGGCCCGGTCGGCAAGCGACTGATCGAGCATCTCGGCCGAAAGGGCGACCGCGAGATCGTCCTGGTCGGTGTCTACGACGACCAGCCGCCGGCCGCATTGGACGTTGCCGGCGTCGCCTACTGCGGCACCGTTGCCTCCTTGCTTGCCGACGCTCGACGCCAGCGCATCGACCAGATCGTTGTCGCCATGCCATGGTCGAACGAGAGCGAGATCATAGCCGTTTTCAAGGCGTTATGGGCCCTTCCCGTCGACATTCGCCTCGCTCCCGACATGATCGGCTATCAGCTGACGCATTGCGCCTTCGGTTCGCTGGGCGACGTCCCGGTGCTGAACGTGTTCGACCGGCCGCTTTCGGACGAGAAGATGGTGCTCAAGCGCGTCGAGGATTTCGGGCTTGCCAGCCTGATGCTGGTGGCTCTGTCGCCGCTCATGCTGCTGATCGCGGCGGCTATAAAGCTGACGAGTCCGGGACCGGCGCTGTTTCGCCAGCCGCGCTTTGGCTTCAACAACCAGCTAATCGAAGTCTACAAATTCCGCACCATGCTGGTGCATGAGACGCCGCCGGACGGCATCGTGCAGGCGCAACAGGGCGATCCGCGCGTGACGCCACTCGGTGCTTTCCTGCGCCGCACCAGTCTCGACGAGCTGCCGCAGCTTTTCAACGTGCTGAACGGCTCGATGTCGCTGGTCGGCCCCCGGCCCCACGCCAACGGCACAAGGGCGGCCAACGTTCCTTTCGAGGAAGCTGTCGCTGAATACGCAGCCCGCCACCGGGTCAAGCCCGGCCTCACCGGCTGGGCCCAGGTCAATGGCTGGCGCGGCGAGACCGACACGATCGAAAAGATCCAGCGCCGGGTCGAGCACGATTTGTTCTACATCGAGAACTGGTCCCTGCGTTTCGATCTGAAGATTCTATTCCTGACCCTTGGCGAGGTGCTGCGCCGGCGCAACGCCTGGTGGTCGGAGGGGTATGGGCGGCTGGCGAATCCTCGCTTGATTTGACCGCTCGCTGGTGTATCCCTACCGCCCTTGTTGCAGCGCGGCAGGCGTCAATGGACCATCTCGACAGGCTCGAAAGCCAAAGCATCTATATTTTCCGAGAGGCCAGGGCACTGGTTCCGCGGCTCGGCATGCTGTGGTCGCTCGGCAAGGACAGCAATGTCATGGTCTGGCTGGCGCGGAAGGCCTTCTACGGCAAGCTGCCTTTTCCGGTCATGCACATCGACACCGGCCGCAAGTTTCCCGAGATGTACGCTTTTCGCGACCGCTACGCCAAGGAGTGGGATCTTGATCTGATCGTCGGGGAGTGCCCGCCCGTCGAGGAGATGGACCCCACCCTGCCGCCCGCCGCGCGCTCGGCGGCCCGCAAGACTTTCGGGCTCAAGAAAATGATCGCCGAACGCGGCTTCGGCGGCATCATCGCCGGCATCCGCCGCGACGAGGAAAGTATTCGAGCCAAAGAACGAATTTTCAGCCCGCGCGCGGTCGACGGGGAATGGAACTTCCGCGACCAGCCGCCCGAGTTCTGGAACTTCTACCACGCCAACTATCCGGCCGGCGTGCATGTGCGCATCCATCCGCTGCTGCAATGGCGCGAGATCGACATCTGGCGCTACATCCAGCGCGAGAAGATGCCGATCATCGACCTCTACCTGGCCAAGGATGGGCGGCGCTACCGCTCGCTCGGCGACAAGGACATAACCTTTCCAATGGCGAGCGAAGCCGACACGATCGAGAAGATCATCGTCGAGCTGGAAAACACCAGGCAGTCAGAGCGCGCCGGGCGCGCCATGGACCACGAGTCTGAAGACGCCTTCGAAAGACTGCGCCGCGCGGGGTACATGTAGACATGAGCGGCGAACTGCAGAACGTCCGACTGGTCATCGTCGGGGAAGTCGATCACGGCAAGTCGACCCTCGTTGGCCGTTTGCTCTACGACACAGGCTCCCTGGCCGAAGGCAAGCTGGAGGCGCTGCAGGCGGTGTCGAAGAAGCGCGGCCGGGCCATCGAATGGGCGTTTGCCCTCGATGCCTTCCAGGCGGAACGCGACCAGGGCATCACCATCGACACCACCACCGTCTGGTTCAAGACAGCCAATCGTCAGTTCGTGCTGGTCGACGCGCCGGGCCACCATGAATTTGTGCGCAACATGATCACCGGCGCCGCGGAGAGCGACGCGGCGCTGCTGCTGATTGACGCCGGCGAAGGCATCAAGCCGCAGACTCGTCGACACGCCATGCTGCTATCGCTGCTCGGCGTGCGACAGCTTGCCGTTCTGGTCAACAAGCTCGACCTGATCGATTTCTCGGAAGAGAAGTTCCGCCAGCTTTCCGCCGACGCCCTCGTATTGCTCGGCGAAGTCGGGCTGACCCCCAACGCCATCGTGCCGGCGGTGGCGCGCGACGGCGACAATATCGCAATCCGCAGCGAACGGATGGATTGGTACGACGGGCCGACCCTGCTGGAAATGCTCGACAGTTTCGGGCCAGCGCTGCCGCGCGACGCCCAGCCCTTCCGCTTTCCCGTACAGGATACCTATCGCGTCGGCGAGAAGCGGATCTACGCCGGCCGCGTCGAAAGCGGCTCAGTCCGCGTCGGCGATACGGTGCTGATCTCGCCGATCAACCGGCAGACCCGGGTGCGCAGCATCGAGGTGTTCGGCGCGCCGGCCGCCACCGGTCAGGCCGCTGCCGGCGAGTCGATCGGGCTGACCCTGGAAGATCAGGTGTTCGCCGATCGGGGCGCCCTATTCAGCCATGTCGAGAATGCGCCGATTGAAACGAATGAGATCAAGGCGCGCATTTTCTGGCTGCCCAAGAAGCCGCTGGTGGTCGGCCAGTCGCTGCGTCTGCGTATCGGCACCAGCGAAGTGCCGACCCAACTGACCGAAATCGCCGCCCGCATCCGCCCGGCCGGCATCGAAACCGATGCTCGGTCCATCGAGCAGAATGATCTGGCCGATGTGCGTCTGCGCCTTGGCGAGATCGTCGCCGTCGACAGCTACGCCGACATGCCGGCTACCGGTCGCTTCGCACTGATTGACGAAACCGGCGTCGTCGGCGGCGGGATTGCCGACCTGCACGGCATTCCCGACCAGCGCCGCCTGCGCACCCAGGCCGGCACCAACCTGACCGCCGTGGCCCATACGGTCGAGAAGGACGTCCGCAGCCGCCGCAACGGCCATCGCGGCATCGTCGTCTGGCTGACAGGCCTGTCCGGCGCCGGCAAGTCGACCCTCGCCATGGCGCTCGAACGCCGCCTGTTCGAGCGCGGCTACCAGACCTACGTGCTGGACGGCGACAATGTACGTCGCGGACTGAACGCCGACCTCACCTTCTCCGCCGACGATCGCACGGAGAACATTCGGCGTGTCGCCGAGGTTTCGGCGCTGTTCGCCGATGCCGGCCTGATCGCGATTACCGCCTTCATCTCGCCGTTCCGCGCCGGCCGCGACCACGCCCGCAAGGCGGCCGGCAAAGGCGGCTTCGCCGAAGTCTACGTCAAGGCGTCGCTGGCGACCTGCGAGACGCGCGATCCGAAGGGGCTCTACGTCAAGGCGCGTCGCGGCGAGATCGCCGACTTCACCGGCATCTCGGCCGATTACGAGGAACCGGAGAATCCTGACCTCGTCATAGACACCGAGGCCCACTCCTTCGAGCAATGCCTCGACCAGTTGTTCGAGTACGTCGTGCGGCAGACAAGGACATGACGGGAAACGGTCTGAAAATCGTCCTGCACGATTATTCGGGCCACCCGTTTCAGGTCGAACTGGCGCGCGAGCTCGCCCGTCGCGGCCACACCGTCCATCACTGCTATTCCGATTCGATGCAGACGCCGCAGGGCGCATTGCAACGTCGCACGGACGATCCGCCTGCCTTCTCGATCGCGCCGATCAGTCTTGGCGCACCGTTGGCCAAATACAGCTACTTCCGCCGCTGGGCGTCCGAGCGACGCTACGCCCGGCTGCTTCGTCGGCGCATCGCCGAGCGGGCGCCGGACGTGGTCATCTGCGGCAACGGGGCGCCCGACATCCAGGCCGCCGCCCTGCAAGCGGCTCGCGCAGGCCGGGCGCGCTACGTTTTCTGGCTTCAGGACCTCTATGGCGAAGCGGCCAGCCGCATCCTGCCGCAGCGACTGAAGCTGCTCGGCCATGTCGCAGCCTGGTGGCTCTCCCGCGAGGAAGCTCGCTGTCTACGCCAGTCGGATGCCGTGGTCTCGATCAGCGCCGACTTCATTCAGTGCCTGACGGCGCTCGGCGTGACGCCCGCACGCATTTCGACCATCGAGAACTGGGCGCCGCTCGATGAGATCACGCCGCAGCCGAAACGGAACCCGTGGTCGGAGCGCCACGACTGCGCCGATGACTTCTGCTTTCTCTACGCCGGAACGCTCGGCCTCAAGCACAATCCCGAGCTGCTGGCCCGCCTCGCCGAAGAACTGGCCACCCGACCGCGCGGCCGGCTGATCGTGGCGTCGCAGGGGCTGGGCGCCGACTATCTGGCGCGCGAGAAGGCGGCGCGCGGCCTCCACCGCCTGACGCTTCTGCCTTTCCAGACCTACGACTCGCTGCCCGACATGCTTGGCGCGGCGGACGTCGCCGTGGCGCTGCTCGAACTCGATGCGGGCGTTTTCTCGGTCCCGTCCAAGGTGCTGAGCTATTGCGCCGCCGGCCGGGCGGTGCTGGGCGCCATGCCGGCGGAAAACCTCGCCGCGCGGCTTGTCGTGCGCGAGAACGCCGGCACGGTGGTTGCGCCCGACGATGTTCCGGGCTTCGTCGCTGCGGCCCTGGCGCTGCTCGACGAGCCATCGCGCGCTCCTGCCATGGGCCGCAACGCGCGCGCCTATGCCGAACGGGCCTTCGCCATCCGGCCTATCGCCGATCAGTTCGAGACCATCATCGCTGCACCCGGGAACTGACAAAGCGGTTCGCAAAACGCCCATAAACGTTTAATATGCCGAACGTTTTATTGGGGGATCGACCGTTGGCTGAATCATCGAGAGATCAGGGCCTGGTGGTGGTCGCCGGCGCCGGCGGCTTCATCGGCGGCCATCTGGTCGGGCATCTCAGGAAGCTGGGCCGGAGCAACATCCGCTCCGTCGATTTCAAGCCGAAGAGCGAGTGGTACCAGCGCCATCCCGGCGTCGACGAGCGTGTGCTCGATCTGCGTGAGGCGGCAGCCTGCCGCGAGGCCGCCGCCGGCGCGACGCAGATCTACAATCTCGCCGCCGACATGGGCGGCATGGGGTTCATCGAGACGCACAAGGCCGAATGCATGCTCTCGGTGCTGATCAACACCCATCTGCTGATGGCGGCGAAGGAAGCCGGAACCAAGCGCTACTTCTTCTCCTCATCGGCCTGCGTCTACAACGCCGACAAGCAGGTCTCCGCCGACGTCACCGCCTTGCGCGAGGAGGATGCCTATCCCGCCATGCCGGAAGACGGCTATGGCTGGGAAAAGCTGTTCAGCGAGCGCATGTGCCGCCACTTCCGCGAGGATTTCGGCCTGATCACCCGCATGGCCCGCTACCACAATGTCTACGGTCCGTGGGGCACCTACGACGGCGGACGCGAGAAGGCGCCGGCCGCGATCTGCCGCAAGGTGATCGAGGCAAAGCGCTCGGGACGGCACGAGATAGAGATCTGGGGCGACGGCGAGCAGACGCGGAGCTTCATGTATATCG
>JBFWZG010000133.1:0-5551 GCA_050185515.1 Reyranellaceae bacterium
TACAAGGCGGATGCCGACAAGGTGTGGCAGAAGATCCGCAGCTTCACGGGCCTGGCCGACTGGATGCCCGGCGTGCAATGCGAGGCCAGCGACGGCGGCAAGACCCGCAAGCTGACCTTGCCGACCGGCGCTGTGATCGTCGAAACGCTTGAGACGTTCGACGAGCCCGGACGCACCTACGGCTACACCATCGTCACCGGCCCGTTGCCGGTGAAGGACTACCATTCGGTCATCAAGGTGGTGCCGCGCACTGAGGGTTGCACGGTCGAATGGACGGGCAAGTTCGAGGCCGTCGGTCCAGAAGCCGTGGCGAAGGGCATCGTCGAGGGAATCTATCGCGGCGGCCTGGCGGCGATCGGCGTCGCGGTCGGGGGGTAGTACAGAACTGTCATCCCGGCCGTAGCCCGAAGGGCGGAGAGCCGGGACCCATCATGCCACCTGCACGATAATCAGGTTGGCAAACGGCGTTATGGGTCCCGCGTCTCGCTGCGCTCGCCCGGGATGACAGTTTTTCACGGCTTCAGAATCACCCGCCCGACGACCTTGCCGGCCTTGAGTTCCTCCAGCGCATCGTAGGCGCCTTCGAGGGGGCGGGTGGAGAAGGGCAGAGCCGGCACGCGGCCTTCGCGCACCAGCGCCATCAGTTCGCGCAGATCGTCCAGCGATCCGACATAGGAACCCTGGAGCGTCAGCATGCGCAGGGGCAGGCCGGCGATCGAGAGCGGCGTGTCGCCGCCGAACAGGCCAACCACGGTGACGCTGCCGCCGCGGCGCACCGTGTCGACGGCGAACTGCAGCGAGGACGGCGCACCGACGAAATCGATCGCGGCATCAACGCCGCCTTCGGCTACCAGCTTCGCCACGGCATCGGACGCCTTGGGATTGACGACGCGATCGGCACCGGTCTCGGTTGCGGCCTTCAGCTTCGCGTCATCGATGTCGGCGACGATGATCTCGGCGCCCGACATGGCCTTGGCCACCGCCACGCCGGCGAGACCGACGCCGCCGGCGCCGATCATCAGCAACTTCTTCAGTCCGCCGCGCGTGGCTTGCGCCTTCTTGATGGCGCTGTAGGCGGTGATGCCGGAGCAGGCGTAGGTGCACGCCAGTTCCTGGGGCACGTTGCCGTAGTCGACCAGGTATTTAGAGCTCGGCACCATGACGTGATCGGCATAGCCGCCATCGCGGCGGGTGCCGAGCTGGCGCGGCGTGGCGCAGAGCAGTTCGTCGCCGCCGGTGCAGGCGGCGCACGTACCGCAGCCGATCCAGGGATAGACGACGAAGCGCTGTCCGACGCGGACGTCCTTGACGTCGGGGCCGATGGCGGCAACCTCGCCGGCGATCTCATGGCCCAGCGTGTGCGGCAGCTTCATGCCGCGGCTGATCACTTCGAGCTTCTTGCCCATGCCGAGGTCGAAGAAGCCTTCCCAGATATGCAGGTCGGAGTGGCAGACGCCGCTCGACCCGATTCGCACCAGCACCTCCGATCCTTGCGGGCTGGGGGTGTCGTAGCTGTTGAGCTGCAGCGGCTTGCCGAATTCGACGATCTGCATGGCGCGCATTCTTGCGTCTCCTCGTTCCCTGTGCTGGCTTATTGTTGAAGGCCAGAGTAGACGGCCAAGCAGAGGAAGGGAAAGCCCAGATGAGCGACCAGAAATTCCGGCCTGCGGATCACAGCTTCGGCGCGGCGCATTATTTCGAGGACCTTTCCGTCGGTCAGAAATTCTATATCAACTCGCGCACGCAGACCGATGCGCTGTTCGCCGCCTTTCAGCTGGCGTCCGGTGACAATCACCCGATCCATTACGACCGGGAATACTGCAAGGCGCGCGGCCATCGCGACATGCTGGCGCACGGGCTGCAGGTGGCGATCCAGGCGGCGGCCGGGGCCGGCATCTTCCCGCATCATCTGGGCGATTCGCTGATCGCCTTTACCGAGCAGTCCTCGCGCTTCCTGAAGCCGGTCTACGTCGGCGACACGCTCTATCCGATGCTGGAGATCACCGACCTCAAGCCTGGCCGCACCACCGGGCTGGTCGTCATGCGTGCCACGATCCACAACCAGACAGGCGAGCTGGTGATGGACGGAGAACACAAGTACCTGGTGCGCAAGCGGCCGGCATGAACGGGCTGCATGAACGGACGTTTACAAGGCGGCGGGCGGCCGGCATGATCCGGGCAAAATGGGAGGCAAACGAATGGCGGCTCTGAAGGGCAAGATCACCTGGGTGACCGGCGCGGGCACAGGGATCGGCAAGGCCGGCGCCATCGACCTTGCGAGGGCGGGCGCGCATGTCGTGCTGTCGGGCCGGCGCGAGGCGGCGCTGAAGCAGACGGCCAGGGCGATCGCCAGAGCGAAAGGCAAGTGCAGCATCGTGCCGCTCGACGTATCGGATCGCGCCGCCGTCAACGCGGCCGCCAAGGGGATACTGAAAGAGCACAAGCGGATCGACATCCTGGTCAACAGCGCCGGGCTCAACGTGCCGCAGCGCACCTTTCTCGACGTCAAGCCGGAAGGCTGGGACCAGGTCATCAATATCAATCTCAACGGCACGATGTATTGCGTCATGGCGGTGCTGCCGCAGATGCGGAGACGCAAGGACGGGCTGATCATCAACATCTCGAGCTGGGCGGGCAAATACATCGGCAAGGTGACAGGGCCAGCCTACAACGCTTCCAAGTTCGGCGTTTCGGCGCTGACCGAGACGATCAACGCCGAGGAGGGCGCCAACGGCATCCGCGCCTGCTGCATATGCCCGGCCGAGGTGGCGACGCCGATCATGGACCGCCGGCCGGTGCCGCCGAGCCAGAAGGACCGCGCCCGGATGCTGCAGGAGGAGGATCTCGGCGCCACCATCGCCTTCGTCGCCGGCCTGCCGCCGCGCGCCTGCATCAACGAGATCATCATCAGCCCGACCTGGAACCGCTCCTACATCGGCGGCCACGAACCGAATCGTCCGGCCAAACGCCGGTAATACCAACTTCCAACAGACAAAGAGGAGACAGACATGCTGGGCGTCATCGCCACATTGCGCATCAAGCCGGGCGCCAACGCGGAATTCGAGAAGGCCATGGGCGAGTTGCAGAAGGCCGTCCGCGCCAACGAGCCGGGCAACAAGCTCTACGTGCTGCACAAGACCGACGATCCGACGGTCTACGTCATGCTGGAGCGCTACGAGAACCAGGCGGCGCTGGAAGCGCACCGCGCCTCGACCCACTTCAAGACGCTGGGCGCCGCACTCGGCCCGCATATGGCGGGCCGGCCGGAAGTGAAGATCATGGAAGAGGTCAGCTAGTCGCTGTCCCGCCCTCGAACCAGGAAGGCCGGCGCCGCGAAGGACGCCGGCCTTTCTTTCTCCGCGGAAAGAATCAGTAGCTCTTGTAGGGCAGGAACTTGCCGCTCATGACGATCTTGACCCGGTCGCCCTTGGGATCGGGCAGGCGCTCCATGGTCATGTCGAAATCGATCGCCGACATGATGCCGTCGCCGAACTCCTCCTGGATCAGCTCCTTCCACGTCGTGCCGTAGACCTGCACCAGTTCGTGGAAGCGGTAGATCAGCGGATCGGTGGGCGGACCGGGCGGCAGCGAGCCGCGATAGGGCACCTCCTGCAGCAGCAGCGCTGCCTCGGGCGGCAGGCCGAACAGCTTCTGCGCCTTGCTCGCCTGGGCGGCAGTGAACTTCATCTGGCCGAGACATGCGGCGGTAATCAGGATCGGCGAGGCGCCGCCAATCTTCTTGCCGATCTCCTTCCAGCTCAGCTTCTTCTTGCGCTTGGCCGAGAGGATCATCTCGGTCACGTCTTGCCGTTTCATTTCCTTATCTCCTGCAGGGACGGATGGCGCGGCCGCGGCGGGTCGTCGGCCGGCGCGTGCTCGACGGCAGCGACCGCCGGCTCGGCGCGGCCGGGATAGACCAGCCGGGGATGGCGCGGATCATGGCCGCCGCTTTCGACCTCGACGTCGAAGTTGCGCGAGCGGTCGACCAGGAACTCGATCAGATGGTTGCGGATGCGGTAGTAGTGCGGATGGCGATGCAGGTCATGGCGCGAGCGTTCGCGCGGCAGGGTGTTGACCACGATCTCCGCGATGCGCGCGCGAGGTCCGTTGGTCATCAGCACGATCTTGTCGGCCAGCATGATCGCCTCGTCGACGTCGTGGGTAATCATGAACACCGTCTGGCGCGTCTCCGCGCAGATGCGCAGCACCTCGTCCTGCAAGGTGCCGCGGGTCAGCGCATCGAGCGCGCTGAACGGCTCGTCCATCAGCAGGATCTTGGGGTCGATCGACAGGGCGCGGGCAATGCCGACTCTCTGCTTCATGCCGCCGGAAAGCTGCGCCGGCTTCTTGCGTTCGGAGCCCGCCAGCCCGACCAGCGCGATGAACTGCCGCGTCCGGTCGCGGATCTGCTCGCGCGACCATTTCGGCCAGCGCGATTTGACGGCGAAGGCGATGTTGCCTTCCACCGTCATCCACGGCAGCAGCGCGTGGCTCTGGAAGATGACGGCGCGATCCAGGCTGGGGCCGGTGACTTCCTGGCCGGCGACGATGATCGAGCCGGCGCTGGGCGTTTCAAGCCCGGCCAGGGCGTTGAGGATGGTGGTCTTGCCGCAGCCGGAATGGCCGATGACGCAGACGAATTCGCCGCGCTCGACCGCGAACCAGACGTCCTCGAACACCAGCGTGCTGCCGCCGCCGGCGGCAGGGTAGGTCTTGCCCAGCCCCTCGATGCTGATGAGCGCTTTGTCGGTCATCGCTCGGCCTACTCCGGAAACGTCACGAGACGGGACAGGCGCGCCAGCACCTGGTCGAGCAGCATGCCGATGACGCCAATCAGCAGGATCGCCGTGATGATGTTGGCCAGCGATAAATTGTTCCATTCGTTCCACACGAAGTAGCCGATGCCGGTGCCGCCGACGAGCATCTCGGCGGCCACGATCACCAGCCAGGCGATGCCGATGGAGATACGCATGCCAGTCATGATGGTCGGTGCGGCGGCTGGCAGGATCACGGTGAAGGCACGGCGGAACCAGCCGACCTCGAGGGTGCGCGCAACGTTGAGCCATTCGCGGCGCACGGCGGCGACCCCGAAGGCGGTGTTGATCAGCATCGGCCAGATCGAGCAGATGAAGATGACGAACACGGCCGAGATGGCGCTATCCTTGATGGTGTAGAGCGCCAGCGGCATCCAAGCCAGGGGCGAAATCGGCTTCAGCACCTGGATGAACGGATCCAGCGCGCGATAGACCAGGGGCGACATGCCGATCAGGAAGCCGAGCGGAATGGCGACCAGCGCCGCCAGCAGATAGCCGATCAGCACGCGCCCCAGCGAGTAGGCCAACTGGATCCCGATGCCCTGGTCGTTGGTGCCGCGCACGTAGAAGGGGTCGGTGATGTGGTCCCAGAGCTTGGCGCCGACGTCGAGCGGCGTCGGCACGCTGCTCTGGCCGCCGCCGGCCGCCGCCGCCCCGATCAGCTTCGCGTATTCGGGGTCGACGGCGGGCCCGGTCGGGCCGGTCTGCGCCGCGAACTGCCAAAGCAGCATGAGCGC
>JBFWZG010000133.1:5651-9674 GCA_050185515.1 Reyranellaceae bacterium
GCGGCGTCGGCACGCTGCTCTGGCCGCCGCCGGCCGCCGCCGCCCCGATCAGCTTCGCGTATTCGGGGTCGACGGCGGGCCCGGTCGGGCCGGTCTGCGCCGCGAACTGCCAAAGCAGCATGAGCGCGACGAAGATCAGCAGCGAGAGCAGGGCCGCACGGGCGGGCAACGACGCCTTCATGCTACACCCGACGGATGGCGAAGCTCTTGATGTAGTCCTCGGGCTTGGCCGGATCGAACTCCTTGCCCATGACCGTGAACTTCTTGCTGGTGGCGGCGGGCGGATTGAGGCCGGCCTCCTTCATCAGCTTGGTCGCATCGGTGGCGAGGAACACTTCTTTGGCGACGGTGGCGTAGTCGATGTCGCCCTGGATCTGGCCCCAGCGCTTCATCTGGGTGAGGATCCAGACGGCGAAGGATTCCCAGGGGAAGGGGTCGAAGTCGATGCGGTTGGGCTCCTTCCTCACGTTGCCCAGGCCGTCGGCGTAAGTGCCGGTCAGAACCTGCTCGACCACCGTCACCGGCTGGTTGAGGTAGTTCTGCGGCGCGATGGCCTCGGCGATCTGCTTGCGGTTCTCGGCCTTGGTGGCGAAGGCCGTGGCCTCGATGATGGCCTTGAGCAGCGCGCCATAAGTGTTCGGCATGGTGGTGACGAACTCCTTGCTGGCGGCGAAGGCGCAGCAGGGATGGCCTTCCCAGATCTCCTTCGACAGAATGTGGATGAAACCGACGCCGTCATAGACCGCGCGCTGGTTGACCGGATCCGGGGCCAGGAAGCCGTCGATGTTGTCGGCGCGCAGGTTGGCGACCATTTCCGGCGGCGGCACGGAACGGATCTGCACGTCCTTGTCGGGGTCGATGCCTGCTTCGGCGAGGTAGTAGCGGAGCAGGTAGTTGTGCATCGAGTAGTCGAAGGGCACGGCGAACTTGAAGCCCTTCCAGTCCTTTGGATTGCGCTTGTCCTTGTGCTTCATCGCCAGGGTGATGGCCTGGCCGTTGATGTTCTCCACCGCCGGCATGGTGTAGGGGATCGGCTTGGAGCCGGCGCCGACGCTGATTGCCAAAGGCATCGGCGACAGCATGTGGGCGGCGTCGTACTCCTTGTTGAGGGTCTTGTCCCGCACCACGGCCCAGCCGGCCGTCTTGACGACTTCGACGTTGAGGCCCTGCTTGGAATAGAACCCCATCGGATGCGCCATGATGATCGGCGTGGCGCAAGTGATGGGAATGAAGCCGACCTTGAGGTCCTTCTTCTCCAGCGCGCCGCCCTGGGCGAATGCGTCCTTGATCGTGCCCAGCGGCAGCACCTGCGACAGGGCGGCCAGCGCCGTGCCGGCGCCGACGGCGCGCAGGAAGTTCCGGCGGGTGACATCGTCGGGCACGATGGCGCGCATCACGGCACTCTCGACGACTCGGGAAACGCGGGCATCGTCGTCGGCTGCCACTGCTTGACGCGCCGACAGACGGGCTTCGGCGTCGTGCTGGGCCTCACTGGCGTGGCGGCCGCAGGAACAGCCCGAACCGAGACGAGCGGAACTGTCGAACGGATCGTCGAACGTGGACATGGCGAACTCCTCTGACGCTGCGCCGCACCGGGCGGTACGGCCCCCAACCACACGTCAGCAAGTCCCGTGCCAGAGTCGTCGCGAGCACGATCAGCCTATCGGCAGGGCGCATCTGTATACGCGTGGCCAATCCGCTGGCCATAGATTGACCAGCGCGGCCGAGAATGTTCAAAAAAAGAACACCAGATGTCGGCGGGCGGAAATATTGCTGTAGGATCATCGTGTGATAAAAGGCCAGGCCAGCATCGAGCATCGGAGCGCGGCGCCATGCATAATTTGACGAAGCGCCACACGCCACCGGGCACCGCGCCCGGCACGCTGGCCGGTCGCCATGATGGCGAAGAGGGCAAGCTGCATTTCACGCTCGTCGAGTACGACGAGACCAAGTGCGAAGTTTCCTTCGAGGTGCCGATCGACGAATGCCGCTCGCACCTGTCGACGCCGGAACGTACCTGGATCGACGTCGCCGGACGGGCCAGCGCCGGCATGCTCAAGACGCTCGGCGAGAAGTTCAATCTGCATCCGCTGGCGCTGGAGGATGTTTTCCACGGCAACCAGCGCTCGAAACTGGACATCTTCGACGACCAGGCGTTTCTGGTGATGAACGATCCTGGCTGGGTCGACGGGCGCCTGCGGTCCCGCCAGGTCAGCATTTTCTTCGGCGCTAACCACGTCATCAGCTTCCATGACCACGAGGAGGATATCTTCGCGCCAATCCGCGAGCGACTGCAGCAGGCCGGCGCGCGGCTGCGTACGCGGCGCATCGACTATCTTGTCTATGCACTGGTCGACCTGGTGATCGACCGGAAGTTCCCGTTGCTGCAGCAGTTCAGCGATTCGGTCGAGAAACTGGAAGATGAGACTCTCGAGGGTGCAACACCGCAGACCTTGCGCCAGATACACGACCTGCGACGTAGCCTGTACACGTTTCACAGCGTGCAATGGGCCGAGCGCGAAATGGTGCATGCGATGATGCGCGCTGAAGTGACGCTGCTGAGCGCCGAGACGCGCACTTATTTGCGCGACTGCGTCGACCACAGCATTGCCGTGCTCGATCTCATCGAATCCTATCGGGAGATGTGCAACAGTCTGATGGAGCTTTACATGATGGGCACGTCCAATCGCCTCAACGAGGTGATGAAACTGCTGGCCATCATCACGACCATTTTCATGCCGTTGGGGTTCATCGCGGCGGTCTACGGGATGAATTTCAACACCGAGGCGGCCGGCGGCCTCAATATGCCGGAACTGAATTGGTCTTTTGGCTATCCGATGGTGTTAGGGGTTATGGCCTTGGTGGTGATTGGGATGGTGCTCTGGTTCCGCAGAAAGGGTTGGTTCTAGGCGATTTGCCCTTTCCGCAGCCGGGTGTGGCCGGAAAGCCATTCGGGATGGAAATTGCGATCTGAGTTGCAAGAAAGACGATTCACATAAAGCATATCTATTGTAGCGAATGCGCCGCTTTGCTACTAATAGACAGAATGCATTTATAATTGGGGCCAACATGACAATCTCGGGTTCCCTCAGCGCCAGCTTGCAGTCCTATCTCAGGAATGCCCCGGCGCCGGTCTTCCATGCCGGTGTCGATCGCGACGGCAAGCGCGTCGTGCTGCATCTGACCGGCGACGCGCCGATCGCCGCCCTCAAAGAGGGGGCAGCGAAGGCCCTGGCGGCATCCGGCCTCGATGCCGAGATCGTCGTTCGCCAGCATGACGCCCGCCGCATCGCCGGCAGCCGGACGCTGGAAGAGCTGGTCAGGCCGTTCGAACATCAGGCCAACCTGTTCGATCCGACGGCCATCGTCGGTCGCGCCATGGTCGTGGTCGATGCCGTGCGTGAAGCGCGCGCCGAGCTTGGCGCCGGGCTACGCGGCGTGTTCCTCGATCCGGTGGCGCGCATTCTCTACGTCGTCGCCAAACCGGGTATGGATGCCGAGCGCGCCGCAGCCGCCGTTCTCGCTGCGGTCGATCGGGCAACCGAGCGCACCGGCAGCCGCTTCAACCGTCCGCCGCTCAGCGTGCTGATCGTGGACGCCCTGCCGCTGCGCCCGCTGGTCGCCGTCGATCGCGCCTCACGGCGGCTGGTGCCGGTTCAGGGAAGCGCGAAGACGTTCCGCAATGTGCTCGCCGGCGTCGCCGCGGCGCTCGGCGTTGGCGGTATCGCGACCGTTGCCGTTGCCCAGCAGGGCGGTCCGGCGGTTTCGGGCGTCAACGCGAAGGTCGACGCCCGCGGCGGCTTCGTGAAGACGGAGGGCGGCGGAGTCGATGGGGCCGCTGGATTTGCCGGTGCGGCGCTGACGGCGCCGATCGGTCAGCAGTTCGGTATCCAGGTCGATGGCGCTGCCGGGTCGGCCGACGGACGCTTCTATAGGGGCGCCGGTGCGCATCTGTTCTGGCGCGATCCGACGAAAGGCCTGCTGGGCATCTATGGCCAGCACGGCGAGATGAAGGATGCCGGC
>JBFWZG010000134.1:0-9609 GCA_050185515.1 Reyranellaceae bacterium
GCGCGGATTCGCCCTACGACTCCCGCGCCCACCGGTCGCAGCGCCTCGTCCACGATCTGCACTTCGCCACGCGGTACCGGCCAGCCAACCGTATCGGGCTCGCTGAGGCAGGTGGCGCCGAGTGCCGTGGAAAGAGGATGCAACTCGTTGGTGCCGTAGTTCACCACCAGGCCGCTGGTGTACCGTTCGATCACCGCGCGGCGCAGCGAGCTGCTGATCGTCGATCCGCTCGACTCAAGGATCGATATTCCCCGGAAGCTGCGGTCCAGCTCCGGATGGGCAAGCAACTGCGGCAACAGCCATGGTCCGGCATAAAGCCGATTGACGCCTGCCTTGGCAATCACCCGGGCAACCCGCGGCGGTTCCGTGCTGTCCAGGAGCACCACAGTAGCGCCGGCCAGCAGATCCTGGATGATGCGTCTCGTGGCGGCAAAGAATGCCAGATGAACGAGGACCAGAGATACATCCGAGCCGCAGATCGGCACTGCCATGCGGTAGCGCGCCATCATGGTAGCGAGGTTGGCGTACGAGATCGCAAAGAGCTTGGGACGTCCGGTGGTTCCTGAGGATTTGGCAAACCGCCATACGCCGCCGGGATGATCGGCAAAACCGCCAGCGGCAGTACCATTCGACGCACGGATGCGGTCGATGGAGACCGGGATCTGTGGCGAATCCAGTCCTGCAATCTTCCTCGACCGCACCACGACACGCGCTCCGAACGCCTGCTGCATGACTTCGATGGTTGCAGTACTCTCGTCCCAGGGGATTGCGTGATAGGCCACCCCCATGCGCGTGAGCGCCAAGGCCGTCAGCAAATGAAGCAGGGGCTCTTGAACGGCAAGGCCCGCCGTGTCGCCCGATCTCAGCCCTTGGTCTCGCAAATACCCAACCGCCCGCCAGACAAGCACATCCAGTTCGGCATAGCTCAGCGTGCCATCGGCCGAAATCAAGGCCGGCTTTCGCGCCAGTTCTCGCGCGTGCCTGTGGACTGGGAAGGTCAGATGCATTCGGATGCAGATTTATAGTTCAGTTGCAAATTTGATACTGACGCCTGCAATCAGGCGCGAATGCAGCATTCTCCGAAAGCGGTTTCGAACTCCAGAGAAAAGATGAGTTGAACATGGGCCAGCTTCCCAATTGCCCGGGTCGCGCTTTTACTGTGTGATCAATTCGGTCCACGCTCGTCATCAAGTCGGATTTCCGCGATTCGATCGATCTTGGTTCGAGTATGCGCGAGCCTCCGCAAAGTTCGTGGCTTTACCGAGTTCCAGGATGACTCAACGATGAGTTCCACGCCGCCGAGATTGCAGAACGCCGTCGTGATGTCTGGACCAAATCTTCTGGCGCCGCTGCCGGGTGCACGACTAGCGATCAACTGGCCGCCGACGGTTCTCGCCGGCGGAGCGCCGTTTGCGATGCAACTCGCTCTGCGACTGTTTTCGACGCCAAGCATGCAGCCCGCAGCCGCGACCGCGCCACTGGACCGGTTTTCCAATGTGCATGACGCTCAGGCGGCACTCGACAGGCTTGTGGAGGTGCTCGCCGGAGCAGTTGCTCACATCTGCGGCCAGCCGGCGATTCAGCACGTGAATTTGTTGACGTCGCCGAACTCCCGGGATGGCGTCTCAGTACATCATCGGGATTCAGCGCTTGCAGCCAGCGCCGGCCGGGCAGCTTTTGCGCTAGCGGTCGCGGGGATAGAGACGGCCTCGGAACCGGATCTGGCGGCCCGGGTCGACAGTGTATTGCGGCGCTTCCGACGACACTGGCAGGAGGTGGGTTTCGGAGAAGCCAACTGGCGAAAGCTGGATGCCGCCGAGAGGAGAGACATCCCGTGGAGCCGGGCGGTCCTGCACGACCGAACGGTACGACTTGGCCATGGCTTCCACCAAGTCATGACGAGGGATTCGATGACCGGCGACGACAGCTATATCGGGACCTGCCTAGCGACCGACAAGGCCCTTGCCTGCGAAGTGATGCACAGCAATGGGCTGCCGGCGCCACGGAACGTGGCCGTGCTCGACCGAAATGCCGCGCTCAAGGCCGCCAGAACGCTGGGGTATCCCGTCGTCGTCAAGCCGGCCACGACGGATTTCGGAACGGCGGTTTCCGTCAATCTGCGTTCGGACGAGGAGGTCGCCGCTGCATTCGATCAGGCGCGCCGGTACGGAACCGTCATCGTCGAGCAGCACGTGCCCGGGACCAATTTTCGACTGCTGGTCATCGACGGCAAGTTCGTTGCGGCGGTCCGGCAGGATCCGGCCCAGGTCATGGGCGACGGCGTGCATAGCGTCGATGGTCTCGTGCAGATCGCCAACCGCGAGCGAAGCGATTATCTTTCCGCCCGTCTGAAGAGGATCAAGATCGACGAAAATGCCGTCAGAGTTCTCCAGCGACAGGGGTTGAACATCGATTCGGTTCCGGCAATGGGACAGCGGGTCCTGCTGCGCGAACACTCGAACCTTTCCGTCGGCGGATCCTACGAGAACGTCACGGCGACGGTGCATCCCGACAATCGGGCGCTGACGGAGAGGGCGGCAAGGGTGTTCGGATTGAAGACGGCGGGGATCGATTATATTTCGGTCGACGTCTCCCGTTCCCACCTCGAGACGGGCGGAAAGATCTGCGAGATCAATCCCTCGCCCGGGCTGGTCATGGGCATGCCGGAATTTGCCGCGGAGGACGCCTTGCTCGACAGCATGTTTCCGGACGGAAGTGATGGACGCATTCCGATCGTCGCCATACTCAGTGATCGACCGGCCCCCGGATTGACCGGCCGCCTTGAGGCGATGGCGGTCGAACTTGGCCACACACCGTCCGTCGCGATGCCCGGCGCAATTCGCTGCGGCGGAAGAACGGTTGCTGCTGGCAGCTTCGATCAAACGATGGCCGCGAACGTCGCCATACACGATCCGTCCGCCAGCGCCGCGATCGTTCAACTCTCCCGTCGTGACATTGCCAGAGCGGGACTGGCGTTCGACAGATGCGCAGTATCGATCGTGGTGCGCGAACCGGCAACGCGTGGCGCAGGTCACGGTACAGAGGGCGCCGATGCGGCCATTATCGATCTTCTCAGGCGGCATTCCCGGGTGCATCTCACCGCAACTGACGCGACGGCAACCGAATCCGCCGTTCGCGCCGCACTGCTGGATCGACCATGACCTGCCGCTCGCAACCGGTGCGTGCGCCTCTCGGTCGCGCCTGAGATGACGGACGCTGCAAGCCTGCGCCTTCTGGGGATCACGGTCTATCAAGGCCCCAGCGTGCATGCGGATCGGCCGGTCGTTCGCGTCGACCTGGAGATTCCTCCGGATGCCGACATTCGGGTGGGCGATATCGGCGGCCTCTGCGAGTTCCTTTCCGAGGCGCTGGCCCTGCCTTCGGGACATCTCATGTCGCAGCTTGGTTCGACCCGGCTGCCGGAACTCGTCGGAAACCTGGCCTCGATGCTGCATCGGGCCATCGCGCCGATCGACGCCTGGCTGGCGGTGCGGCGCGGACAGCAGAAGAACCTGGTCTGTCTCGTGTTCGCACATTCCGACCCTCTGGCAGGCAGGATTGCCGCACGCACGGCCGCCACCTGGGTTGCGGCGTTCCTGGCATCGAAAAGGGATGGCCAGCCACGGCCTTCGCCGCAGCAGGCGAGAGACCGATTCCGCGCCGATGCCGGGCAATGCCATCTTGGGGCGAACGGCAGGCTGGTCGTTGGCGAAGCGGCGCGTCGAGGGATTCCCTGGCGCCGCGTGGCTGCAGGCGACATGACCGTGCAGCTCGGATACGGCGCTCGCCAGAAATGGCTGTACGAGACGCTCATTGACGGGCAATCGAAGCTCGGCAGCGACGTGACCAAGAAGAAGCACCTGACGAACAGATTGTTGGCGGATGCCGGGGTGCCGGTTCCCCGCCAGATCCTGGCCGGCCGGATGGCGGACGCGGCTCGGGCAGCCAAGCTGATCGGCTACCCGGTGGTCGTGAAGCCGGCGGCCGCCGATCACGGCCTCGGCGTCCACGTCGGCGTCCAGGACGAAAGGGCATTGCATGCAGCTTTCGCGGACGTTCGGCGGTATGGTCCGGCCCTGGTCGAACAACTGATCACGGGTGCGGATTATCGCATTCTCGTGCTTGGCAACCGTGTTGCGGCAGCGGCAAGGCGCGAGCCGGCATCGGTGATGGGCGACGGAAGGCAGACCGTTCGCCAGTTGATCATCGGAGAGAACCGGAATCCGAGGCGGATCGACGGCTACATGTCGCATCTCCTGCAGCGCATTCCCATCGACGACGATCTGCTTAACCAGCTCGGTCGCCAGAATCTCTCCCTGGAGTCGATTCCCGACAGCGGCAGACTGGTGCGCCTGCACGGCGCCGCCAACATGTCTATGGGGGGTGTATCCTTCGACGTGACCGAAGAATTGCACCCCGACAATCGCCTCATGTTCGTGCGGGCCGCTCGGATCCTGGGACTGGAAATGGCCGGCATCGATTTCCTGGCAAGGGACATCGGCCAATCCTACAGGGAGAATGGCGGCGCCATCTGCGAGGTCAATGCGATCCCGGGACTGCGTCCGCACATCGCAGCGCAGGGCTCGCCCAATGTGGTGTCGGCCATCGTCGATCACCTGTTCCCGGGCAGAGGCGACGGGCGCGTACCGACAGTGGCGGTGACCGGAACCAACGGCAAGACGACGACGTCGCGGATGGTCGCCGAGATGTTGAAGGAAGCGGGCCATTGCGTGGGGCTTGCCACTACCGATGGGGTGAGCATCGGCGGCGTCGAGGTCGCTAGCTTCGACCTCGCCGGCATACCGGGCGCCGAAATGGTGCTGCACGATCCGGCGGTCACGGCGGCAGTTCTCGAGACGGCGCGGGGCGGGCTGATCCGCAACGGGATGGCCGTCGATCGCTGCGACGTTGCGGCCGTTCTCAACGTGACGGACGATCATATCGGATTCGATGGCGTGCAGAGCCGGCAGGAAATGGGATCGGTCAAGTCCGTGGTCGCCAGATCGGCGCGCGGCGCCGTCGTTCTCAACGCGGACGATCCGCTATGCGTCGAGATGGCCGGCTCGGCCCGCGCCAAGGTGATGTGGTGGTTCGCGGAAGATCCGTCGAACGAAGTGTTCCATGCACATGTCACGGCCGGGCGGCCGGGCGTAACGCTTTCCGGGGACGGCGTCGAGCGAAGGATTGTCGTGTGGCGCGACGGCACCGCTCGAACGCTCCTGGGCGTCGTCGACATTCCATGCACTTTCGGCGGACGAGCCGAATTCAATGTTCAGAATGCGACGGCGGCCACGGCCATTGGCCTGGCAATGAATTTGGACGATTCGGTCATTGTCCGGGCGCTGAGAGCGTTCACGGCCGACAGGAGAAAGTCGCGCGGCCGCGGCAACTTCATCGAGGGCTGGCCGTTTCGAATTCTGATCGACTATGCCCACAACCCGGCCGGCGTCGCCTCATTGTGCCGCTTTCTGGCGACAGAACCTGTCGAGGGCCGCCGATGGCTGGTTCTGACGAGCTTCGGCAATCGACTCGAATCCCATTTCCATCAACTGGGCGCCGCTGCGGCGAGCTCATTCGACAAGTTCGTCTGCACAACCAACGGGCCGCGCATTAGATCGGTCGAGGAAGTGGCACGGCTGCTCTCGGACGGACTGAAAATGGCCGGCGTCGATCCGGCGAACATCGCCACGGCCCCTTCCGAAGAGGCAGCCGTTCTGCAGGTAATGTCGGCGGCATCACCGGGCGATCTGGTTGTCGTGCTGAGCTCCAATGCCTCGGCGGTCGTGAAAGCTATCGAAGGAACGGCGCAGCGACCTTCGCCTGGCAACTGAGAACAGGTCAGATCGCGCTGCCGTGAATGAGGAGTTTCCAGGACGATTTCGGTCGCTTAAAGGGCGTTCGCCGATCGGTCAAGGATACGCTGATACAGCGCATGATAACGGGTCGCTACCACCTCGATGTCAAACTCCGACAGCACTTTCTCCCGCGCGGCCGCACGAATTCCTTCCCCGGCGGCAACGGCGTCGAGGCACCAAAGGATCCCGCGGGCGAGATCGTTGGGATCGAAAGGCCTTGCCAGGTACCCATCCACGCAATGGGTAACGATGTCGCGTGGGCCACCTGAATCAAACGCAACAACGGGCGTTCCACAAGCCATTGCTTCGATGAGCGTCTTGCCGAATGCCTCTTGAAGAGAGGGCATGACTGCCACATCGGCGCTGGCGTACAGTTCCGCCAACCGGCGATTGTCCTCCACAAAACCGACATGACGCGTTTCAATACCGCAATCCGGCATGTCGCCGCTGCGCAAGTCGCCGAATACCAACAGCAGCAGATCGCGGGCCCGCTGTTCCTTTCCCAGTGCCCGCAGCCCCTCAATAAGTTCGTTGAAGCCTTTACGCGGATCCTGGGTTGCATTGATGGCGCCATAGACGGCGATCGGACGATTCGAAGGCAGGTTCCAAGCCGATCGTGCCGCGGTCCTGTCGAGAGCCGAGAACGTCGAAACGTCGAGACCGTTGGGTATGACTTCAACCGGATAGTGCCCTAGCAGCGCGCTGGAGCTTGCGCATTCGCCGAGCCAGCGGCTGATCGGCACCAGCCAGAGATCCAGATCGCGCCAGTGCTTTTGCTTGTGCCGCCACACGACACGGCTGATATCGTTGAGTCGATTTGAGCGCAGTTGCGGACATGCGCCACAGCCCTCGCGGTATCTTTCGCATCCGGCGGTATAGTGACATCCGCCTGTGAAGCTCCACATGTCGCGCAGGGTCCATACGATCGGGCACGAGAATCTCTTCATCGCCGCGATCGGCAGGAATCCCGCACCAACCCAGTGCAGATGAATGATGTCAGGGGCCGCCTTCTCCACTACCCGATCGAAGCGGCTGGGGAGCAGCCCAAGCGTCCAGAACGACTCTTCAGTCGACGCGTAGAGTCGCGTGGGAAAATCGTCCAGCCGCATTCGCAACCGCGCCGCCATGCGCGAGAATCGATCCGGCAATGCCTTGATGGAGTCGTCGTCACCGATCTTCTTGGCGACAATCATCGACGACGTTACGTTGCGCCGTGCCAGGGCCTCGTGCAGCCACAACGAGCCGCGCGCCGCGCCCGATCCGGCATCGAAGGTGCTCAGGTGCAGCACCTTCATCTGAAGTCGGCCCATTTTCGGCTTGTCGGATCGTCAAATATAAAACCGGTCACGGAACATGTCATGGCAACGCAAACTCCAAACAATCTCGATCTGACACATGCGACCGCATGACCGGCTCGCTCCATTGTAGCGTGTGCGACATCATCCACATAAATGCCGCAGCCGGGAAAGCGGCGTCGCCCATGAATGATCACAGCGCAAGCCGGCGTGCGACTTGGTAAAAGTCTAGCCGTCTGTGGCATTCGATGGCTGCATTGTGCCTTCGGCTTATGCCGCCTCGAATCGAAAGGTCCATGCATGCATCTTGATCCGCGTCCCATGATTGGTCGTCTTCGCTGGATCAGGCAATATCCAGCCTATCGCGAGGCGCCGGCGACATTCGCAGCTCGCACCATGGCTTTTACATGGCGGGAGCAGATCGCAAGCGGGCAAACCATCGAGTTCAGCGCCTGCGGCGGGCGTCGGTTCCGATCGCCGCGTAACAATGTCTCCTCGTTCATCGCTGCGGTATTCGGGCAGCGCGATCTGAATATCGTTAGGTTCTGGGACAAGGTATTAAAGCCGGGCGCGGTCTTTTTCGATGTAGGTGCGAATATCGGACTTTATGCGGTGCCGGCCAGCCTTCAGGTCGGCCCGGCCGGCCGGACAGTCTGCTTCGAAGCACATCCGACTCTTTGCAGCTTTCTGCGCGACAACGTTGCCCGCAATTGTTCGCACAACGTGACGGTCGAGAACCTCGCCGTCGGCGCAGCCGACGGCCATATAGAACTTGCTTTCAACTCTTCGAATCCTGGCGAGACTCGTGTTGCGCTTGCGAACGAGATCGGCGACCCGGTGCCCCAGGTCACGCTCGATCGATACTGCCGTCAACGACGCATAGCATCGATCGACTACATAAAGTTGGATGTCGAGGGATACGAAGCGAATGTGCTGCGAGGCGCTGAAGGAATCGTCGCGGCGAGCCCTGATATACTGATACAGACAGAGTACGAGCCGCTTCATCTTGCCCGGTATGGCGGCGAGACGGAGATGACGGAGTTGCTGCTCGGTTGGGGCTTCGTCCCCCATCGTATCGATTGGATCGAAGGGCTGCCGCAGCCGATGGCATCGCTGCAGGGGTATGCCGGCGAGATCGTCTGGAGCAGGAACGAACTGCGCCTCCAACCCTGAGGGCGAGGCCGCATTTCTGATTCCGCGCTGCAGCAGAGCAATGCCACAATCACGCCACGATTGACCGATCAAACGTCCGGCAAACGCGCACGTAGTGGGCAGGAGCGCCGGGAGGCCTGTGATAATTGCGGGGTAGTCGCAACCAATCTGGGGCTCGAACGTAGTGCTGCCAGTCTATTTGGATAGTCCTACGTTGCAGTGCGAGATAGCGCTTTACGAAAACATCCCGGTTCTGCAGAATTTCTCCTGCCAGACGACATGCTCGACGCCCGGCAACGGGTGTTATTGGGGCAAAGATTGAAGCAAAGTCGGCTGGAGCCATTGTTCCGCGTCGTGCGGACCATTGGTCCGGGAGGAGAGGTATCGCGCGCCACGTATTTTCAAGTGGCCTGCGACGCCGGATGCAACCGCCATCGTCGGGTGGCGGACGAGTCCTTGGGATCGGTGGCGACCAATGGTGTGCGATGCGAAGCAGACTGACGACCCTTACCGTATCGGCCGTGGTGGCCGGAATGCTCGCGGGGTGTTCGCTGGTCAATGGCATCGAACGCAAGCTACGGGGAGAGGAAGTTGCGGTATCGACGCCGGCGCCGGAGAGCGCGCCGCGTCGAACCAAGCCGGCGGCAACGCCAGCGAAAAAGCCCTCAACGCCGTCTCGGCGCGGGGACGGGCCAGAAGCGGCCACAATCAACGACGGCGAAAAGCCGCGCGACGAGAAGGAGGACGCCGGCGTTCAGGATGGGGATGTTCCCAAGCTGGTGGGAATGGACCAGGAGGAAGTAACTCGTGTCCTTGGCCCACCTATGGCCGAAACCGAACGAGCGCCCGGCAAGGTGTGGCGGTACTGGAATTCGAGATGCGTTGTTGACGTTTCAATGTATCTCGACGTCCATTCGCGTTCCTACCGGGTCCTAGCCTATGAGGTGACGAACCATGACTACTCAACAGGGGGAAGGAGCGCCTGTCTGGCGGGATTTCCCAAACGCGACATCCAACCTGCGTCATACGACGGATTGTGACGCCCAGCTTGCGATTCTCGACGACGACAGCAGCTATCTTGCTCAGTTAAGCGACGGGCTGGGAGGGCATGGTTTCGGCGTGGTGCCGTTCAATAGCGGACCGGCTCTGCTCGAGTACTTCGACGATGGCGGCAAGGTCGACTGCATGGTCCTCGACTGGCGACTCGATAGGGGTTCGGGGCTCGATGTTCTGATGCGGGCCCGCCGAAAAGGACTGACGACACCCGCCGTGTTCTTTACAGGGCTGCCGGCCACGGACTACGAGAC
>JBFWZG010000135.1:0-9492 GCA_050185515.1 Reyranellaceae bacterium
TGGCGGAGAGGGTGGGATTCGAACCCACGGTACCCGTGAAGGCACAACGGTTTTCGAGACCGTCCCGATCGACCACTCCGGCACCTCTCCGCAAGAGGCTCATGCAAGGCCAAAAACCGCCTCGTTCGCTGGCGGCCCGGTCGAAAGGCGGCGGACTATAACCGCCGAGGTCCGGGGTCGCAAGGACGGCAGGCCCCGACGGGCCGCGCGAGACGCGACCGGCCCCCTTGGCCACACCGACCCAAGATGTGGGCGGCTCCGGCGTTCTGGGACGCCATATCGGGGATTCCCCGATCGCCATGGATCGACCCGGAAAAGTCGCGTAAGATCAGCGCCTTAGCGGCCGTTGACTTCGCGCCGCGCCTGAGTATAGTCCGGCGCTTCTGAGATTTCCGGGGCCGGCCAGCTTGCCGCCCCTTGCCTTGCCCAGCCGGCAGCGTCCGGCCAAACGAAACGGTTGTCGCCATGTTCGCCATCATCCGCACCGGCGGTAAGCAGTACCGCGTTGCCGCCAACGACAAGATCACCATCGAGCGCGTGGCGGGCGATGCCGGCTCCACCGTCGAATTCGCCGACGTGCTGATGGCCGGCGACAAGGTCGGCGCGCCGCTGATTTCCGGCGCCAAGGTCACCGGCACCATCGTCGAGCACACGCGCGGCGACACCGTGCTGGTGTTCAAGAAGAAGCGCCGCCAGAACTATCGCCGCAAGAACGGCCATCGCCAGGACCTCAGCGTGGTCCGCATCGACCAGATCGTCGGCGCCTGAACGGCTGCCGGTTCCAAGGAGTAATTCGTCATGGCACATAAGAAAGCAGGCGGCTCCTCGCGCAACGGCCGCGATTCGGCCGGCAAGCGCCTGGGCGTGAAGCGCTTCGGCGGGCAGGAAGTGCTCGCCGGCAACATCCTGGTGCGCCAGCGCGGCACGGAGTTCTATCCCGGCGCCAATGTCGGCATGGGCCGCGACCATACGCTGTTCGCCAAGCAGACCGGCGTCGTCAGCTTCCGCCGCAAGGCCGAGGGCAAGGTCTACGTCAACATCGAGCCGCTCCCGTCGGGTGCCAAGACCACGGCCGAGTAACCTCCTCCACCTTTTCGAATTCCACGGGGGGAATGGTTCCGGCCATTCCCCCTGTTGCTTTACCGGGGGGCGGCCCTCTCCCCGACCGACAGCTTCCGGGCACCACGATGAAATTCCTCGATCAGGCCAAGATCCATATCCGCTCCGGCGCGGGTGGCGACGGCTGCGTCAGCTTCCGGCGCGAGAAGTTCATCGAGTATGGCGGACCGGACGGCGGCGACGGCGGGCGCGGCGGCGACGTGATCTTCGAGTGCGTCGCCGGCCTCAATACGCTGATCGACTTCCGCTACACGCAGCATTTCAAGGCCGAGCGCGGCCACCACGGCATGGGCGAGAACCGCACCGGCCGCGCCGGCAAGCCGCTCATCATCAAGGTGCCGTTGGGCACGCAGATCATCGCCGAGGACGGCGAGACCCTGCTGGCCGACATGACCGAGATCGGCCAGCGCGTCATCATGGCCGAAGGCGGCCATGGCGGGCGCGGCAATACCCACTTCAAGTCGTCGACCAACCGCGCGCCGCGGCGTTTCGGCAAGGGCGGCGAGGCGGTCGAGATGTCCGTCTGGCTGCGACTGAAACTGCTGGCCGATGCCGGCCTGGTCGGCCTGCCCAATGCCGGCAAGTCGACCTTCCTCGCCGCGGTAACCCGGGCCAAGCCCAAGATCGCCGATTACCCGTTCACCACGCTGACGCCGCAGCTGGGCGTCGTGCATGTCGACGAGCGGGAATTCGTGCTGGCCGACATTCCCGGCCTGATCGAGGGGGCGCACGAAGGCGCCGGGCTGGGCACGCGCTTCCTCGGCCATGTCGAGCGCTGCCGCGTGCTGCTGCACCTGGTCGACGCCACGCAGGACGACGTCGTCGGCAACTGGCGCACCGTGCGCAAGGAGCTGAAAGCCTATGGCCACGGCCTCGACCGCAAGAAGGAAATACTGGCGCTCAACAAGATCGACGCGCTGACCGAGGAAGAGGTCGAGCGTAAACGGGCGCAGCTGGCCAGGTCTTCGCGCAAGACGGTGCACGTCGTTTCCGGCGCCGCCGGCCGCAACGTGCCCGACATCCTGCGCCTGCTGTTGAAGACCGTCGATGCCGCGCGGCGGCAGCGCGGGAAGGCCTGACGATGAGCGCGGCCAATCCCCTGCTCAAGGCCAGGCGGGTCATCGTCAAGATCGGCTCGGCGCTGCTGGTCGACCAGGACACCGGCCATATGCGGCGTTCCTGGCTCGACGCGCTGGCCGACGACATCGCCCTGCTGCGCCAGCGCGGCGCGGAGGTCATCGTCGTGTCGTCCGGCGCCATCGCCGTCGGCCGCACGCACCTCAATCTTCCGCGCGGGGCGCTGGCGCTGGAGGAGAAGCAGGCGGCCGCCGCCACCGGCCAGATCCGTCTGGCCCATGCCTACCAGGAAACGCTGGCGCGGCACGACATCACGGTGGCGCAGCTGCTGCTGACCCTCGACGACAGCGAGGACCGGCGGCGCTATCTCAACGCCTCCTCCACCTTGCGCACCCTGCTGCGGCTCGGCGCGGTGCCGGTGATCAACGAGAACGACACGGTCGCCACGACGGAAATCCGTTTCGGCGACAACGACCGGCTGGCGGCCCGCGTGGCGCAGATGATCACCGCCGATGCGCTGGTGCTGCTGTCCGACATCGACGGGCTGTACACCGCCGATCCGCGGCGCGATCCGCAGGCGCGGCATCTGCCCGTCGTGCCGGAGATCACGGCCGAGATCGAGGCCATGGCCGGCAAGGCGCCGGAGGGCTATTCGAGCGGCGGCATGGTGACCAAGCTGATCGCCGCCCGCATCGCGATCGGCGCCGGCTGCCCGATGGCGATCGCCCAGGGCAAGACGATGAACCCGCTGCGCGCCATCCTCGATGGCGGCCGCTGCACCTGGTTCCTGCCGCGCGCCACCCCACGCACCGCGCGCAAGGAGTGGATTGCCGGCGCACTGAACGCCCAGGGCACGCTGACGGTCGACGCTGGTGCGGCCCGCGCGCTGGCCGCCGGCAAGAGCCTGCTGCCGGCCGGCGTCACCGCCGTCGACGGCGAGTTCCAGCGCGGCGATCCGGTGCGCGTGGTCGATGCCGCCGGCAAGGTGCTGGCGCGCGGCCTGGTGGCCTATTCCGCCGCCGACGCGCGGACCATTCGCGGCCACAAGAGCGGTGAAATAGAAGCTCTTCTCGGCTACCGTGGTCGGGACGAGATGATCCACCGCGACGATCTCGTGGTGGAGTAGGAGGAAGAGATGGCCCTGCAGGCGGTTGCCGGTCAAAGCGCGCAGGACGCTGAAAGCCTGCTGGCCGATCTCGGCGCCCGAGCGCGCCAGGCGGCGCGGGCGCTGGCGGCCAGCCCCGCCGCAACGCGCAACAAGGCGCTGCGCCTGGCAGCGGCCAGCCTGCGAACCGACGCCGCCGCCATTCTCGCCGCCAATGCCGTCGACATGAAGGCCGCGCGCGAGCGCGGACTGGACGCGGCGATGCTCGACCGTCTCGAACTCAATCCCGCGCGGGTCGAGGCGATGGCGAAGGGCCTCGACGACATCGCCGCCCTGCCCGATCCGGTCGGCGAAACCATCGCGCAATGGGAGCGGCCGAACGGGCTGAGGTTCTCGCGCGTGCGCGTGCCGCTGGGCGTCATCGGCGTGATCTACGAATCGCGTCCCAACGTTACCGCCGATGCCGGCGCGCTGTGCCTGAAATCGGGCAATGCCGTAATCCTGCGCGGCGGCTCCGAGAGCTTCCACTCCTCGCGCGAGATCGCCCAGCGCCTGCGTGCGGCGCTGCAGGCGGCCGGCCTGCCGGCCGACGCGATCCAGCTCGTGCCGACCGTCGATCGCGCCGCGGTCGGCGCCATGCTGCGCGCCACCGAATGGATCGATCTGGTCGTCCCGCGCGGCGGGCGCAGCCTGATCGAAAGGGTCACGGCCGAAAGCCGCGTGCCGGTACTCAAGCACTATGACGGGCTGTGCCACGTCTATGTCGACCGCGACGCCGACAGTGCCATGGCCGTGGAGATCGTCGCCAATGCCAAGATGCGACGCACCGGCGTCTGCGGCGCCGCCGAGACCCTGCTGATCGATCGGTCGGCGCTGAAGACCCATCTGCCCGCCATCCTGGCGCGGCTGTTCGAACTGGGCTGCGAAGTGCGGGGCGATGCCGAGGTGCAGAAGATCGACGACCGGGTGAAGCCCGCGACCGAGCAGGACTGGCGCACCGAGTATCTGGCGCCGATCATCAGCGTGGCCACGGTCGACGGAGTCGATGCCGCGATCGACCATATCGAGCGCTACGGCTCGCAGCACACCGAATCGATCGTCACCGCCAACCAGGCGACGGCCGACCGCTTTCTGGCGCGGGTCGACAGCGCCATCGTCATGCACAACGCCTCGACGCAATTCGCCGATGGCGGCGAGTTCGGCATGGGAGCCGAGATCGGCATCTCGACCAATCGCCTGCACGCGCGCGGTCCCGTCGGGCTGGCCGAACTGACGATCTACAAGAACGTGGTGCGCGGCAGCGGCCAGACGCGTCCCTGACCGGCAAGCGGCGGGTCATGCTGAAACCACCCGGCCTCGGCATCGGCGCCTCGCGCCGCATCGGCCTGCTCGGTGGCTCGTTCAATCCCGCCCATGAAGGCCATCGCCATATCAGCCTGCTCGCGCTGAACAAGCTGCAGCTCGACGAGATCTGGTGGCTGGTGTCGCCACAGAACCCGCTGAAGCCGGCGGATGGCATGGCGCCGCTGTGCGAGCGACTGGCGCGCGCCGCCGAAGTGGCGCGCGATCGCCGCATCAAGGTGACCGATATCGAGACAGCGCTGGGTACGCGCTTCACCGCCGACACCATCGTCGCCCTGCGCCGGCGCTTTCCCCGTCTGCGCTTCGTCTGGCTGATGGGCGCCGACAACCTCGCCCAGATCCCGCGCTGGGAACGCTGGACCGACATCTTCGAGAGCGTGCCGATTGCCGTTTTCGACCGCCCTGCCTATTCTCTGTCGGCGTTGAAGTCCAAGGCGGCGCAGCGCTATCAGGCCGCGCGGCTGGCGCCGGAGAACGCCGCAGCACTGCTCGATTCGGATTTGCCGGCATGGACCTTCGTGCGCTGCCGGCTGCATCCCGCCTCCGCCACCGAAATCCGCCGCGCGCGCGGCGCCCGCTAGAAGGAACACGACCATCGCCCGCTCGAAATCGACCCCGCCCAGCGCCGCCCTGCGCGACCTGATCGTCCGCACGCTGGACGACGGCAAGGCCGAGGAAATCGTCGTCATTGACCTCGCCGGCAAGAGCAGCATCGGCGACTACATGATTGTGGCCTCGGGCCGCTCCTCGCGCCAGGTCGGCGCTCTGGCCGAGCAGTTGATCGAAAAGCTGAAAAGCGCCGGCTATCGCAGCCCCGCCGTCGAGGGGCGCGGCCAGGGCGACTGGGTTCTGGTCGATGCCGGCGACGTTGTCGTGCACCTGTTCCGGCCGGAGATCCGCAGCCTCTACAATCTCGAGAAGATGTGGGGCATGCCGCCGGCGGACCCCGCTGCGCCGTCCGCCGATCCGGCCAAAGCCGCCGCCAAGACACCGGGCAAGACGACCGCCGGGACGGCCGCCGGGACGACCAAGCCCACGCCCCGGCGTTCCCGCGCCAAGGCCTGAGACGGTGCGCCTTGCCATCGTCGCGGTGGGCAAGGCGAAGGCGTCGCCGGAGCGCGACCTCTACCGCCACTATGCGAGTCGGATCCACTGGCCCTTGAGCCTGATCGAAGTGGAGGAAAAGCGCCGCCTGCCGGCCCCCGAGTTGAAGGAGGCCGAGGGCCGACTGCTGCTGGCGGCCGTGCCGCCGCGAGCGGTCCTGTGGGCCTTGGACGGGGGCGGCAAGCCCCTCTCCAGCGAGGCCCTGGCCGCGGTGCTGGGCAAACTGCAGGATTCGGGGGAAGCCGGGCTGGCGCTGGCGATCGGCGGTGCCGACGGGCTGGCCGACGCCGTGCTCGAAAAGGCCCGGTTTTGCCTGTCCCTGGGGGCCATGACCTGGCCGCACATGCTGGTGCGGGGCATGCTGGCCGAACAGCTCTACAGGGCGCAGCAGATCCTGGCCGGTCATCCCTATCACCGGGCCTGAGCCCCGGCGACGATCCCGCGTCAGAACGCCCGGCCAGACGCCGTATTCTCGCCTAAAAACTCCCGCTAAGATGGCGATATGGCACGCAGTTTCCGTTTCTTCCTCAGCCTGGCCCCCGCCGCGCTCGTGACCGCCGCGGCCGTCGCGTCGGCCGGCGCGCAGCAATTGCCGAGCTGGCAGCCGGGTTCGGAAGCGGCCGAGCAAAGCAGTTTTCCTTACGTCTACAAGGTGAACCCCGGCGGCGAGCCGGAAATCTGGCGCACCAACGTTGTGCCGCTGTGGCCGAACGAGGTGTGCTTCGGCTGGACGGTGGCGGTGGACGGGCCGGACCGCATGGCCGATCTGACCGAGGTTCTCACTCTGTCCTCGCCGTCGACCAACTGGGGCCATGGGCCCGAAACGGTGGTCGAGAACGGCAACAAGGCCACGACCAAGCTGCGCGTGCTGATCGAGGGTTCAACGCTGTCGCGCGCCTGGTGCATCGTGGCGGGCGACCCGCCCGGCCGTTACAGCTACGACATCTACATCGACGGCCGCCACCGGGCGCAGTTCACCTACTGCGCCGTCGAGGTGCCCAATGACGGCTCGGTGCGGATCGAGGAACTGACCTGCCCTTATCGCTTCGAATCGGTTCGCGACGGGCGTCCGGCGGCGATTGGCGAAGCCTTCGCCGTCGCCTATAACGCCCTTGCCACCGACCCAGCCATGATGCGAAAGCGATGAGCGACAATCGTCCGGGTTCGAAAGCGACCACCCGTCACCGGCCGCGTCCCGCCCTGCTGTGCATTCTCGACGGCTGGGGCCATCGCGTTCCGCCGACCGACGACAATGCCATCGCCCTGGCCAGGACGCCCAACCTGAACCGGTTGATGGCGACCTCGCCGATGGGCCTGATCGACGCCTCGGAACTGCATGTCGGCCTGCCCAGCGGCCAGATGGGCAATTCCGAGGTCGGCCACATGAATCTCGGCGCCGGGCGGGTGGTCATGCAGGACCTGCCCCGCATCGACGCGGCGATCGCCGACGGCTCGCTGGCGCGCAATCCGGCCCTGCTCGGCTTCGTCGAGACGCTGAAGCGCACCCGTGGCAACTGCCATCTGATGGGGCTGCTTTCGCCCGGCGGCGTGCACAGCCATCAGGACCATCTGGCGGCGCTGGCCCGCATTCTGTCGGACGCCGGCATCGACGTCGCCGTGCACGTCTTCCTCGACGGCCGCGACACGCCGCCGTCGAGCGCTCGCGACTATCTGCGGAAATTCGAGAACTCCATCGCCGGGGCCGCGCGAGCGCGTATCGCCACTGTCAGCGGCCGCTACTACGCCATGGATCGCGACAAGCGCTGGGATCGCGTGGCGCTGGCCTATGACGTCATGACGCTGGCCGACGGCATCCACGCCGCCACTGCCGACGACGCCGTCGTGGCGAGCTATCAGTCGGGCAAGACCGACGAGTTCGTGCTGCCGACGGGAATCGGCGATTTCGCCGGCATGAAGGATGGCGATGGCATTTTGATGGGCAATTTTCGCGCCGACCGGGCGCGCGAGATTCTCACGGCGCTGCTCGATCCGATGTTCGACGGCTTCAACCGACGCCGCCAATTGCGCTTCGCCGCCGCGCTCGGCATGGTCGAATACTCCGCCGCACTCAACCAGTTCATGGCGCAGCTGTTTCCGCCGGAGACCGTGCGCAACAGCCTGGGCGAGATCGTCTCGCGTCTTGGCCTGAAGCAGCTTCGCATCGCCGAGACGGAGAAGTACGCGCACGTCACCTTCTTCTTCAACGGCGGCGACGAGCGGGTGTTCGAGGGCGAGGATCGCATCCTCGTGCCATCTCCAAAGGTCGCCACCTACGATCTGCAGCCGGAAATGTCGGCGCCGGAAGTGACCGACCGGCTGGTCGAGGCGATCGATTCGGGCAAGTACGATCTGATCGTCGTCAACTACGCCAATGGCGACATGGTCGGCCACACCGGCAACATTCCCGCCGCCATCAAGGCCGTCGAATGCGTCGATGCCTGTCTCGGCCGGCTGGCGGCGGCGATCGAACGGCAGGACGGCGTCATGCTGGTGACCGCCGATCACGGCAATGCCGAACAGATGTTCGATCCACAGAGCGATCAGCCGCATACCGCGCATACGCTCAACCGCGTGCCGGTCATGCTGGTCAACGGTCCGCCCGACGTGAAAGCGATCGACGACGGCAGACTGGCCGACATCGCACCGACCATGCTGGCGTTGATGGGCATTGCCCAGCCGGCGGAGATGACCGGCAGGTCGCTGCTCAATGCGCACGCCTCGCGCCAGGACCTCCGTGCGCGGGCCTGACGCAACGTCTGCCGTCATACGGCGCCTGGCTCTGGGCGCGGTTTTCGCTCTGTGCGGCGCCGCCGCCAGCGCCCAGCAATCGACGCCTCCGGCGGCAAAGCTGGACTCGGTGGAGCGCCAGGCCGAGGCGGAACGCGAGCGGGCCGCGCAGGCGGCCAGGGAAGCCGAGGAGATCCGCGGCGAGGTCGAGCGGCTGCGCGGCGAGCTGATCGGCGCCGCGCGGCAGGTCCAGACCGGCGAGGCTGCCCTGGCGCGGCTGGAGCGCCGCAAGCGCGAGATCGACGATCTGACCAGCGAACGCACCGCGTCGCTCAACGCCCGCCGCGGTCAGCTCGCGGGATTGCTGGGCGCGCTGGAGCGGCTGGCCAATCGGCCGCCCGAAGCCCTTCTGGCCCAGCCTGGCGCGCCGGACGATACGATCCGCGCCGGCCTGCTGTTGCGCGCCATGGTGCCGCGCATCGAACAGGAGGCGGCGAAGCTGCGCACCGAGATCGAGGATCTGGCGGCGCTGCGCGAGGAGGCGGAGCGGAACGCCACCCAGCTGCGCGGCGCCACCGCCTCGCTGCAAAGCGAGCGTCAGCGTCTGGAGGCCCTGTTCAGCGAAAAGGCGCGGGTCGAGCAGCAGCGCCAGCGCGAAGCGAAGGAGCGCGCGCGGCAGGCCTCGAAGCTGGCGGCGCAGGCGGAGGATCTGCGCGAACTGATCGAGAAGCTCGATGCCGACCGCAAGAAGCGCGAGGAGGCCGAGCGCCGCAAGAACGCGGTGGCCGGCAAGCCGCCGGCGCCGCCGCCGGGCCATCTCAGCCTCGCCTTCGCCGCGACCAAGGGCAAGCTGCCGCTGCCGGCGCGCGGCGCGGTGTTCCGACGTTTCGGGGAAACGGACGCGCAGGGACAACCGGCGCGGGGAATTGTGGTTGAAACAAGGCAGCAGGCGGCGATCGTCGCCCCGCATGACGGCCAGGTCGTCTATGCCGGCGAGT